>JACSRH010000109.1 GCA_014879855.1 Caldilineaceae bacterium | reverse complement strand
GGGCCAGTGCACGACGATCCGTTGGGATATCGACAACGTCAACGCGGTCTATTTTGTCGACGGCGGCAACCAGCAGGGCGTTGGCGGTCATGATGCACATACGGTCTGTCCAGGCCGCGCTACGACCTATACGCTCCGGGTGGTGGATCGCAACGGGGCCACACACGATTTTACGATCACGATCATGGTGAGCGCCGCGCCCGACTACAGCATCAACTTCTGGGCCGACGCCACAGACATCAGCGGCGGTCAGTGCACGACGCTCCGGTGGGATGTGCGCAACGTACAGGCTGTCTATCTCGACGGGGAAGGAGTGGCCGGCGTCAGTGCGCGCGAGGTTTGCCCCGGCAACTCAAAGACTTACACGCTCACCGTTGTCAAGTACGATGGCGGCCAGGATGCGCGCCAGGTGACGATCAACGTCAACAGCGCGCCGCCGCCGCCCGCGCCGCCGCCGGTAATTCGCCGCTTCACCGTCAACAGCAATGAAATCCCGCGCGGCCAGTGCGTCAACTTCGAATGGCGCACAGACAACGCCCAGGGCGTCAACCTGCTGCGCAATGGTGGCGCCATCGTCGCGGGTGGCCCGGGCAACGGTTCGGCGCAGGACTGTCCAGACGCAGTCGGGCTGTTCGAGTACAAATTGGTGGCATACAGCGTCGGACAGACAGAACAGAACGTGACGGTGAACGTGGCCGGACCAGAGCCGCGCTGATACGCACAGGCTGCGGCAGACGTAGGTCGGCTGCCATACAATATACGTAGGTCGGGTTATCAGCCCGACTTAGCGCAAAACAAAAGAGCGGGCGATCCCTGGGATCGCCCGCTCTTTTGTTTTGCGCACATTTTCCGTTTATTTCTACGCCAAAAATTGCAACTGCTCCAGCCGCTGGAAGCTCTGCCCGCCTTCATGCTGGTTGTACGTATAGACGCGGATGTCTTTGGGGCCGCGATAGTGGTTGTAGGCGGCAAAGACCGTGGATGGTGGGCAGATATCGTCCATCAGCGCCACGGAGAAGAGGGCGCGGGCGTTGGCGCGGGCGGCAAAGTTCATGCCGTCGAAGTAGGCCAGTGTGCGGAAGACTGTCTCCACCTGGTCGCGATGCACCTTGCAAAAGCGCACAATTTCCTGGTAAGGGTGCGAGTCGATAATCTCCGTCGCGCGACGATAGTGACACAGGAAAGGCACGTCGGGCATGGCCGCGCTGACCGTGTGGTCAAGCAAGCCTGGCGCAAGCCCGGCCACGGCCAGGGCAATGCCGCCGCCCTGACTGCCGCCAGCCACAGCCACGCGGCTTGCGTCCACCGCGGGATGCGCCACCGCGGTCTCGACCGCGCGCACGGCATCGGTAAAGACGCGGCGATAGTAGTAGGTTTCCGGCGCCAGCACCCCCCGCGTCATGAAGCCGGGAAATTGTGGATTGCCGCCCTCGCCTTCCGGGTCGGGCGTATCCCCACGCGTCCACGCGCTGCCTTGCCCGCGCGTGTCCATGATCAGGTGCGCATAGCCAGCGCTGCTCCACGTCAGCCAGTCGATCGGGAAGCCGCGCCCGCCGCCATAGCCGATGTATTCGACGACCGCGGGCAGCCTGCCCTCATGCTGGCGCGGCAGCAACAGCCAGCCTTTGATGCGTTGCCCACCGTAACCGCTAAAGGTCACATCGAACGTTTCCACCGTGCGCAGCCCATAATCGACCGGCGTAAAGAGAGGGTCGAGCCCATGGCTGCGCGCATCGGCCAGCGTGCGCGACCAGAACGCATCGAAATCACGCGGCTCCTCCCGCTCCGGCAGATAGGTTTTCAGCTCCGCCAATGGTTTGTCAAAAAATGCCATACCCTTCTCCCCATTTCAAGTCATCAAAGAACAGCGATTGAGCTAATTTGTGACGCTTACGGCAACATTCCAGAAATAGTTGCAGAAAAGGGCTTTTCTCTGCGCATCTTCGCCCCTCTGCGACTCTGCGTCAAAGCCTGCTTCGTGCAGTTGGTTATTTAGCGCGTTTTGGCCCATAGCCGAGTAGCTGCGGCTCGCCCCACACGGCCCAGTTCCAGCGATTGTCGCCGAGGCCGTCTGTGATGAATTGGATCACCGCCTCCTGCCCGGAAAGGCTGGGCAGGTCGATGACAAAACGCTCCCATTTACAGCTCTGCTTGGTGGTACTCCACAAGCGCACGCCGTTGACATAAATGCGGAAGGCGCAAAGATTGTCGCCCTCCATCAGCGCGCCATCGCGGATGCCCACCGCAAAGCGCAGCTTGAGCGCGTTCAGGTCCGCGGGCGCTCGCACGGTGTATTCACAGACGGCCGCACCCGAAACCGGCGGATGCTCCCAGATCGCCATCTGCTGGACTAGCCCACACGAGGCCATGCCGATTTTGATCTCCATCATTTGCGGGGTGCGGGTGGCAACCTTGCGCGCGGCGGGGAACGCTTCGATAAAATCGAACTGCCAGAGCAGCGCCTGGTCAGGGTCGGTGACGCGCTCTTCTTCGATCAGGCTGTGCCACAACTCCTCTTGCCACTTGAGATAGGAGATGTACTGCGAAAGCTGCGTCAATGACTGCTCATTGAGGTCGGAGATGCGCCGGATGATGGCGTCAATGCTCTCCTGGCGGGTGTCGTAATTTGGCATAGGACTTTCCAGCAAGGTTAAATCGACCGGCAATGCGCCAGTAGTATACATCATCGCGTCTCAATGAGCCACGGGAATCGGTGCGCCAGCCGGCGCGGTGAGGTGGATCGGCTCGCGGTGTGCGCGATTATACAGATCGGCGGCGCGGGTAATATTGTGTCCCGCAAGCCATGCCGCCAGCTCGTCGCGGATCACCCGGATCGCGGCTGGTCCGCGATAATAGACTGCGCTGCCTACGCCCACCGCGGTGGCGCCCGCCATCATCATTTCGACGGCGTCAAGCCCGCTGGTAACGCCGCCGACGCCAATGATCGGAATGTCGGGACACGCCTTGCGCACATCATAGACGCACTTGAGCGCGATCGGTTTGAGCGCCGGCCCGCTCAGCCCGCCGCTGCGGTTGGCGAGGATCGGCTGGCCGCTCTCCGCGTCGATCACCATGCCCGGCATGGTGTTGATGGCGCAGAGGGCGTCAGCGCCGGCCGCCACGACTGCCTGGGCGATGCGTCCGATGTTCGGTGCATTGGGCGCCAGCTTGACGACAACGGGAATGCCCGCGCGCCGCGCGGCGTCTTTGACATGGCCGGTCACCTCGGCGGCCGCGTCGGCGCTGGCCGCGTAGGGTTCGCCAAACTCGCTGTGGACATTGGGACAGGAGATGTTGACCTCAATCAGGTCGGGGTGCGCCGCGGCCACAATGTCCGCCACCTCGCCGAATTCTTCAGGCGGGCCGGCAAAGATGCTGGCGATCAGCGGCACGCCCAACGCCTGCAAGCGTTGCCGGGCCGCGGACAACAAAGTGACTTCGGCCTGCGCGCCTGGATTTGCCAGCCCAATGGCGTTGATCAGCCCGCTCCCCCAGTCCAGGCACGACGGGTTGACGTGGCCAGGACGCGGCGTTGGGCCGCAACTTTTGGCGGTGACCGCGCCACAGCCGGCCAGCGCCGCGCGTTCCAGCAGGCTGACCGTGGTGCCCCAGATGCCGCTGGCAAGCACCAACGGCGTCGGCAGGGTGAGATTGAGAAAGCGCGTGGTGAGATCGGTCATGGCGCGAGCCTCGCTGTGTGAACGGATTAGATGGGCGCAGATGCCTTGACGCTTTCATTGGCTCTGTGTTCATCTAAAAACCCTTACTCAATCTGCGTTCCCTTGCTGCCAGCTTGCCCAAACCTCTATGTCTGGCGAACCATCAGCTTGTTTTGCGCAGAAATGCCAGCACTTCCTGGCGCTTGGCAGCATCCAACTGGCCGGCGTCAGCTAGCATATCGAGAATCTGGGTCAGCGTCAGGACGGCGTGCGCAGTGATGCCAGCGTCGGCGAGATTGCCCACGCCGCCCTGTTCGCGGTCGATCAGCACCAGAGCGTGTGCGACGACTAGCCCCGCCGCACGCAGCGTCTCCGCAGTCCTGACCGTGCTGCCGCCGCTGGTAATCAAATCCTCAATAATGGCGACGCGCTCGCCGGGTTGCCAGACGCCCTCGATCAGCTTGCCAAGCCCGTGCTCTTTGACTTCCTTGCGCGGGTAGATCAGCGGCTTGTCAGCCGCAATCGCCACGGCTGTTCCGATCGGCAGCGCGGCGTAGGGCACGCCTGCAATGCGGTCGCACGGGACGCGGTCCAGCAGAGCCGCGTAAGCGGCAGCCGCGCGCGCCAACAGGGCAGGACGGCTGACCAGCAGGCGAAGGTCGATATAAATTGGTGATTGGATGCCGCTCGCCAGGGTAAAGTTGCCAAAGCGCACCGCGCCCAGATCAGCCAGATCAAGCACCAGCGCGCGCAAGTGATGGCTTGTGGCCGCGTCTTGCGTTGTAACATCCACTGGCGCGGCACTCATGGTCGCGGCCGTCACGCCGCGCCGCGCCGCGTTGATCGCGTCGCGCATTTCACGCGTCGCGCGGCGCGGATCGGCAGCGTTGGCGATGCTGCGGCTGGCGTTGATCACTGCGCCGCTCCCGTCGCGGCGCAGGCCGGCCGCCAGCGTCGCCTCGAGGTCGCCGCCTTGCGCGCCGATGCCCGGAATCAAAAACCATGCCGCGGGCGCGGCCGCGCGCACATGCGCCACCGCTTCGGGAAACGTCGCCCCTACCACCAGCCCCACATTGGGAGACCAGGCAACCGCAGCCCGCGCTACATGGATATAGAGCGGTTGGTTTGGCTCACGGTCAAGGCTGCGCCAATCTGCGATCTCCAGCGCTTGAAACTCATCCGCGCTGGGGTTGGAGGTATGGCAGAGCACAAAAAGACCCTTGTCGTGGTAGCGCGCAAAAGGGGCGATGCTGTCACGTCCCAAATAAGGGCTCAGCGTGACCGCGTCTACTTTGAGCTCCTCGAAGCAGGCCGTGGCATACGCGGCCGCGGTGCTGCCGATGTCCCCGCGCTTGACGTCGAGGATAACAGGCACGTCGCCAGGGATCGCGGCCAGCGTCGCCCGCAGCACTTCCATGCCTGCCGCACCCAACGCCTCATAGAAGGCGATATTGGGTTTGAACGCGCACACCAGGTCTGCGGTCTGTTCAATGATGGCTCGGTTCCAGGCCAGCATTGCCTCTGCGGTGGTTTGTGCGCCGCGATAGGCAGGCGGAATCTGGTCGGGCGCCGGGTCGAGGCCAACGCAGAGCAAGGATTGATTGCGCTGCGCCGCGGTCTCAAGTTTGGTGAAGAAATCAGACATCACGCACCGCAGGCAGATATTCAGCAAAAGGCGTCGGTGAGAAAGCCAGACGCATGTGCCAGGCTGCATCGGGCGCGGCGCGCGTCAACTCCCATGCCGCCGCGGGCGCCAATGGGTTCTGATGGTCGAACTGGCGGCGATAGTGCCACAGTTGATCGCGGTCGATGCCGAACCGTTCCAGCAGGACGCGCACAGGCCCGCCGTGGGTGACGATGGCGATAGGCCCCTGGTTGGCCGCTTCTCGGAACAGCGCGGCGAGCCGTGAGTGGAAGCGGTCGAAAACAATCTGGTCGTTTTCCTCGCGGCTGTACTCACGCACAGCTTCGTCGATGGTCACCGGCGCCTCCGCAATCGCACCGGCGATTTGCGCGGTGCGGTGCGTGCGCACCAACGGACTGGCGACAATGCGCGTCACGCCCGCGTCGCGCAGGAAGACGCCGAGTTGCGCCGCCTCTTCTTCCCCTTGCGGGATGAGGTCGGGGCCAGGCGCTACATCGTAGCGAATGTCTTTGCGGTTCCAGTCCGGTGTGGCGTGACGGGCAAGATAGAGGACGGGGGGGGTGGCGACAGATGAGCCGTTCATAAGAACGTTGCTCGCAACGGCAATCATATTCGTGACTATCCCTTCAATCTATACAGGCCCTTCAATCTATACAGGCCCTTCAATCTATACAGGCACAAAAATTCGTGTGCTTTCATAGCTCCGCCAGGTCACCAGGCTGCCCCGTGTCACCCAGAACGGTCTGCTTACCGTTGCTGCCTTCCGACCCTGGCGGAGTTCACAGTGTTCTGCCGCACAGGACCCAGCGCCTGACGAAGCTATGAAAACACACGAATATAACCAGGCAGCGCCAATCGGTCAATATTGCCACCGCGCCGCGGGCGGCTGCCTTGTTCTGGCGGAGAGGGAGGGATTTGAACCCTCGAGGGCTTGCACCCTACGAGCTTTCCAGGCCCGCGCACTAGGCCAGACTATGCGACCTCTCCATCAGAGCGAGTATAGCAGAGCAGGGGGGATGGAGCAAGTTGGCGGCGCTGCGATGGGCGTCCACCATCATCGCGATCCCACCCTGTCTTTGCCTAGGGCGCTTCCACCCAAGCGACCGCGCCCACCTCCAGCAGGCTGGCCACAAATGTCTGGACGTCGGCCATGGCTTGACTCCATCCCAGGTGAAATTGCGCAGCTAATTGCGCGGCCAAGGCGCCCACTGTTTGCGCTTCCGCCAGCAGCTCCCACAGCCAGGTTCCGCTGGCGTTGAGCACAAGCACTTCACCACTGCGCGTCAACACGATCAGCGCCTGTCCTTCGACTGTGCGCGCCGCGGCCTGTGCATGTTGCATCACCATCCTGCTTGTCTCAAGCATGGAGCACCTCCCAGAAGTTCTTGTCTTTGCGAAATTGCAGTCGCGCCACCGGTGTGGCTGCGGTCAGCGCCAACGCCGAAGCGAGCACCAGCGCTGCTCCGTGCGGGCAAGTTGTAACAAAAGGCGTCGCTGCCACCAGGCGCGCGGCGCCCGCACTGGGAGGCAGTGGCAGCCGGGCATGGTGCGGGGCCTGTTCCAGCGCCAACAACCCTGTAAGTGGTGCGCGGCAATTGAGCCGCGGCGCGGTCCACTCGTTCCCGCGGAAGGGTGCGCCACACGCCAGATAGCCGCCGGCCACGCGCTCGATAAGCACCAGGTCGTCGCTAAGCACTGGCCAGGACGCCGACAGCCGCGCCACCGTCGATTTGCCCGCGCCCGACGGCCCAAAGAAGACAAAAGCGCCTTCCTTGCGGAGAACGCCAGAGGCGTGCAGCAGCAGGCCGCCGCGCTGCGCCGCGTCCCACCCCACGAGCACGCGCAGACAGTTCTCCACATTGCCGGCGGGTCGCAGTGTTACGCGGCCGCAACGTTTTGTCAGATCAAAACAGCCTGCCTCGTTTGGCGTCTGGCAGAGCACAAAGCGCCCCACGCGCCGTGTGCGCAGCGGCAGCGCGGTATGTGCACGCCAGGGCAGAAAGGGCGCGCCGGGCCGCATACGAATGGCCAGGTGGAATGGCGGGACGTCTCCGGGCAATGCAGCCATATCCGGCTCAGCAAAAGCTGCGTAGCGTCGCTCCAGGTCATCCAGCGTGGCCGCCGGCAGCCGCCCAATCTCCAGGCTGAGGCGCGTTTCCCCAATTCGCAGCCGGAGCGTTGTATTCATGTCTTTCTCCTCACATGCATCGTATGTTCATGCTTAGCGGGGCGTAGTCGAGTCTGGCAGCGCATCTGCCTTTGACCGCCTTCTGGTCACGGCGCGCCACGCACGATACTCACGCGCTGGCCAGAGCACGGCAAACCATAGCGCCACCGTCGCCCGCGGATCGCGCAGCGCGCACCCATCGACCAGCCAGCGCACGGCGCGCTGCTCGCTGGCCAGCAGCACACAGCGCAACTGTGCACGCCGGGAAGTGACAGGCCAGCTCATCCCGGCTGGCGCGGCCACGCCCCACGCGCTCAAAGTCGCGTCCATTGCTTGTTCGAGCGCTGGCGTCACCTGCGCTGTCTCTCCGATCATGGTTACCTCAGCCCATTCAGGCGGCGCTTTGGCCAATATCACCGCCAGATCGTGCAGACGCAATGGCCGCAGCCGGCCTTCGTCATGTTGCGTGGCATGGAGGCATAGATGCACCAGTTGTGCGGAGGCGTCGAACACGCGCAGCGGCCCGCTCTCTGTCTCGACGATCTGCGTATGTGACCAGAGCCAGGTGGTCAGGGGCGCGGAGTGCAGAGCGGGGCGCGCCCATGGCGCCGTGTGCAGATCGACCTGCATCGCCGGCGCTGTGCTGCGCATAAAAGTGCGTTCTGCTAGAAAACGCTGTGGCCCGCGCACGTCTTGATAGGGCAGCGCGTGGTATCCGGCTGCGCGCAGCGTCGTTTTGGCTTTTGCTGCGTCCTGTGCGCGCACCCACAGGTCGATATCACCCAGGGGTCGCACGCCGCGATCCTGATAAATCGTGGCCAGCAGCGCCACGCCCTTCAACGCGACGGCGTCGATTCCCTGTGCGGCGAAGCGCGCCCACAGTCGCGCCGCCTCTTCCAGGGCCAGCGTATTGGCGGCCAGTGTGGCGTAATAAGCGCGTTGCATGACCTGGCGCACATCCGGTGGAATCACGTGCAGCCGATTCTGCCGGCGCAGCATGGCATACCAGAGCGGCAGGAGCCGTTCACGGCGGCCAACGTCGCGCGCCCACGACCAATCCACGCTCTCCCAATCGATCTCATCCCAGCGCATGGCGCACCTGCCATTCTATCCACCGGCCCCAGCGCCGACGCCGCGCGCGGGTCACCACACCGATAATCGAGGCGCCTTGCGTGGGACGGTCACAACGTTCGACGGCGTCGCCTTTGGTCACTACTTCGAGCCGGCCCTGCTCGCTGTGCACTGCCACAATGCGATGCACGAGTAAACCACGCAACGCCCCCACGACGACGACATCGCCGCATGTCCAGGGGAGGGAAAGATTCACCAACACCTGATCGTTTGGGCGCAGCAGCGGCCTCATGCTGGCCCCGCGCACAGGTATCCAGAAAGAAGCAGAAACGAAAGGCGAGGGAAGAGGGACGAATGGATCTGACGGGTGCATAACTATTCGCTTTCCTGTGCTGTAGCCGGGGTGAGAGGATCTGTTTGTTGCACGATGGGCAAAAAGATGCGCCCATGTTTGTCCGAAATGGGTGCACTTGTTGGAGAGAGCAGGGGTGTGTCAAAGAGGGGTGGAGGGATGGCGGGCGTCGGCGTCGAGGGCGAAACAGTGATTGACGTAGCAGTTGGGGCAGGCATGGTAAGCATCGGCGTTGCTGTCGTCGGCGGCGCGGAGGGCGTCAATGCGGTCGATGCTGGTGTAGGAGTTGGCGGCGGCGCGGCCTCACGCATCAGCAGCGACGGGTCGCCAAAGAGGTGAAAAGTATCCAGCGCCTCACCATAAATGCCGGCGCCTGTGCCGTAGAGATGAAGCTTGGCCGCCAATATGGCCTGACCGAGCGTCACCGCCTCCTTTGTGTCGGCCAGGAAAGTTGCCAACAACTGCTCCAGCAGCACATCCTGCCCACGCACCATGCTCTGTCCGCTCGACGCCCAGGAAGCCACCGCGCCACCCTCGGCGCGCAGCAATGTCTCGGCCAGGGCGTCGCGTGGGCCATGAAAGAAGCCGGTGTAGCAGGTCATCTCCAGCGCGACAAAAGGTCTGTCGCCGCTGTCGAGCACGCGGACATCGTTTGTGTGCAGAAGTGCAGGCGCGCCGGCCCAACTCAACGGACTGGCATGACCTGTGTAGATCGCCAGCCCGCGCCCCGCGTGCACCGCGGTCTGGAACGCCGCGGTCAGCGCGGGTGCGTCGGCGTAGCGTGGATAGGGCGGGTCGGGAAGGGCGCAGACGCTGGCGGTCGTGGCCGCACATGGATTGTAGTAGAAGCGGTCGACGGTCACACCGGCGCTTTCCAGCCGGTTGGCGGCGCGATCTCCCATCGCCCAGAAATTGCCAGCGGCGTCGGCGCTGCCATCGCTTTGATAGGCATTGTCCGCCACGATGATGGCGCGCTGTCGCCACGTCGCACTGGGCAGGGCAGCTTCAAACACCAGAATTTTCGCTATCATAGTCGTCGCTTCCGCGGCCGTGCGCGCTGGGAGGCGACCGATCATCATTTGCGGCAGTTGGCTGGCTGGCGTCGCCGTCACATAGCGGTTGTCGCTTGCCGTCTCGCCGATGACTGGATCGACGAGGCGCAGAAAGGCAGGGACAGCCCCTGTGGGTGGTGTTGAAAGGTAGCCGCGCGGGTCGTAAGTTCCGTCACCGACGAGCAGCACATAAGCTGGCGCGGGTGACGGCCATGCGCGCAAGGTGTGGTTTAGAAAGTGCTGAATAGCCTCCGGGTCGGTGCGTCCGTCGCCAAACTCATCGTAAATAGACTGGATGTCCACCACGCGCACGCGCAGACCGCTGGCGCGGCGGTGAGCGACGAGCGGCGCCAACGCTGGCGCCAGATCAGCCGGCGTGAGGATCAGGAGGTCCGCGCCTGCGGCTGGCGCCACAAGGTCGGCGGCAGGCGCGGCGGTTAGGAGAGTGGGCGAGATATAGCGGGCAGTGGTGATCGCCAGGTAAGTCGTATTGTCATCCGCCAAAGCGTCGAAGCGGGCGCGGCACGGGCAGGGTTGGGTGACTGAAACGGCGACGCGGCGCGGGGAGCCAGGGTTGCCCAGCGCATAGATTGCGACATCGGGCGTGCTAAAGCCTTCGATCTCCATGTGATGGCCGCGCGGAGCAGTAAAGCGTAGCTGGTCGTGCTGAGCGACCAAACGTCGCGCGTAGTTGACGGCGAAGGCGTCCACGTATTGGAGATCGGGCGCAGCGCCGAGCGCAGCCACGCGCACCATATTGGCGCCGTTGTGCAGCCACGTGGCGGGAACGTTTACCTCGATAGTGTGTGCGATCCGGCCACTCCAGGCGTAGAGGCCCGCGCTTTGCTCGTTGACCGTAATCTGCGTGGCGTGAGCGCCATCGTAACCAGCGAGGTCGAAGACAAGGTGCGCGTCGCCGATGTTGACTATTTCGGTTACGGTGAATGGATAGCTGCGCGTGGTGCTGGTGGCTGGCGTCAGAATGTCCCAATACCAATGTTCAGCGCCGTCTTGCAGCGGGATATAGCTGTAGTAAAGGCGGTTGTTTTCGTAGCGGTCGCGGTGCAGATAACTTTCCTGAGGCATAGCGGCTGGCGCCGGCGATTCGACTTGAATCCTCGGGCCCGGCTCGCTGGTGATGCTCAGCCAGAAGCTGGCGCCGGCCGCGTAGCGCGTGGGCTGGACATCGGCATAGAAGATTAGATATTCGCCAGCGTCACAGCGGTCGTCGCCGTTGTCGTTGAGGGCGCTGGTGGCGAGGGTTGGGCCATATTTGCCGTCACGCTGCACGCGCCAGCGCGCCGGCGGCGCATCTGTCACCGCCGCGCCGGCTGCTGCCAGCGCAGTGCAGTCAATGCGCACCATGCCGCTCTCTGGCGCCTCCACACGCCAGCGGCGGTCATGCTGGGGATTGGCAACTGTCATCGTCGTGCTGGATATTTCTTTGTAGCGCCAGGCGCGCGCCTGGGCGTAATTAACAAGCGCCGCCGCCATGACTGTCTCGAACGCGCCTTCGTCGATGTGGGTGTTCAACGTGGTCTCCGCCGCCAAAGGGGAGAAGTCATTGCTCACAAAATCCAACGCCACCAGCAGCCGGCGATGCACAATGAGCTCTGCACCCTGCTCAGTGAGTTCCACCGGGCGGAAACGGAGACGCGCCACGCTCTGACTGCGCCAGCGCTCGATGCCTTCGATCTGGGCTGGCGTCTGCGTGGCATCAACTGCAGCGCCAAGGAACGGTTTACTCACCATTGGCGCTGTGTTTCGTGGGCGGTCGTCCAGTGGGTGACCAGCGCCGCCGTCAGCCGCGGCGGTCGCGGCGTCGAGGTGAGCCAGCGGCGCATTGCGCCACAGCGGCGCGGGCAGGGACATCACCGTGCGTTCGTCCTCGATAACCCGCATCGTGGCGGTGTGTCCAGGGGGAAGCGCAGCCAACACGCCAAGCATGGGCAGTGGCAGCGCGTCTGGCTGTGCGTCAGTGATTGCGCCGGGCAGTGTGATGATAGTTGCCTGCGCGCCATGATGCAGGCGCGCCTCCAGCCTGGGCAGGGGCGTCGTCACTTCGAGCAGCAGGCCAGTCGCCGCGGCGGTGACGACGCGCACGCCAGCGGCTGGCGAAAGGGCGTCGTGCATGTCCTGAGCTGCTGCGGGCAGGCCCACGTGCTGCATCCCCGCCAGAGTGGTCAAGGCGCATGTCAACCATGTCGCAACCCACGCTCCTCGCATTGACTACATCCTGTCTTCCACGCTCTCTCCAGCGCCCATATTTCCTGGCTGCTACGCCTTTGTCCGCTACTCTGACGCCGTCGTCGCCACCAAAGGCAGCCATACCAACGTCTGCTGCACAACAACCGGGCCATGGCGTGCGGTGGCGCCGGTCAGCTCGACGTCTTCCAGCCAATAGAAGCGTTTGGTGGCCATCATTGGCGTGGCGTCGATATAGTGATAGAGGGCGCCGCCTACACTGCCTGCGGTCTGCGAAGGGATCATCTCAGTGGTGATGCGCGCACCGTGCACTTCATGTGACTCGCTGCGCAGTACATGGAAACCGGCGTTGAGCGTTTCGTCCGCGGTTTCCCACCGCAGATGTACGCCGTCAACGTGCCTCTCAGCCTGGAAGTCGACTACGGTGACCGCGGTCGGTTCGCCTTTTTCAGCGATAGCCCAGTCGGAGAAGGCAGTCACGCCCGCTAATTCAATATAATTGTTGTCGGCGTCAATGGCGCTGCGCCCCATCAACCGCCACCGGCTACCGTCGAAGCGCCAGAGATGGAGATTGGCTTCGGTGGCGCCGTTCAACTCGCTGTCGAGGTAGTGCAGCCGGATCGTGGCCGCGCCGGTGAAACCGGGAGCACTCACCGTGTATTGTCGCGCCACTGCGCCGGCAAAAGGCGGCGTCCCGCGGCTCAGTTGGATGGCGGCGCTCACTGGCGGCGCGCCTGAAGTAAAGGTCAGCGATGTGTGCGGGTGGCCGAAACAAGCTGTCGTCGCCAGCGCCGGGCCGAGCCGCTGGACAGTTCCTATCACTTCGTAGCCGCCGGTGCAGGTGGCTAGTTCGCCCAGTGTGAGCGTGTAGGCGCCTGTGGTGAGCGCGCCACTGCTGAGAGCAAGCTCGCCATTGACAGTCGTGCTTTTGTTCAGCGTGACGCCGGACGCGTTGGCCACCCGGAGCGCGGCGGCTGTCGTGGTCAATTCGCCGCCGGTTGTTTGAGCGACACTGCCGGCGTATTCCAGGGTGCTGCCTTCCCTATAGCTGATCGCACCGGCGATCGTCAGCCCGGCGGCGCGTTTGACGCGCAGAAGGCCGCCGGCGCCAATGGTGATGTTGTTGGCGCTTAGCCGGGATCCACTGGTTTCGAGTGTCCCACTCACGACGATCGACGCGGCCTGTTCGCCGCTCGCGCCGGTGCGCTCAATCTCGCCTGCGGTCATCAGGGCGGTGCCGGCGGCGATATGTAAACTGCCGGTATTGCTGGCGCCGTTATCGGGCCGCACGGCGTTCGTTGTGCTGAACGCGCCGCTGCTGATGAGGATTTCACCGCCTTTGACGCCTTGCGCGGAGACGCCGACGGCGCCGCTGTCCAATGCGATCTCAAGCCGCAGTCCTGATGTTCCTGCACTCCAGTTTGGCGCAAAAAGCTGCCGGGAGCCGCCGACCATGCGAACACGGCCATTGCCCGTGATGAGGCTGGACGTCGCGGTGGCGGTTGTCGCCAGCGTGCCATGGATGTTCAACATGGCACCGTTGTTAAAAGAAATCCGCGTGCCTCCCGCCGCCAGTGTGAGGTCGCCCACGTCGCTGTCGGCGTTGACCGCGAGCGTGACGCCTGCTGGAACCATCACTGCATCGACGCTGGTCGGCGCGTGCCCGCACGACCAGTTTGTCGCGGTCGCCCAGTCTGCGCTGACCGCTGCCTGGCAGGCATCTAGCGGCGCTGCCTTCAATGGCTGGCTCGTTCCCACCAGTCCCAAGCTGAGAATCACAATCAGCCCCCGCCATATCCATGCATTCATCGGGCGCCTCCTCAGCTATTGATCACCGTCATGCAGCTATCGACCGGTGTTTTCCCACCCGCATAGGGATCGCAAAAGGCCGCGGTCACTTCAAGCGGAGCGCGATAGACGATGGCCGGCGGTTCATAGGCCATCACTCCTTCGTCAGAAGGCTCAGGTGAGGCAAGCGCTTCTGGCGTGGGTGTTTCATCCTGGCGCGAGTGAGGTTGCATATTGTCTCCCCCTGGTGGCTTCCACGAACGCTGATGGCCTGTCAGGCGCGCCTGATATTGCTTAGGGCTGTATTCCCTGCCATTGGTTTGGTCTCTAATGACGTTTTGAGTGAAGTTAAATGCACGGTCAGTGGCAGTTCGTTTGGCGTCGCCAGCCCGCGCTCCAACAATGCCTGGCGACGCGCCAAGGCCAGTGTGCAATGGATGGTGGAGGGGGCGTGCAGGTCGCCATGTTCGTAGTGCGCCAACCCATGACAACGATGACAAAGGCTGCCAAGTGGGCAGACGGCGCAGACCGTCAGTTTATCGGCGTGAAGGTTGCCCAGCGTTTTCCAGATGGGCGCTTCTTCCCAGATGGTTTGCAACGACGCTCGGCGCACATTGCCTGCCACCATCGGGAGTTCCAGACAAGGATAGATATCGCCGTTGGGGGTAATTACCAATGCGTTGTGTCCCACGTTGCAGAGACGACAACCGGGTGCGTGTGGCGCTGCAAATGCGGAGGCTGCTGCGGGCAGCGTGCGCCGGTAGTGCTCGACAAGGTCAGCGTAGCATAAGGCATGACGCAGGGGCGTCCGATCGCCGCTGCGTTTTGGAGTCAGCACCAGGTCATAACGAAAAGTGGCGCCCAACTCGGCGGCGAGCGCGCGCAGCGCATCGAACTGGTCGATGTTGTCTGCCATCAACGGGGTCTTGAGGACAGTGCGCACGCCGCGCTCGGCCAGCAGCACAAACGCGCGCCGCGTCCGCGTAAACGCACCCGCGCGGCGGGTAATGGCATCATGCACCGCGGCGTCCGCGCCATAGACGCTGATCTCCACCGCATACGGGTGAACCGCGGCCAGCCGCGCGGCGACTGCCGGCGTGATGGCGAGGCCATTGGTGAAGATGCGCAACACAAAGCGGTGAGCATGGGCGGCGGTCGCGATCTCCTGCCAATCGCGGCGCAGCAGCACCTCGCCGCCCGACAAGGTCAGGTAAAGCGCGCCCAGTGCAGCCATCTGATCGAGTACGCGCAGACACTCCCCAGTCGTCAATTCGTCTGTCGGGTGCATCTGTGGGGGCTGCACGTCAAGATAGCAATGCGTACAGCGCTCGTTGCAGCGGTGGGTCAACTCCCAGTGCACGCTCAACAGGCGGCGCTGACGCCTGGCCTGCGCTAACAGAGTGCGGTATGAGTCGGACGAGTGGTGGCTTATCTGTGTATTTTCGGAGGACATCAAGGCTGCTTTCAAGCGGTTGAATCGATTGCGCCATGTGGCTGCGGGCCAGTCACATGGGCACAATTTTGCCGTGATTCACCGCGCGCGATCAACGTCCTCCTGGTCGAAACGTGTGCGACATTTGCTGGATATTTGGCGAGCGTGGGCTTGGCGTTCGCTTTGGCTTACCCGGCGCCAAACTCGCCAGATTCCTGGGACGCCTAACACTTTCCCTGTATATTGACACTACTGCGTTCTGCCGCTATCCTTCCATGTTTACTTGATTTCTTGATTGGTTACGTGAGAGCGTCATGACGGAGACTTTTTGGGATAGAGCGCCGCGCCCCCTGTTGGGTCTGGCGCCGATGGATGGCGTCACTGATCATGCGTGTCGCCACGTTCAGAAAAAATTTGGGCGTCCGGCGGTGGTTTACACGGAATTCGTGGCGGTGGAGCGGCTCGACATCGGCGATGCAGGCATGATGAAGGACTTTCTCTACGACGAGAGCCAGCGCCCGATCATTGCCCAGATTTATGGGCACACGCCTGACCGTTTTCGACGCATGGCGGTGATGTTGTGCGAGCTGGGCTTCGATGGCATCGATATCAACATGGGTTGCCCTGCGGCGAGCATTGTACACCGGGGGTCGGGAGCCGGGCTGATCCGGTCGCCATCGCTTGCACAGGAGATCGTAAAAGCCACCCAGGCAGGCGTCGCCGCGTGGCAGCAGGGCGCGACGCTGCGCGATGACGCGGACGCGCCCGCGCACCTCGTTGCCCAGGTTGAGGCGCGCCGGCGCGCGCTGCCCGCTGCATTCCAGGCGCGGCGGCCTATTCCAGTGAGCGTCAAGACGCGCATTGGGTATGATGCACCGCAAGTGCAGGAATGGGTGCCACGCCTTTTGGAAAGCGAGCCGTCCGCTATCGCCATCCACGGGCGCACCCTGGCCCAAGGCTACCGCGGCGCGGCAAGTTGGGATGAAATCGGCGCGGCAGCTCACGTCGCTCGCCAAAGCAAGACGCTGATCCTGGGCAACGGCGATGTGCTCTCCCACCAGGAGGCGCTACAACGCACGCTGCACTACGGTCTGGATGGCGTGCTGATCGGGCGCGGCAGCAACGGCAACCCATTTATTTTTCAGCCGGATACGCCTGACAGGTCGCATTTACAGGATCGCTATCTTCACCTGCGGATTGCTCTGGAACAAGCCAGGGTGCACGAGGCCTGGATCAGCAAGCAGAATCCATACCGTTTTCTGTCGATGCGCAAACATCTTGGCTGGTATGCGCGCGCGGTGCCGGGCGCCAGCACGCTGCGCCGCGCGCTCGTCGAGACCAGCAACGCCGGAGAAGTCGAGAGGGTGTTGGAGCGCTACTTTGCCCATCGCCACGCGTGGGAAATCGCGCGAGAGAAAAGCGTATCCACAGACAGCACAGATTTCACAGATAAAAACCTGAATTAAGCTCTGTATCATCTGTGCCATCTGTGGATGGCTTTTTCCCTTTGAATTTGGTTTAGAACGTGGTGCGAAGTGTTTGCGCCTGGGCTGTTTCCGCGGACCGGTAGGCGGCGTCGAAGATCTCGACGACATGGCGGGCGTGCTCGGCGGTGGCATTGGTCGGCTTGTCGTCCAGCACCCAGTCGACCAGTTGCATCACATCCTCGTAGACGTGTGCTTCCTCCATCGTGCGATGGTGGCCGACGACATGGGGCAGGGAGCCGTTCATGCCAAACTCGGCGTCAAGCTCCATGCCTGCGTATTCGATGGGCTTTCCATTGATGGTCGAGCCATTGATCACCCCGTCGACGCCATAGATCAGCGGTCGCCCCATATTCGGCAGCCCGCCCGCGGCCACACCGTAGACAAAAGCAAAGAATGCATCGCCAAAGTCAAGCACCATCAACGTGTTGTCGTCCATATCGGTGGGCAGCATCTGGCCCCGGAACTCGCGTTCGTGCACGCGCACGCCGGAGAAGGCGGTCACGCGCTTGGCTGGGCCTAGGATGCCCGTCATGGCGTGCAACCCGTAAACTGTCATGTCGTAGAGCGGGCCGCCGCCTGGCTTGCGGAAGTACCAGGCCGGGTTGATGTTGGTCAGCGGGTCATCGCCGCTGCGCACCGAAGATTCATCCTCATGATAAGTGCCAAAGGCCGAGCCGGTCACGGCCCAGGTCAGGCGGCCCAACGCGCCTTCGTCGATCAGTTGTTTGATGCGCTGGTGGCGCGGGCGCAGCATTTCGCCGGGCGAAGCAACCAGCTTGACGCCTTTGGCCTGCGCCGCGTCGATCAGGCGGTTGGCCTCGTCCACGGTCGTGGTCATGCTCTTGTTGAAGTGAACATGTACGCCTTGTTCGACTGCCAACATGCCCTGTTCATAGTGCACGCCAATCGGCGAACAAAGGGAGACGGCATCCACGTCGCCGGCCGCCAGCAGTTCTTCCAGCGTGGCATAGGCCGCGGGCACGTTGTACTTGGCTGCCGCAGCCTGTGCACGCGCCAGCACCGGGTCGCACACGGCGGTGATGCGCACGCGGTCGCGCACATCTGCCATAGTCAGGTGTGGAAAATGGCCACGCAGGGCAATGCTGCCCGCGCCGACGATCCCCAGCCGCACATAATTGTTCATTGAAATTCTCTCCAGGTTGTTTGGTGGCGCCACCCTGTGGCGGCTTTGAGTTTGGTGCAGGTTATCAGCGACGCATACCCGTCGAGCTTGCGCGCCAGCGGCAGCAGATCGGGACGGAAGCACTCGATCAGATCCCGCGTCGGCTCCAGCGCGGTGGTGTCATCAGCATTGAGAAAGTATACATCGTGGGGAGGCAATTCGTCAGCTTGCTCCATCAGCAGGCGGTGCGCGCTCGCCACGTCCTCGCTGCCCACCCACCCCCACAGCCACGGATCCCACGCGGTGGTGGGGGTGGCATCGGCCAGCATTTGGCGTCGTCGCGCCGGCGGGCAAATGCCAGCGATGCGTGTCACATAGGTGCGGATGCCGTACGCGCGCGTATAGCTGGCGAGCAGATCTTCGCCGGCGCGCTTGGTAAAACTGTAGGAGTCCTCGGGCCAGGTCGGGTGCGTCTCGTCAATGGGCAGGAATGCGTGCGGGAAGGGCGTGGCGCTGATGCGAAAGCCATGACCCAGCGCGCAATTGCTGCCCGCCATCACCACGGTGCGCACGGTCGCCTCTGCCGCGGCCTGCATAAGGTTGTAGACGCCGACCATATTGGCGTGAAAGGTCGTCTCGATCTCCAGCCCTTCAGCCTGCGCCTGCTCGCGCATCTGCGGGTGGTCGGTTGGCCAGGGCTGCGCAGCCAGATGCTGGATGGCGTCGATGCCCTGCGTAGCGCGGCGGCAATCGTCGAGGGAAGTGATGTCGCCCTGAATCCACGGCAGGTCGTTGAATTCGGCGTCTGGTTGATGACGGGCAAAGAGGACAAGGTCATGCTCGCGCGCCAGCGCGCGGATCACATACGCGCCAAGTTTGCCATTGGCGGCGGTAATAAGGACACGCACGGAGTTTCTCCTTCTGAGCGGGTCGAGGTCGCTTATATGCCCACCGCGCGGGGGATGGCGGCGTCGCGCATAATTCTCTCAACTCATGTGGATGTTTATGCCTCGCACGTATATCTTTGTACATAGCCATCCAAGGTGCAAATTGTTACACTCGTTTGTGGACTTGTCATCGCCCCCGCGCTTCTTCACCTGGATAGGCAAGTCTGGGGTAGGCAGGCGAAGAATCGTAGTTTTGCCTCTTGCCTGTGCACCAGCAGATGAATCAGGACAGGTAGAACAGTTAGAGTGAAATCGCGACGTTTATCATGACAAATGACGGCCAAATGAGGCGTGCTCCCCAAAAATTTAATGTGATCCTGCTGGCCAATCAGCCACGTATGATGCGTGAGATCATGCACCGCGCGCTTAAAAAGTTTCCTGAGACGCATTATATCTTTGAATTTGGTGATGCTGAGAACCTGCGTGATCTCGTGGATATGCTTGATGCACGCTGGTTGGTCGTTTCTCGAAACCTCAAAGGTCAATTGTCGCCAGATGTGGAAGAAGTCATGCGCCAGCACCCTGGGCTGCATGTCATGGCTGTCAGCAAGGATGGTGATTATGTTGACGTTTTTACTGCTCCCAAAGTCAATGGGTGGGAGCGGGTTTCACTTCCCGATCCCTCGTTGAGTGATTTGCTCAATGTCTTAGGCAAGTCCTAACCGCTCTGCACTTCAGGGAAAAGAAATTGCAACGAGACGAGAAGGAGTCTACGCATGGCCAATGAAAAAGTCACACAACAAACCATTGCTGACTTAAAGCTGGCGCTTAAAGAGAATGCTGAATTTTACCATGCCTCTGCCATCAACGCCGCGCATGATAGCATCGGTGCGTTGTTGCGGGCGCGGGCGCAGGAGCGCACCGAGCTGGCCCAGCAACTGGACAGTGCTCAGCCAGATGGAGCCCAGCCAGATGGAGCCCAGCCAGATGGAGTCCAGCCGTCAGACGATGCCGACGCGACGCTTGCCAGCCAAGGCGACAGTCTTGGCGCCAGCCTGCGCCGCGGCTTTACCACAGTCACGGCAGCATTGACGATCGAGCCGACGCTCACCGACCGCTACTTGGTGCTGGAATGTCAGAAGGCGGACGAGCGGCTATTGGCTCAGTATGAGGCGGCGCTCAAAGACGCCGATCTGCCCTCATGGCTGCGCAGCCGCATCACAGAGCAACAGGCGCAAATCCAGGCCACCTACACCTTTACGGGCACACGTTTCAAGCGCCAGACAAGCAATGTGGTGCTTGGCTTATTTGCACAACAGGCCGATCTGCAAGAGGTTATGGCAACGCTCCGCGCGCTTGGCTTCACTGACGAACAACTGACTGTGGTGACCACAGAGCAACTGGTGGACAAAGTGCTGGGCGACCGCAAGGCCGAGCTTTCCACCTCCAGCGCCGGCGTCGCCGCGTTGGGTGGTTCGTTGGTGGGCGGTCTGCTCGGCCTGATCGCAGGGATCGGCATCCTGGCTTTGCCGGGCGTCGGCGCAGTCGTGGCCCTGGCCGCCGCCACCACGGTCATTGGCTCCACCGCGGTCGGCGCCAGCATTGGTGCAACGCAAGGCGCCTTTCTGGGCATGTTGATTGGCTGGGGGGTAGCGGAAGAAAACACGCAACGCTACACAGTAGGCGTGCAGCGCGGCGAATTCCTGCTGGTCGTCTACGCAGCAGAGGAGCAGACCCAGCAGGTGGCCACCCTCATGCGCAGCCACAACGGCAGCGATGTTGAGGTGCGCAGCGACGAACAGCTAAATGGCAACTCAGACACGGCTGATGCGCCGCCAGCCGAGCCTGTGGTGCAACCAACATCACAAGGAAAAACAAGCGCATGAAACCAGTCACTCGCAACCGATGTTTGCCCCGATGTTTCCACAGGAAGTTTTTGCAGCGCAAGGCCGGTAGTCTCCTTGCTCTTATTTTGCTGCTTGTTCTGGCTGCTGGCTGCGCTTCCCAATCAAACAATGCAACGCCTGTTGAGGAAGAGCAGATCAAAAACCTCGCACTTTCGTTCTTTGTTTTGGACAGCGACATCCCCGCGTATGAAGCCACGATCGACCAGATTGAAAACGACTGGGCGCGTGTGCAGATCGCTCCTGTCGCTGTAGATTCAGCCGATGGCGCCATGTTGATGTATTTGCAGAAACAGGCGCTGTCGGATGATGCCGCATCCACCCAATCTGACACTGGTTGGACTGTAGTTGCCGGTCCGCAAGCGCAGTTCACCCAAGCGGAGCTGGATAGCGCGGGCGTACCTGCTTTTATCCGCCTAAAGTAACACTTTTTGGAATCGACGCACAAGCTGAAGTGAGGCAAACCATGACAACAAGCACACAGACCAATGCCACCCCTATCTCAAGCGAATCGACAAATCGCGCGTCATTTACAGGTGATACAGCAGCCGCTCAGTCCGGCAACGCTGCTGTACGAAGCCCTATGTCCGAACCGATGAATTTGAATGACTGGGAACGGATCGGCTCGATTCTGGTCGGTGCGCTCGGTCTCTTTCTGTTGTCGCGGCGGCTGATCGTTTACCTGGCAATGGCCGCTGCCAGCGGTTACCTGATCTACCGGGGCTTGACGGGTTTCTGTCTCCTCTACAACAAAGCCAACGTGGACACACGTCATGCCACGTTGGCCGATGCAGTGCACAAATATAGGGACAATCGGGCGACTCGGCAGTGGATGGAGCGCCCGCACGATCCCGTGGAAGAAGCTTCCTGGCAATCGTTTCCTGCCAGCGACCCGCCCGGCACATATTGATGCTTGCCCACCTGCTGCTTTTCGGGCAGAATTCGACGAACCGGGGCAAGGAGTCATTTTACTGAAGGCGCCAACCAACTGGAGCCATTAACCAACTGAAGGGACAGGCATGACTGAACAACAATACAAGTACGTAATCGTAGGTGGCGGGCTGGCGGCAGGCTATGCCGCGCGCGAGATCGCCGAGCATGGCGAGCGGGCAAGTGCTCAGCTTTGCATTATTTCGGCGGACAACGAATTGCCATACGAACGCCCCCCACTTTCCAAGCAATTTTTAGCTGGCAAGAAATCCTTTTCCGCCATCCTGATCAACGAACCTGACTTCTACACGCGCAACCATATCGATGTGCTTCTGGAAACCGTGGTGGAGCGGGTCGATTGTGATGCGAAGTTGTTGATCACGGACAAGGGGGCGATCCATTATGACGCGCTCCTGCTCGCCACTGGCTCGAGCGCCAGACAATTGTCCGTTCCTGGCCATGATCTACAGGGGATTTACACGCTGCGCCTGGTGGATGACGCGCGCCGGATTCGGGCAGCAGCGGAACATAGTCAGCAGGCTGTTGTCATCGGCGGCAGTTTCATCGGCATGGAGGTGGCATCTGTGCTGCAAAGTGCTGGGCTGCGCACAACAATGGTTTTCCCCAACGAACGGGTGTGGGAGTCGTTTTTTACACCGGAAATGTCGCACTTTTTCGAGCGTTATTACCAGAAAAAAGGGGTGACGTTTGCCAAAGGCAGCAAGGCTACCGCGTTTGTTGGAAAGGACAACCAGGTTGCACAAGTAATCCTCGACAGCGGTCGCGCTTTGCCAGCCGACCTTGTCGTGGTCGGCGTGGGCGTGGAACCCAATGTTGACCTTGTGCGCGACACGCCCATCGAGGTCGACGACGGCATTATTGTCAACCGCTTTCTGGAGACCATTGAACCCAATATTTTTGTAGCTGGCGATATCGCACGCTATCACGATCCATTGACGGGCAAGCTGCGTCGCCTCGAACATTGGGATAATGCCAAAGCGCAGGGTGAACACGCTGCGCGCGGGCTGCTCGGCATCCGCCAGGAATATCGCCACGTTCCCTACTTCTTCTCGGACGTGTTCGATCTTTCCTATGAGTTTTGGGGGGCGACCGATGAGGCGAGCGTGGCAATCCATCGCGGCGATGTAGAGGGCGGCGCCTTCAGCACCTGGTGGTTGGATGAGAAGAATCGGCTGGTGGCAGCCTTTGTCTTGAACCGCCCAGAGGAGGAAGCTGACCTGGCGCCAACCTGGATCCGTGAAGGAGCACGGCTTGATCCTGACCTCCTGCGCAGTGCTGAAACCTTGCAAGGTGTTGCCAGCCCCGCAAAAAACATATCCCACGCAGCGTAATTCACATTCAAGTAAAGGAGTGCACCATGCAAAATCAAGTCTACAAGAGCGTTGAGTTAACCGGATCGTCTTCTACGAGTATAGATGAGGCTGTGCAGAATGCGGTGGCGCGTGCGGCCGCAACCATTCGCCAGATGCGCTGGTTCGAAGTGGTGGAGACGCGTGGAACGATCGAAGATGGCAAGGTCAATGAGTGGCAGGTGACGGTAAAGATCGGATTTGCGTTGGAAGATGCCTAGAAGCTGTCTGGCGCCAGCGCGCAAAAAGGCGAGGGGAGATTGTCGTAGCATCTCCTCGCCACCTTTTTGTCTGAGAAGCTGACTGACTTGAAAATAGTTTCTTAACGCAAAGGTGCAGAGAAGCAGGGGCGCAAAGGGTTTTTCATTTTCGATTTTTCACATTTCTCTCTGCGAGCCTCTGCCTCTTTGCGCCTCCGCGTCAAAGGGGGACGAATTGTCAGTTCTGTGATTGGCGACGGTGCGCAAGCCAAGACTCGACCCACTTAAGACCGGCCACTGTAGCCACCACCAGCACTGCTGAGCCGCCTGCTAGCAATACCTTGCCCAAACCCGCGCAAATACCGATCACAGCCACAAATAGCAGGGAGGCTGCCGTCGTCAACCCCTCGACATCGTCACCCGACCGTGGGCGAATAATGGTGCCCGCGCCTAGAAAGCTCACCCCGATAATGACCGATTGGATGATGCGGATCGGGTCAGCGCGTGTAACCGAGCTCCATTCATTGTGGACGGTGAAATAAGCGATCACGACTTCGCCCAACCCTACAAGCAGTGCAGCCGCGCCAGCCACCAACATGTGCGTGCGCAACCCCGCGGGTTTATTGGCAAGTTCGCGCTCGAACCCGATCGCAGCGCCTAAAATCATCGCTAACACGACGCGCAGTAAAATCGTGAGATCTTCCAATAAAGCCTCATTTCTCTCCATTGCCCGCCGGTTTATCCGGCGACGGTCAGCCTGCTGCGTACATCGACAACATCCTCCATATCGCGGATCATTTCATCGAGAATTGCAATATCGTCTTCACTCTCCACCGATCCGGCCAGAAAGACAATACCGTCGCGCACTGCAAGCTGCACCTCCGTAAGATGTGCAGTTTCACTGTTGTTGTGCAACATGATGCGAATATCCTGCTCCAGATCGAGGTCGTTGCCATCGACGTGGTCGGGCAACCTGATGACGCTTGGATCGGTCTCTTCCATGCTGGATGCAAACCCTGCCGCAATGGCTACGTTCTGCCCATCGCTGCTTGGCAGCACGGGGGGGTCTGAAGGCGGGATGTAGACCAATCCCTGTCGCTGCGCCAGCAAAGGATCGTCCGTGGAGCCATCAGTGTGTGCAGTGTCGATCCATTGCTCAAGTTCACGCGTATGGCGAGCTTCTATCTGCTGCTCTTCCAGCGCTTCATAGCTCACTTCGATGAGCGGTTCTTCATCGAACGGCCAGGAATCGTGGTCGCCTGCTGTGCGCGAGTCAAATTGTTCTTCGGGATTGGCGTCATTTTGCTTATCCATTTCGTTTTCCTCTCTTGGCAACGGGTTGACGAACTGCGATTGTAAGCTCTGTAAACGTTTCTATCTGTTGCCACCGTAACAAAATTTTAGCGCAAAGACAATCAATATAGCTGTATCCACCGGGTACACTCTTTGATATAAACCAGCTGAGAAGTCTTCTTGCTGAGAAACTGACTTGAAAATGCCTTTGCGTTAAGGATTACCTTCAAGTCATCCTCTTCGGCGCGCACTTGCTGCTGTTTCTGGACGCGACTTATACCAACCTTCTGTACCTTGATCTATGGACTTTTGAGCGCCGCCTCTTTACAGTAGGAGCGTACAACTTGTTGGCAAGCAATGCGCCAGGAAAGTCATCACCTACAGCGACGCATACTGAGACGCATATTGATAAGTCAACCAGTGAACAACACAAAGAGTATCAGCACCATCATCACCATCAAGGAGATCACTATGAGCGACTTAATTACGAAGAGCATCACCGTTAAGAAATCACCAGCCGAACTGTATCGCATCTGGTCGAACTTTGAGCAGTTTCCAAATTTCATGCAGCACATCAAGTCCATCCGTGACACAGGGGCTGGCCGCAGCCATTGGGTTATGGATGGCCCCATGGGCGCCAACCTGGAGTGGGATGCCAAGGTCACAGAGATGGAGCCAAACAAGCGCATTGCCTGGCGCAGCATCGACGACGATAGCTCCGACGCCAACATGAAAACCAGTGGGCAGGTGACATTTAACGGCTTGTCTAACAACGAGACCGAAGTCACCGTCACCATCAAATATGCACCGCCGGCTGGCGTCTTGGGTGAAGTGGGCGCAGCCCTGTTTGCCGATCCAGAAGGCGATCTGGTCGATGATCTGCGGAATTTCAAGGCTTATGCGGAAGAAGGCACAGCAGTTACACGGCCGGTCATTCGCGCTTGAGCCAGGGAGTGAGTGGGCGCTTGGCGTAGCCGCGGGAGCCGGCCACACTGTTTGTAGCAACATTTCGGGAATGAGCAATGCAGCTCGCGGGTTGGAGTGCATCTGCGTCTGTTCCCGGAATGTTGCACGTTCAGCAAGACCCCAAAAAGTTGAGGCAGTAGAGTTAAGGCAGTAGAGTTAAGGCAGCAGAGTTAAGGCAATAGAAAGGACATGCATGCAACAGGCTGATATTATCGTCATTGGCAGCGGTCAGGGCGGCGAGCCGCTGGCTAAAGCCTATGCCGAGCAAGGCAAGCGCGCCGTGCTCTTCGAGCGCGCCGCGGTGGGCGGCACCTGCGTTAACTCTGGTTGTCTGCCTTCCAAGGCTTTTCTGGCTTCGGCCCATGCCGCCCATCATGCCCGCACCGCTGGCGACTTGGGCATCCATGCGCAGGTGGCGGTGGATTTTCCCGCAGTCATGGCGCGCGCCCGCGCCATCATTGAAGACACCCGACGTTCGGTGCTGCAGGGTATCGAGGAGGCTGGCGTGCAGTTGGTGCGCGGCGAAGCTTCCTTTGCCAACGAACGAATGGTCACAGGTGGCGGCGTCGAAGTGGAAGCGCCATTGATTGTGATCAATACCGGTGCGTCAGCGTTCATCCCACCGATTGAAGGCTTGTCGGAAACCGCCTACACCACCTATGAAACTTTCTGGGAATTGGACAAACTGCCGGCGCGTACGATCGTGCTCGGCGGCGGCTATATTGGGCTGGAGTTGGGGCAGGGGCTGGCGCGGCTGGGCAGCAAGGTTACGGTGATCGAGCAGGAAGATCGTCTGGCCGCTGAAGAGGAAACGGATGTGAGCGAGCTTGTGGCGGAGGCGCTGCGCGAGGAGGGGCTTGCCCTGCATACCCGCGCCACGGCCACGCGCGTCACGACGCGTGAGAACGGCAGCATATGCGTTGAGATGGATAGCGGCCACTCCGTCGAAGGCGACCTGTTGCTGGTGGCTACTGGACGCCGTCCCAACACCAAAGCCCTGCGATTAGAGGCTGCTGGCGTGGAGTTGGACGATCAAGGCTACATACGCGTTGACAAACATTTTCGCACCACGACGCCTCACATCTACGCCATCGGCGATGTCACCGGGCAACCCGCCTTTACACACGTAGCCTGGGAGGATTATCGTCGCTTGCAGAGCATTTTGGAGGGGGGTGACCGGACGCAAGGCGACCGCGTTTTGGGCTATGCATTCTTTATCGAGCCACAGGTGGGCCGGGCTGGCTTGACGCTGGAGCAAGCGCGCGGCCAAGGTTACCAGGCGCGTGCAGCGACAATGCCGGTGACCGATGTGGCCCGCGCCAAACTCAGCGGACAAACGCGCGGTTTTTATCGAGTGGTCATTGACGAACGCAGCGACCGCATTCTTGGCGCCACGCTGGTGGGCGCGGAAAGCGCAGAGCTGATTCACATTCTCATAGCGCACATGGAAGCAGGCGCAAACTGGCAGACGCTGGAGCGCTCGGTTTATATTCACCCAGCCTTTGCTGAAGGGCTGCCAACGCTAGTCAGACAATTTGGTGCTTGAACCGCTGTAGTGCTGTAGTAATGTACACCACATTACTGGAGCAAAGATGGGGAAGCGGAGCTGGATTTGTAGCTCTGCTTTGCCTCAGTCTGTTTTGCTCGTTGTTTTCAGCTCGATTGGCCATGCAAGCGGCGGCGTTGTGCACAACGCCGCCGCTTGCATGGCC
>JACSRH010000225.1 GCA_014879855.1 Caldilineaceae bacterium | reverse complement strand
CACGCCGGCCTCTGTAACGCCGGGCAGGGCGGCCAGCCCACGTTGGAGTTGCATGAGCACAATAGAGTCATAATACGCGCCGGGGCGAAGCTGGGTTTGAGTAGGCATAAAATTGTTCGAGTCCGAAAAGCTGGTGTTTACAGCGACGATGGGAAGATTCTAGGCGAAAGGAGAAGGGGTGTCAATCGACCGATCCGCGCCGCAGCGCCGGGGGACGCGCCAGAAAAGAGCGGGCGCGCACCCGGTCATGGGAGCCTGAACGCAAGGAGCCAGTCAAGCCCGGCAAGCGCTCGCCGCAGGTCAGCCGCGCTCTGCTCCGGCGTCTTTCCCGCCGTGTCAATGGTCAAAGGCGCCGGCTCCCACGCTTCAACCTCACGCTGGATGACATCTTTCCAGGTGGGAAGCGTAAATCCAGGGATGTCCGCGACGCGCGTTTCCACCCGCCCGCGGTGTTCGGCGACATCCGAGCAGATTACTTGGATTTCGACAAAGGGCGCCGCGGCTTGTCGCGCGGCGGCGCGCCAGGCCGCGCGCGTCAACCGCAGCGGGTTGACCGAATCGGCAACGACATTCAGGCCGAGCCGCAGATTGTCCACGGCAACCCTGTACGCGACCGTGTATCCTTCCGGCCCGGTCACTGCATGGCCAGCCTCACGCAGCGCGTGCTCGATGGTGTCGAGGCGCAGATGCACCGCTTGCAGCTCGCGTGCGAGCTGTCTGGCCAGGGTGGACTTGCCGACGCCCGGCAGACCGCCAAAGATATAGAGCAAGTTACACCGCTTCTAAAAACTCAGCAACGATGCGCTGAAACGCTTCCGGGTGATCCAAATTGGGCAGATGTGCGGCATCCGCCATCACCACCTTGCGCGCCGAAGGAATCTTTTCTTCCATGTAGTCCGCCGCTGTAAGCAGATAAGGAAGATCATTGGCGCCGACAATAACGAGCACAGGAATGCGCAGCGTATCCAGTTGTGCTGCTGCCGGACGCGAGGAATTGGGCAGGCGCTTGCCAAGTTGTTTGGCGTCATGCGCCAGCGCAGTGCGGTTCATTGTATATGCCAGGCCGCGCATTGCCTGATCGACCTGCGCCGACGTGCGGCCCATGCCGTCGAACCAGATCTGCGTCTCCAGTTCAGCCACCAAGTCGAGATCGCCCGTCTCGTGGGCTTTTTGCACCGCTTCAAACTTGGCAGGCTCGGGCACGTCCAATTCCAGACCAGCCGGGCCAGAGCCGACCATGATCAGCGCCTTGACCCGCGCGGGATGCGCCAGCGCGAAGTCCATTGCCAGACCCCCACCCATCGAACAGCCCATCAAGATCAGCGGCTGGTCAAGCTGCAGGAAGTCGAGCAGCGCGATCAAGTCTTCGAGATCGTTGTAGTCGCCTGCGACCGGTTCACTCTGGCCGAAGCCGCGCAGGTCGTAGCGCACCACCTGAAAGCGGTCGGCAAAATGCGCAAATTCGTTTTCCCACTGACGACTATCAGCGACGCCGGCATGGATCATCACAAACGGCGCCCCTTCCCCGCCGCGTTCGTAGTAAATTTGCGCTTGATTGACAGGCGCCAGGCCAGCAACAGGTTGCACTTCAGACATAACCGGCTCCCTTGACTAGATCAGTTTGCGCTGAATGTTGGGTGCAGATGCGCTGGCAAGTATGCCTGAAGATCGGCGTGGAGACAAGGCGCAAAAAAGCGCATCCTTGGGGTCTGCTTCTTATGCATCTGCCGACAGGGGCTCAGATGCATCGTTCACCGGCAGACCGACCAATTCCATCAACTTGAGCGCGTTCGTCGACACTGCAATGCCGGGACGCAGTTTATAATCAAAGGTCATGGTTGGGCCGTCCGCGCCGCGGGTGAAGTGCTCGGTGAAATAGACCTGCCGCGCGGCCCGCTTAAGCTCCGGCGCGTCTGCCAGCGTCAGGTCGTGCGTCGAGACCGCGCCGATCGCGCCGCGGCCAACCAGGTGGCTGATGATGTGGCGCGCGGCGATCTGGCGCTCCGCGGTGTTGGTGCCCTGCAAGATCTCATCGAGCAGGTACAGCAGCAACGGGCCCCCTTGCGCTTGCTGCGCGTCGGCGCGGTCGACGATTTCCTTCAGACGGCGCAACTCCGCCATGTAGAACGACACGCCCGCTGCCAGCGAATCCTGCACGCGCATGCTGGAGATGACCGCCAGCCGCGGCAGCGTAAGCGCTGCCGCGCACACCGGCGCGCCCATCTGCGCCAGCACGACGTTGACGCCGAGCGCACGCAGCAGAGTGCTCTTGCCCGACATATTGGAGCCTGTCACCAACAGGTAGCTGCCGGGCGGCCCCACTTCGACATCGTTGCCCACCGCGCGGCCGGCAGGCAACAGCGGGTGCGCCAGCGCCTGGGCCGCCAGCGTTTCCCCGCCTTCTGCCTGGAGGTCGGGAAAGACCCAGGCAGGTTGTTCAAACTTCAGCGTAGCCAGCGCCAGCAGCGCTTCGGCTTCGCCCAGCGCCTCCAGCCACTCGCGCACGTGCGCGCCCGCGCTGCGCTGCCAGCGTTCCAGCAGCCACAACACGTGAAAGCTCCACAAAGTTGCCACCTCGATGGGGAAAAAGTAGATCGAGCGGCGAATATCCACCAGCGGCATCCAGCGCGCCAGGTCGCGCACCTGGCGCGCCGCGCTGCGCTGATCCGCGGTCAGCCGCTCCTGTAGCTGGCGCAGGCCGGCTGCCTGCACTGGATGTGCTGTAAACAGGTCGAACAGGTCGGCATAGGACGCAAAAACGCCCTGCTGCGCGGCGACGCGGCTGATGGCGTCGCCCACCTTGCGCCCCACGCTTTGCAGCACGAACAAATTGATGAGCAACAGACCCAGCAGCGGCGCCAGCACTGGATAGCCCACCAGCAACGCCACGAAGAGCGACAACACGGCCAGTGGCAGCAGGCGCGCCACCCATAGCCAATGTCGATGCGCGTGCAGCCAGCGCTCCCCTTCCGCCCATGCTACAAACTGGGCGTAGCGCTCTTCGTCAGACTCAAGCAGCCGCCCGCGCACGCCGACCTCTTCGCGGAAATCAATCTGCGGCGCCAGCTCAGCGCAACTTTGCTGGCGCGCGCGCACGGTGGCAGGCGAGGCTGGCGTGAGGATCCAGCGTTGTACGGTGCGCTTGCCGATCGGCGTGTGTGGTGTGCCCAGCAATTGTGCGAGGCTGGCGTAACCGGTCAGGTCCAGATCAGCGGCGGTGGCTGGATCGATGGCGCCTACGGGCGTGGGCGCAGACGAACTCTCTGTCAGCGGCGCCGGCAGCGCCTTCCAGTCGCGAGCGAGGCGCGCCAGCCCATCCCGATTCAAGCCGGCGCGCAGGGAGACAGTCTGTAGTTTGCGGTTGACGCGGTGGTGCATCACCAATCCGCCGACAAAGATGACAAAGAGCAGCACGGCCAGCGCAACCAGCCAGCTGTCGCTGCGGAACGCGGCCAGCGCCAGCACAGCAAACGCGACCAAGAGCAAAAACAGATTGAGATTGCCGACACGCCGGCTGTGTTGCTCGAGGCGTTCCTGCGCTGCGTTGTAACGGGCAAGTCGCTCTGTGTACAGGGCAGTTGGGTCAGGAAACATCAGTGCGCATCCATCTCATCCGTGGCCTACCTTTGTGATCATCTGTATCGGCGCAGTTCACCTCAGTATACCCGAACTGCCGCCAGGGGAGGGCAATCGTCTGTACTGCATCCGCATAGCGATGGCTTGCGATTGTGTGGGTGACTCCAACCCCTGCTACAATCGGGTGCTGATGGCCGCCGGGCGGATGCTTCCAAAAAGATAGGTGACTGATGAAGAATTTCAAGACAATACGAGCCTTGCGCGCCTGTTGCATGAAGATCGGCGCGCTTTTGTTGATCACGACCTTGCTGGCAGGCTGCGGGCCCTTTGGCGGCGCGTCGACTGCGCCGACCGCGCAGCCGACGCGCACGCCGCTGCCCACTTTCACGCCGACCGCTGTCGTGGTTGCTACTGCTACAGTGGCGCTTGCGGCTGTCGAACAGGCAGTTGCTGCTGACGCCCCCTTGTTGCTGCCCACGGACACGCCTGCCACCGTGGCCACGCCTACACCGGAAGCCGCGCCACCGCCCCAACTGACCATCGCGTCCGAGGCAGTCAATGTACGCGCCGCGCCTTCCACCGATGCAGCGTTGGTCGGCATGGCCACGGCGGGACAGCAGTTTGAGGTCACCGCGCGCACGCCGGCTAGCGATTGGTGGCAGATTTGTTGCGTCAATGGGGCAAAGGGTTGGGTCTTTGGCGAGCTGGCTTCAGTGACCAATGGGGAGACCGCGCCAGTGGCAAGCGACGCGCCGGCGATGGCCGAAGCCCCGCCTGCCATGGCCGCGCCCACCGCCGCGCCGGTCGAAGCAGATCCCGAAGCCCCTGGAGAAGCTCCTACTGAGGCCGCGCCGGAAGTTGTCGCTGAGGCGCCGCCCGCGGTCGCGCCCGACCCGGCCGCGTCCAGCGCCGGCTGGTTCGATCCCAACGCGCAGTACCAGATCGTACACTTCAAGGTGCTGGGGCTGGAGGAGAACAACGGCGGCATTCGCGACAGCAGCGCGCAGCATCTGATCTTCCTCACCGTGCTTGACGCCAACGGCAACGGCGTCGACGGCGCGGTCGTGCGCAATCTGGTGGGCGACAAGAGCGAAGTGGTCACGGGCGCCAAGGGGCCAGGCAAGGCTGAGATCACGATGTACTACGAGCCGTTCAAGCTGGCGGTGGCGTCAGACCCATCCGGCGCGGTGACAAGCCAGGTCTCCAACCAGATGGGACTGATCTTCCCGCACCTGCCCGACATCGTGGGCAAATTGGGTGATGAAAATTACGAGTATGGCGCCTGCCCGACCCTCGACATCAAGTGCGAATGGCCGCTGGCAGCGATTCACTTTTCGTATGAAATTACCTTTCAGAAAGTAAAGTAGCGCCGCGCGGATCTAACCCGAACCTTATCCCTTGCGTTTGAGGCGGCGCAGCAGTTCATCGTTCGTGGCTGCCTTTTCGAGCAGCTTGAGCAGACCGGTCATGGCGCGTTTGCCATCGCGGTCCGCGAGCGCGCGGCGGAGGAGGTGAAGTTTCTCCATTTCGGCTGGCGTATAGAGCAATTCTTCCTTGCGCGTGCCGCTGGCCTTGATGTTGATCGCGGGAAAGATGCGCGCTTCGGCCAGCGCGCGATCGAGCACCAATTCGCTGTTGCCGGTCGCCTTGAACTCCTCGAAGATCAGGTCGTCCATGCGCGAGCCGGTTTCAATCAGCGCGGTGGCGATCACCGTGACCGAACCGCCTTTTTCAATATTGCGCGCCAGTCCAAAGAAGCGGCGGGGCGCCTCAAACGCCCTGGCGTCGATGCCGCCCGACATCGTGCGGTTGGCGCCGCGCCCGGTAAGGTTGAACGCGCGCGTCATGCGCGTCAGGCTGTCGATCAGCACGACGACATCGCGCCCGCACTCCAGTTCACAGCGCACGTGCGCCATCGTCATTTCAGCCAGCCGCGTGTGGTCGGTCAGGCTCTGATCGTTGGAGCTGGCGAAAACCTCGGCGGGCACAGTGCGGCGAAAGTGCGTCACTTCCTCCGGGCGCTCGTCGATCAACAGCAGGATGAGACGCGCGTCGGGCGCGCTGGCGTGAATCGCATGGGTCATTTCTTCGAGCAGTTGCGTCTTGCCCGCTTTGGGCGGCGCCACGATCAACCCGCGCGTGCCCTTGCCGATCGGGGCGATCAATTCGGCCACACGCATCGACATCACGCCACTGTCGCCCAGCCGCAAGCGTTCGTTGGGGTCGATGGCAGTAAGTTGCTCGAAGGGTTTGCGATGTGCGAAGTGCTCCGGTGCAAGGCCACAGATCTGTTCAATGCTTACCAGTTGCTGACCCTGGGCCGTGGTCCCAGCTATTCCCTTGACCTCAGCGCCGTTCACCAATCCATACGTGCGGATCAGCTCGGCAGGCGCCAGAATATCGGCGGGCGATGGCGCAAACGCGTGCAGCGGGTCGCGCAGATAGCCATTGCCCTGCGGCATGATTTGCAGGACGCCCGCGATTGCCGCAAACGGCTCACCGGGTGTTGGAATGTTCATTTGAGTAGTCGCAGCGGCCTTGGGGGGGCGCGGGCGTGTCGGACGGCGTGGTTTCTTGGTTTGCCCCATAGCTTCAAGATAACATAGGATGAGAGGAAAGAACCAACCCTGACAGTCCTGGTACAGCCAATAAGAGCCAATAAAGCTGCCTTGTGGCAGCAAAGCTGTCAGAACAACCCTAAAGGAAGCTGGTGCATGAATAAACCGACGGATAGCCAAGCGCCGCACCCTTTCATCCGGCGCCCACACCGCACTATCCTGGCGCTTTCGACGCCGGTGCTGTTGTCGTTGGTGGCGGAGCCGCTGACAGGGTTGGTCGACACGGCGTTTGTAGCGCAGCTTGGCGCCGCGCCGCTGGCGGCATTGGGCGTCGGCGCGGCCACGCTGTCGAGCGTCTTCTGGGTCTTCAACTTTCTGGGCATCGGCGCACAGACCGATGTGGCGCAGGCCATTGGCGCGGGCGAGGAACGCCGCGCCGCCCGCATCATGGGCATGGCGTTGATGCTGGCATGGCTGTTCGGGCTGGCGATCATCGCGGTGGGTTTCCTGCTGATGACGCCGATGGCGCGGGCGTTGGGCGCCGAAGGTGAGGTGTTGGCCTATGCTGAAGCGTATATGGGGATGCGGCTCTTTGGCGCGCCAGCGGTGCTGACTTTGCTGGTGGTCTTTGGCATCTTGCGCGGCCAGCAAGATATGCGCACGCCGCTGTGGATTGCGTTGGCAGTGAACGGCGTCAACATTGTGCTCGACGCCCTGCTGATCCGAGGGTTTGGCCCCATCCCGGCGTTGGGTGTGGCTGGCGTGGCAGCGGCGAGTACGGTTGCGCAGTGGATCGGCGCCGCGTGGGCAATAACAGTCGTCGTGCGGCGGCTGGGCTGGCCGGCGCGTCTGCGCATCGCGGAGGCGCGCACGCTGCTGCGCGTCGGCGGCGATCTTTTCCTGCGCACTGGGCTGCTGACGGGCTTCCTTCTTCTGACCACGCGCGCGGCCACGACGCTGGGCGCTGAAAGCGGCGCCGCGCATCAGGCTGTGCGCCAATTCTGGATTTTTGCGGCGTTAGGGCTGGACGCGCTGGCGATCACGGCGCAGAGTCTGGTGGGTTATTTTCTCGGCGCGGGGTGGGTAACGCAAGCGCGCCGCGTGGCCGGCATCGCCGCGCTGTGGAGTGTGGCGTTGGGCGTTCTACTGGGTGGAGGCATGTGGCTCTTTCGCCAAGGGATTGCGGACTTGCTGGCGCCGGCCGACGCCCATGCGCTCTTCTTTCCCGCGTGGCTGCTTTCGGCTATCGTACAGCCGATCAACGCGCTGGCCTTTGTCACGGACGGCATTCATTGGGGGACGGGCGACTTTCGCTATCTGCGCAACGCGATGTTCGCGGCGACCGTGGCTGGCGTGACCGGGCTGTGGGGAATCGAGGCGGCAGGCGTCGTGTCGCTGGCATGGATATGGATCGTGATCGACGGCTGGATTGTCATCCGCGCGACGTTCGGCGTCGTGCGCGTCTGGCCTGGCGTCGGGGCCGCGCCGCTCGGCCGATCCGATGCGGCAATGAAAGGGGAGTAATTATGCAGTTTGGTGCACATTGCTATCTGTTTACAGAGCGGTGGAGCGACGACGCGCTGCCGATTCTGGATGAAATGCAGGCGCTTGGCCTCGACCTGGCCGAGCTTTCGGTCGGTGATGACGTTCATTTTACACCGCGGCTGACGCGCAACCGTGCAGCGGCGCTGGGGATGACGCTGGTGGTCGGGCCGGGGGGCGCCTGGCCGCTGGCCGCCGACCTCTCGTCCGACGCGGCGGATGAGCGGGCGCAAGGGGTGGCGTGGCACTGCCGTCAGGTCGATCTGGCGGCGGATCTGGGCGCTGTGGCCTACGCGGGCGCGCTTTACGGACATCCCGGCGTGGTCAAGCGCCGCCGTCCGCCCACGGAGGAGTACGCATGGACGGCGGCGGGGCTGCACGCGCTGGCCGCGTATGGCGCGGCTGCCGGCGTCAGGATTGTGCTGGAGCCAATGAGCCACTTTCGCACGCACCTGGTCAACACGCCGGCGCAGTTGATGCAGTTGATCGGGCTGGCCGATCACGCCAATCTCTTTGGGCTGTTGGACACGTACCACATGGTGACCGAAGTGCGCGACTATGCTGCGGCCGTCGCGGAGATGGCGCCGCGGCTGTGGTGCGTGCACGCGTGCGAGAACGACCGCGGCGCGCCGGGTGGCGGCGTCGTGCCGTGGGACGCGCTCTTCGACGCGCTGCACGCCGCCGATTTTGACGGCCCGCTCACGATGGAGGCGTACAACTCGTCGCTGGGCGACTTCGCCTATACGCGCGGCATGTTTCATGACGTCTGCCCGGATGGCGCCGCGTTCGTGCGGGCGGGACTGGACTTTCTCAAGCCACAGGTGGCGCGGCGCTGGGGTGTTGAATGAATTTGTTTCGAGGTGGACTTGTACGCAGATAGCTGATTGTTGAGTTCGTAGGATCTTCGCTACAGTCTTTAGCATCATACTGTTACAGACGATGAGCACAGCCGCAACGTGACCAGCGGCTGTCCCATTCGACCCGCAGAGTAGTTCCTCGCTGTCCAATCCGAAAGTTGCTCCTTTGTTCACAAGGATTTTCGGGATGTCCGTCTATAAACGCGCCATTTCCACGCATTTCCCCTTTTAGCCGCCGACGGCCGTCTTCAAGAGACCATGAAAGAAATCGATACGCGGATACATTTGATCGAGAGAAGTAGTTGATTTTGATCCAATCGATAGAAACAGGTGCAGGTGACCATGACAGACAAACTACTCCCCAGCGAGAAGATGCACCAGAAAGATAGCCTTGACCGAGCGCGCATCGAAGCAAGAATCTCTCAAAGCGAGGATTACTCTGAATCACGCGGTGTTTTCAAGACATGGCATGCAGGGTTAAAGGAGGCGGGTCATCAAACGCATGGTCGCGACGGCCGGATTTATTTCCCAGGCCATCCTGACGTGGCAGTGACCCGCAAAGGCGATGTGTTTGGCAGGTATCAAGATGTGCGGAAAATGTTGGACTCGACCGGCGCAACTGGGAAGCGCACGCCAGGGTTTGCGGGCATAGAAGCTCATCATCTAGTTGAACATCGCCTTCTCAAATACTTTGGCTTCACTCGTGAAGAAGGTGCGAGTGTAGCCGTCTACTCGCATGAACACATGGAACTGGTGCATGGCGGCGGTGCCACTATTGAAGACAGTTTGTCCAAAGGATTGGTTTACGATATTGATGAGATTGTCGAAGTGCATGAGCAACATTATCGACAGATTGGCCGGCCGGAATGGGGAGTAGAGCTTAAATCTTTTGTACGCGAGAACTCGGAGCGCATTTTGCATACTTATGAAGCAGGCGGTGTTCCGGGAAGTACAAAGGCGGACTATGCGCGTGTCAAAGCCTTTCTGGAAAAGCTTTAGCGATTTCTGAGAACTAATCATTCAGGGGAGAAACGAATAATCACAATTGAGGTGATTGGACGAGACACCCATGGTGTACCTGGAACCGCAGTTCAAATCAGTTGGGGCAACTGGACTCACTCGACCGGGCGCACCGAATTAGAAGAAGTGACATGGCAGCCAGCGCTTCTGAAGCCGAATTCGCTGATCCGAGCAGATTGCGGAGTTGCGTCCTGGAAATCTGATCTTACTCTCATCTCGCAGAGCGAACAAAATAATGACTGGGTATTGTCCCTATTGTAACGCACCGTTGCGGCGGCTGGATGCCCGTTTTTGCACGGCTTGCGGCAAATCGTTGCCACCCGGCCAAACACAGGCATCGGGCGGCAATCAGGCAGCAAGGGTGGCGGCGCCACCTTCGCCTGGTAAGCCGCCGCCCACGCAGCGCATCGGGGCCGGCCAATCGCCGCAGTTGCTGATCCAGATGCCGGGGTTGGCCGGGCAGGTGGTGGCGCTGAGCACTTTCCCCGTGATCCTTGGCAGTAGAGCCGCGCCGGGTGTGATTGCGATCCAACATCATGCTATCGCCGCACGCCACGCCCAGATCGATCAGCAAGGGCTGGATTTTGTGATCACTGATCTGGGCAGCGCCAATGGGACGACGATCAATGGTCAAAAGCTGACGCCCAACTCCCCCCATATCCTGAGTGACGGCGCAGTCATTCGCATTAGCGATGCGCAGGGCAATTCGGTCGGGATACAGTTTCGTGGAGGAGCGGCCGCACCAACTGCAAGCGTCCAACTGGGCAAGCTGCAACTCGACCAGCGCGGAGTCGCTACGCTGGGGCGCGACCCTGCGAATGATGTTAAGCTCGACCATCCTGCCGTCTCGCGCTTTCATGTCGAGGTGCGGCGCGGCCCCAAGGGTGATATTCTGACCGACCGCAGCAGTAACGGGACGTTTGTCAACGGCCAGCGTGTGCGTGGCCAGCACCTGCTCAAAAGCAGCGATGTCATCCAGATCGGCCCCTTCAAACTTACCTATGATCAGAGCAGCCTGACCCAAGCCGCACCGGTCGATTCTTTCCGGTTGGATGGGGTGCGTTTGACCCGTCAGGTCGTAGTGGGCGACGCACCAGTCGATTTGCTACGCCATAGACAGCGGACGACAAAGTTGATCCTGAACAACATCAGCATTTCGATCCATCCGCGCGAATTTGTCGCACTGGTGGGTGGCAGCGGCGCCGGCAAGAGTACGTTGATGAAAGCGTTGAGTGGATTCACACCCGTCCAGGGACAGGTGCTTGTCAACGGCGACGATCTCTACCAGAATTACGGCGCCTATCGCAGCATCCTGGGCTACGTACCGCAGGATGACATCATCCATCGTCACCTGACCGTCAGCGGCGCCCTGCACTATGCTGCACGTCTGCGTCTGCCCGATGCAACGCCCGCCGAAATCAACCAGCGGGTTGCCGACGTGCTGGATCAAGTAGAAATGACCGCGCATGTTGGCAAACTGGTCAACGCGTTGAGCGGCGGCCAGCGCAAACGCGTCTCGATTGCCGCCGAACTGCTTGCGGACCCCGGCCTCTTTTTTCTCGACGAACCTACCTCCGGGCTAGACCCTGGCCTCGAGAAGAAGATGATGTACACGCTACGGCGGTTGGCCGACGCCGGGCGTACAGTGATTCTGGTCACCCATGCCACCGCCAACATTGACCAGTGCGACCATGTGGCCTTTCTGGCCGACGGCTATCTGACTTTTTTTGGGCCGCCGCGCGATGCCTTGACCTTTTTTGGCGCACAGGATTTTGCCGATATTTATACGTGCTTGACCCATCCAATCGATGCGGTGAACAATCCACCGCCGGCGCGTTGGCAGGCGCCGGCGCCTGGCGCCGGCAGCGCAGTGAGTTATCCACCGGCGGCCGAAGTGTGGTCTGCTTGCTACCAAGGCTCGGCTCATCATAGCCGGTATATAGAGCAGCGGCTGTTGCAAACTCCACCGCTTGCCACCGCGCAGCCTGTGCAAATCGCCACCAGCACAGCCGGGCAGCGCGACTCAGCATGGCGCCAGTTTAGTGTATTGACTCAGCGCTACATTGAACTGGTGCGGCGCGATCTGGTCAGTCTGGTGACCCTGTTGGCGGTTATGCCGATTATTGGCCTGCTGCTGCTGATCATGGCCAATCGAGCGGACCTTACCGGGTTGAATCCAGGTGCGATCTATACAGAAATTCAACAAGAGATCGATGACGCCTGGCGCACAGAAGATGACTTCGCCAATGACAACGATCAATTCAAGGGCGTCTATCAGGTGGCGGGCGCAACGCAGACATTACTCTTCATGCTGGCGCTGGCGGCCGGGTTGCTGGGTGTCTTTGGCGCGGCCTATGAGATCGTGCGCGAGGAAGGCATCTATCAACGCGAGCGCATGGTCAATCTCAAGCTGGGGCCGTATCTCTTCTCCAAGATCGCCGTCCTGGCCGGCTTTGCGTTGGTGCAGTGCTTGCTGCTGCTGTGGGTGGTGGGGCGCAAGGTCGATTATCCCGAAAGCGGCGTGCTGCTTCCCGGCTGGATCGAGTTGTACGTGACGCTCTTTCTGGCCTCGCTGACCGGCATCACGCTGGGATTGTTGATCTCTGCTGCCGTGCGCAGCCAGAACATGGTCATTTATCTGATCCTGCTGGCGATGTTCGTCCAGATCCTCTTTGCGGGCGCCATCTTCGCGCTGCCCGGACCGGCGGCTGCGCTGTCATACATCACGCCAACGCGCTGGACGCTGGAGGCGCTGGGCGACACGGTGGACATGGAGCGGCTCAACGATCTCAGCGTAACCTGCGTCGAAGCGGAGAACGAACAGCAGCGGCGCATGATGGGCGCAGCAGAAGCGCCCTGTGAGGAAGGGCAGCAGAAGCTCGCCACTGCGTTGGAGTTCAACGTGGATTACGCCCATGACGCCGGTCATCTGCTGACGCGCTGGGCGGTGCTGCTGCTGCTGGCCGGCGCGTTCGGTGGGCTGACGCTCGTCGTCCAGCAGCGAAAGGATGTGGTGTGATGCGTATTGGAAAGCAAGTGCTTTGGTTATGTGTGCTTGGTATTGTCATCTTGGGCGGTGCTGGCTGGCGACGATTTGGTTGCGCTATAGGGAATTTCTGGAGTAAATAACAATGAGGAGTAGATGAAACCTCGTAGCTGCCATTCCATTACTTGTCCTACTTGTTGCCGCATGTGGTGGCGCAGCGCTATCAGGTTCCGAAAACATGGCGGTTGGCTCCGATCCTACACTGATTGCGGCCAGCCAAGTGCTCGATCAAGCGTTAGCAACTGCCACTCCACAACCCGTGGCGGTTATCGCTGCTACAGCTATTGCTGCGACGCTGACTTCACTGCCGACCGCAACTTCTACATTGAGCCAACGCCTACCTACACGCCAACTCCATTGCCGTTGACCTATCCTACCATCGCCTACGGGTTTGAGACGCTAAAAGGCGAAGGGTGGACAAAGTTTGAGCAGATTGTTATCAGCGCCACAGTCGAATGGACAGGTACAGTTACTCACATGCCCATGTTTTCAACCGAAGTCTCGGTGGATGTTGGTCAGGACAATGCCTGGCGTGACGTCAGTTTGGAATTCAAGGATAAGCAACAACGAGAGCAATTGAAGACTGGAGATTCTATCCGCTTTCGCGCAATGGTCCGCCAAGTCAATGTAGTCTGGTGGAGTCGACGATTTGAGGTGCGCCTCGCCGATGTCGAGTTGCTGTATATCCGCCACAAGGCGGTTGACGACTGACGAGATATCAATTGCATCTTTGTCCCTGAAAGAAACGCGGGCGATGCGTCATTGTATTGGGTGAAGGCCAAAAGGAAGGTGGTTGGTATGGAAAAGTTCGAGAAATCTGATGCCATCGAACGGGCAAAGACGCTGGATACCGGGCGCGCACAAGCCGAACAGCGCATTGCAGACGCAAAGGACTGGAAACAGTCAGAGGCCGTCCCACGCCTACCTGGAGACTCACAACCGTCAGAGAAGCCCGCACAAGGCAGTGATGACCTGACAAAGCGAGGTGAAATTTTTCGCTACTATGATCCAGACCTGCATGGGGAGGTGCGAACGATTGCCGAACGTCCTCAGGCACTGGAACATCTTGCCGTTGCCAGGGTGCACGGGCGCGACGGCAGCGTGCGTCCGTGCGGTTCACTGCGCTATTCCATAGAACCTGATGGCTGCACTCTCAAGGGGTATCAACTTTCTCCGGCCAATTTTGGGGTGGAGAGCGCCCTGATCAGCGAGGCAGGCGAGCAGGCTCGCGCGCAAGGCAAGGACTCGATGCTAGTCTGGGCGCCGGATGCACAGCCTGACGCTGCCACTCATTGGTCCAGGCACGGCTTTCAACCAGAGCAACAGCGCGCTCCGAGTGCGGCAGGCAGCTACTGGCAGAAAAAACTTTGAATTCATGCGGACAGGAAGCCATCGTCGCAGAGAAGCAAAGAGAATTACCGCGTGACTCGTTACATTATTGCGATGAAAGAAGGGGCCTTCCGCAGCGGACTTTCTTCTGAATCAGCCAATCAACGTGGGTTTGTAACTTTGTTCAATAGGAGAAATCGACAATGGAACTAATCGTTGCTTTGGTCATGCTTCCGGTCGGGTTGTTGTCGCTTTTCCTCGGGCGCAAGCTCTTCTGGCTCTTTGTCGGTCTATCTGGCTTTCTGCTTGGCCTGCTGCTGGGCGGTGTTGTCGGGTTAGGCAACAACTGGGAGGCGCCGGTCATCTTTCTTGTGGCGCTAAGCATTGGCGTAGCGGCTGCCATCCTGTCCATCTACTTACAGAAACCGATGGCGTCGCTAGCGGGGTTTGTACTGGGCGGCCTGCTGGCAGCGATCCTGTACATGCTCGTGCGCTTTGGAACCAACATTGCCACCCGCTTGATGTTTGGTGGCCCTGGCGCTGAAACATGGGTGCTTTTTCTGGGCGGCGGTTTGGTCGCGGCCATCTTTGTCTGGGTGACCTATGAGTGGGCCTTGATCGTGCTCTCCTCGTTGTCCGGCGCGCTGGTGACCTTTGCCGGCATTTCATCCTTCATGCCGCAGTTCATGCCAGGTATTGTTTACCTGCTGATCCTAGCCGGCCTGGCTGCGATTGGCATCTACGTGCAGGCACAGATGTTGAGCAAGACGCAGGCGGTTGCCGTCGTGCCTGTTGCCGCGCCACCCGTATCCGCTACATCGTTTCCATCACCGCCGCCCCCTGCACCGGCCGCGCAGGCGCCCTCGAGCGATATTTGTCCGCAGTGTGGCGCGCCGGTGCGTCCCGGCGCCAAGTTCTGCAATCGCTGCGGAGCAACGGTAGCCGTGGGTGACCGTCAATGATAACAGTGGTGGAAATGACGGAGCAACAGTATTATGGCCGGAGCAAAGAAACGTGGACGTGGATTTGGAGCCACTAAATATCTAGCAATCCGATGTGTTTCCGCTTTTCTTGCGGTATTGCTGCTTTTACCGCTCTCATCGGCATTCGCACAGACTTCATCGGTTGACAAAGACTGGCGTGCTGCCCTCACCTGCCCACCAGTGCAGCGTCAGTTCGATGGCGTCCTCTACTGCATGGGAACTGACGAAACAAGTGCACCTGTGCATGTCGTTGTGGTCGATATGACGGCGCGTGGTGTTGCCTTCGAGTATGTCCTTCCCGAAGGCGTCACGAAGGAGAGCAGTGTGCTCGCCGAATGTCGCGATCCAAACGTGCCGGCCTATGGAGGGCCAGCAGGTGGCTGTGCCGTACCAGGTTCACCGGGACAATATCCCCGGCTGGCGCTGGCAAGCGCGGTGTCGCGCGCCAGGGAGGTGCGCGTCGAACCGGAACTGGCCGCGGTGATTGCCGCCGACTATGGCGCGCTTGATGCAACGCACGGTCCCGAAGGGCTAATGGTGGTGCGTGGCGAGCGCCTGGATGGCGCCGAACGCTGTGACGATGACTTCAATGCTGTGCTGCGGCCGTGGCTTGGGCTGGGAAATTCTATTGGCCAGAACGGTGTGATTACCACCCAGATTGGTACCCTCAACGATGACACGGCTGCCATACCTGGATGGATGTACACCGGCATCGGTGGCGGTCCCTGGCTGGTGTACAACGGTGAGGTCGACGACCAGGCGGCCGCGTGCATCGGCGTGCGCACGATCATGAACCCACCGGCTGTGACCAATTGCAGTTCCGACTCAAAGCGAAGCCAACCGCAAGACGAACGCTACGACGACGGGAGCTGCGGTGATGCACCACATACTGCCGCCGGGCTATCGCAGGACGGACGGTGGTTGTTCTTGACCATGAGTACAAGCAAAGAACATCCAGATGTGCTGGCGCGCTTCTTGGCGGATCAATTGGGTGTCTGGCAGGCGCTCAAGTTTGATGGCGGAGGTTCGTCTCATCTCTGGTTTGGCGGCGATGCTCCACTGTTACTGGACGCCGAGCGTAAAGATCGTCCACTCACCAACCACCTTGCGCTATATGCGGCGCCGGGCAACGGAATCGGCTTGCCACTCGATGGGCAAGCATCCGAAGCTATCTACTACAAGGTCATCACTCAAGACCAACGTGCAGAGTTCACCTTTGTGCTGCGAAACACCGGCGCGCTGTCCTGGCAGCCAGAGGACGCAATCTCGTTACGTGAGGTGACGCCGGCTGCACTTTGGGGCGGTGGGTTGACGTTCCCCCTCGAGAAGCCGGTTGCGTCTGGCGATACGGCCGAAATCACCTGGCAAGCGCCGGAAAGCGCGCTCACCTTGCACACCCTGCAATTGTCCCAGGGTGATCGGGCCTTTGGCCAACCCTTTGGCGTGCTAGTCGTGGAGATACCGGCTGGTATGGAAGATCAACGGCGTGAGCTGGAATCAGTGATTCAGAAGCAAATCGACCAGTGGCGTCAACAAGGTGAACAACAAATAGCAGATTTGCAGCATCAACTGGAGCAGGCTGTGCAAGAATGGTTTCAGGAGCAGGCCAATAATGCCGCGCAAGCAGCACAGAATTGGCTTCAGCAACTGTTGGCGAACTGCTGCGCTGGCATTGGCCTGCCCCTTGGATTGGTGCTAACAGCGAGTCAACTGCGTCATTGCAAACGTAGGCGCAGTTGACTCGCTGTTAGGTTTGCACCTCATCGATAAATATTCGGCTTTGCCAGCGAAACGCCCACCACCAGGCCGACAATAAAGGCGACCAACACAAAGATGATAATGAGGGCTTCCAGCGTCATGGTGAATCTCCTGCTTGAAATCGTGGGCGCTGCGTCTGCACCTCCTGGTCAAGATGATGCGCGTGGATTCCGAAATCTTTCGGGCGAGGATCATCTGTGCGGTTTGTGAGCGTTCGATCGGTGACAGGAAGGGAGTAAATTGTGTCCACCTCGCCTGATCCAATGACCCTGATCCACCAACTTGAGCAGCGCGACCGCGACCACGCGCGACCGGCCGGGCCGCCGGTGTGGGGGGCGCAGATCGAGCAGCCGGCTTTCTGGCAGGTCAAGGGGCTGGCGCGCTTTTGGGATGGCGAGTTGGCGCGCAAGGAGGGTGGCGGTGAGGTGGACTACGGCCAGCACATGAGCGATCTGTTGGCTGGGTTGCACACACCGGGACGCACGCTGCGCTATCTGGTGACAGGCACAACTGACGGGGTGGGCGTCTATCTCGGTGTGAGTGACGAACCCGTCACGGGCGACGATCCGCTGCCGGTCATGCTGCGCGGTCTCTTCCCAGGCATCGAGCTGGCGGCGCAGGTTCAGCGCCATCTGGGCAAGCCGCTGCACAAGCAAGGCCTCTTTGCCGCGGTGGGAATGCTAACCGGCATCCCCACCCTCAAATTGAGCGCTAGGCCGCAGGACGGTCGCGGCGTCAGCCAGCAGATCGAGCGACTGCTGCGTGGGCTGGCCGGTCAGACGTGGGGCTATCTGGTCTGCGCCGCGGCAGTGCCGCAGCCAACCGCGCTGGCGCTTTCCAGCCAGGGCTTGCAGCAGATCACGCAGATGTCGGCGCTAGTCAAGCAGCAATTCAGCCGCCAGAGCGCGCAAAAAGAGCGCGTCGACGGTCAGATTCAGACGACAACCAGCTCTTACGAACAGACGAACTACGATGTACAACAGTGCCTGGAGCTGCTGCAGAAGAATCTGGAACGACTGCAGATTGGTAAGACAGAGGGACTATGGCAAGTGGCGGTCTACTACTTTGGCGCCACTGCGGCCGTGCGCGACCAGACCGGCGCGCTGCTGCGGGCGATCTTTGCCGGCCCAGACTCCGCACCGGAACCGATCCGCGCCTATGCCCGGCAGACCGATCCACAACTCAGCGACCAGGACAGCGCCTTTGTCACCCTGCTCAACAGCCGCGAGGTTGGTGTGCTCTGCCAACTCCCGCGCGAAGAGTTTCCTGGCTATGCGCTACGTGACTACGCCCGCTTCGACACCGACCTGCCGCCCGGACCGCCTCAGGATCCGGTGATCCTCGGCCGGGTGCTCGACGGCGGACAGCCGGTCGGCCACGCCTACACACTTGAGCGCAATGACTTGACCAAACATGGGTTGATCGTCGGCGTGACTGGCGCCGGCAAGACGACAACTATCTTTGCGCTGCTCGACCGGGTGTACGCACAGGGCAACGGCACACCCTTTCTCGTCATCGAGCCGGCCAAGACCGAGTATCGCTCACTGCTCAAGGCCGGTGGGCGTTTTCCCAATTTGCGCGTCTACACACTCGGCGATGAGCGCTATGCCCCCTTCCGTCTCAACCCTTTTGCTTTTGCCATTGGAGATGCGCAGCACCGCATTCACGTGCAGACGCATATCGACTTTCTCAAGGCGGTGTTCAACGCCGCGTTTGTGTTGTACGCGCCTATGCCTTATGTGCTGGAGACCTGTCTGCATGAGATTTACACGGACAAAGGGTGGGATTTGGCGACCGGCGTCAATCTCCGGTTGCCGCTGGCGCAGCAGGGCCGGGAAGCGAACTGGCCGGTCTTTCCCACGCTCACCGATCTCTATCAAAAGGTCGAGGCCGTAGTAGATCGTCTTGGCTACGAAGATCGCATCGAGATGGATGTGAAGGCGGGACTGAAGGCGCGCATCGGCAGCCTGCGTCTGGGTGGCAAGGGCTTCATGCTCGACTGCGCGCACTCGCTGCCGATGGCTGACTTGTTGGCACATCCTACCGTGCTGGAGATGGCCTCAATCGGCAATGAAGACGAAAAAGCGTTTATCCTTGGGTTGCTATTGACGGCGATTTACGAACATCACATTATCGAGAACCAGATGGCGCAGGCGGCTGCGAGTGGACTGGTGCATTTGACTGTGCTGGAGGAGGCGCACCGCCTGCTCAAAAATGTGCCGACCGAGGTGGACACAGAAAGCGCCAATACACGCGGACAGGCGGTGGAGACCTTCACCAACATGCTCTCAGAAATCCGGGCGTATGGCGAGGGTGTGCTGATCGCCGAACAGATTCCGACCAAGCTGGCGCCCGATGCGATCAAGAACACGAACTTGAAGATCGTGCACCGGCTGCTGGCGGGGGATGACCGTGAGGTGCTGGCCGCGACAATGAATATGGAGGAATCCCAGAGTCGCTATCTAACGACGCTGCGCGCCGGCCAAGCTGTGATCTATGCGGAGGGCGCCGACCATCCCTATTTGCTGGGCATGGAAAACTTCAAGGCGCGACTCACGGGCGCACGCACGACCGACGCCGATGTCCAGCAACTGATGGCGACACTGGTCAACAGCCCTTTGTATGCGCCGACGCCTGAGTTTGATCAGTTTTTTCCGACTGCACAGGTAAAACTGCTGGCACAGCAAGGCATCCCACTTTCGATGGTGCGCAATCGTGCGCTGCAGTTGATCGATGCGCCTGAGTTTCAAGGCGCGTTTGACCGCTATGTGTTGAGCATCGTTACAAAGCCCCAGCAGGCAGCGGCCAGTTTTGGCTGGGTGGGCCGGCTTGCCATGCAACAGTGGATTGATCACGCGGCGTTGCGACCAACTATTTTGTACGCACTGTTGGTTGCCTTGGAGCAGCACGCCGAACGGCGCGGGCGGCTCTATCGCTGGGCCTACCATCGCATCGGCAACGCGTATGCACCGTTGCGGCGCGCGCTTGCCCACATCGCGCAGAACTATCCTTATGCTGGGGTTGACGCAGTGCAGGTGCAGTCGCTGAGCCAATCTATCGAGGCGCACATTGAAGCCGATTTGCTTGCGTTTGGCGCGGCCTACGCCAAACTGACCCAGGCCAACGCACCGTACAGCGCCTGCTATTACTGTCAGACACACTGCCGCTATCGCTTTGAGGCAGAACAGGTGGCGCAGCGTCGCGAACAGCGCGAGGGATTCAGTCAGGCGCTTGAAATATCCGACGATGCGTTGATGTGGGAGCAGGTGGCAGCGCATTGCCGGGACGCCGCCTTCCAGCTTGTGGGCGTCAGCAAAGCAGACCTCCCGGCCGATGCTGTTATCTGCTACGCGCTTCATGCCGTGCAAGCAATGGCGTTGAGTGCGCGGACGCAGATGAAGGTGCTGAAAAACGTCGTGCCGCTGATCAAAGCAACGCCATAATGTTGATCAGCGCATCACGGCCGAAAACAGCAGCCCGCTAAAAATAGAGGCCAGGATCGACATCACGATAAAGAGAATGATAAAAGCAGGAATGGCAGCGATCACCCACTTGATCATAAAGACGACCATCGAACCAAAATCCATACGGAAATCTTGCACGATTACTGGATGCGCCATGCTTTGTAAACCGATCAGTTGACGCAGTATCCCGTTTTGCATCTCCACGGTCTCGCGAATCGCTTCTTGCTCAGCACTCATCTTCTTGATTGCCTGCAGCAACTCTGGCGACTGGCGATCTGCGGTGAGTGTATCTGCCTCTTTAGAAGTGACGACGTTCGCCGAGGCAGGCACTGTTAGGCGAATGGTCTTGCCAAGGTCATCGGTGTTTGCGGGTAGCGCTGCCGCTTCATCCTGCGAGATGAATTCTCGCCCACAGGACCCAGCATACAATGCGGCTCTCTGGCTGCACCTCCCCACAATAGTCGCATACGATCTCGCCGGCGCGGGAGTGAGAGCTGGTTGTCTTGTTTCCCAAAAGTTCCTGGTTTGCCGCTGCGTCAAGCACAAGCTGCGCCGCGTTCACAAGTTCGTCATCGTCGGGCAGATTGAGATCATCAAACGCATGCCGCAATGTTTGTCGCCACGGCGCTGAAGCCGGATTGTTTTCGTAGGCAAGCACCGCGTCGCGCAGAGTAGTGCTTTCTCTGTTGAGCGTGAGCAGGCGCGCCTTCAGCGCTTCATAGGACGCCTGCATGCGCGGCGCACGCCGGCGCGGTGCGCTTTCGACAATTGCCTGAAAAATCAAATTGGAATCCATAGGATTAGCCATGCTTCATGGGGCTCGTACGCTTTTCCGGCTTTGTGATGCGTAGAATCAAGCTGCCGACAGGTTCAATCTTCGACAAGCACACGTAGTTGCTTAAGCGCACGGTGTCGCAGGATATGTACGACTGCTTTGGATTTTTTCATTTTGACGGCGATTTCATCGTCAGTCATATCAGCAAAGTAGGAATAGGTGACGACGGTGCGGCGCTGCTTGCTCTGGAGCCGGCCAATGGCATCAATCAAGGCATCAATTTGTCCACTGCGATAAGATGGATCATCGACGCTGGCATTGGCTGCGTCACATACGAGTGACCGGGCCACAACGGGGACGCCTCGATCCTCCAGGTCATCCAGAGAGTGCATACAAGGTGCACGGTCAAGCAGGTCCTGTGAACGCGTCAGTAAGTGTAGTGTGACGTTTTTCAGAATCGTGTAGAGCCAATAGTCCAGAGGGATATCGCAAGGATAGACATTGGCAACCATGCATTCGCAGGTCTGTTGGGCCAACTCCGCCGCTGTATCGCTTGCGGACATCATGCCATAGCCGGCGTCTGTGAGCAGATGCTGTGCTTTACAGACCAACTGCCGAGAGAGCGCCTCCCATTCCAGATCATTTCCGCTATGCAGCGCCATAATGCGGAGATGGTCGGCCAGGAATATAACCAGCATCCGATGCTGATAGGCAATCCACAGCTCTTCCCATGTCAAGTCAGGCGAAAATGCAACCTGTTTATTCTCAAATTGGGAAAATGCTTGCGCGCTCGCACCCATTCTAGACATCACGCGTTCAACACGGCCGGATTGTATGTTGTTCTTTAAAACGGCGGCAAGGTAGGTGCGCTCTATAGTACACAGCGGCGTCCAGAAGCGGGAATCAATGGGATATAAGTGGCCATCGGGTTCAGGAATTGTTTTATCGTCCGACCTTACGCCCAAGTGACTGAGTTCGTTACCTTTCTTTTTATTAATGGCATGAGCAGGGGAAATCCAATGGTTCATTGTACATGGCTCCTTCAGGGTTCCAGAGAAAAAATGGGAGAAACGGAAGTAATTGAGTTTGATGGTACATCGAGCGGTGGTGCTTTTCAATACATCCAAATACTTACTTTTCTGACATTTTGCTTACACATTGCCTCGACGCCATCGTTGAGGCTTTTCAAGCAGTTCCCAAGTCTATGCGCTGAATTCAGATTGAAAGATTTTGCCTCGACCTTGCATTTATCTAGTTGGGAGCCGTAGTGAAAGCTATAACTCAATGTGCTAGGTCAATAGCCACTCCAGATAGTTTACTCGTTACTCTTTTCGATGTTTCTCCACAAAACATACTGTTTTGCTTGATTCGGGAGACAACGCATATGAATCCATGTCCTGCGTGTGGAGCCGAGAACCGACCGACAGCAAAATTCTGCCATCAGTGTGGGGGGCGATTGGCGTTGATGACTGAACAAGCGCCTCCTATGTCGCCCGAAAATGCCTTGCCTGCGGAGATGGCGCCAGAAGGTGCAACGCCGCCAGAGTCAGGTAAATCGACAAGTGATACAGATAGCGTAGCGATTCCTGACTCTTCTCCACTCCAGCTTGTTGCCGTCGGTGATGACCTGGAGCATAACTGTACGAAAGAAGACGCGCTTGCTTCTGCCATGCAACCCTCTGATATCGCTGATCGGCCCGATGACGATTTGCCTGAACCGGCGCCGATTGATCTGCAGGTTGCTGAATCACTTGTGTCTGTACGCGATGACACTTTGCTGCCGGCCGACGTGAACTCGGAGGAGATCGGATTCAGCGAAGGTGACGACGCCCCCTCGCCTCAGCCAGGTAAGCACGGCGCTGCAAGCTGGGATGGGGGGCGGGCAACCAATGATCGTGTGTCCTTGGCGCCTGGCGATGTGATTGCCGATCGGTTCGTGATTCAAGCGGTCACGGCGCAAGAGAACGGAGAGGCGCTTTATCTTGCCGAAGATCGAGGGGTATGTCCGACCTGCCATGCTCTGGTCAAGCCGACTGAAGAGGAACCCTACTGTTTTGAGTGTGGCGCTTATCTGCTGGCCTCTGATCTTCAGCGGCCGATACGCCGACTGCAGCGCTATCCGGCTGACGAACAGCCGGATAGCGTTGAGATTCTGCGAGAAGGCGATCTGTTATACCGGCTGCTGCCTCCCGATGCGCCGTCAACGGCGGCTGAAGGTGACCCGGATGGGTTTGACGGATTCCCCAAAGGCGTTCACCTATTGGCCGGTCAACGTTCTGATGTCGGCGTGGCACGCACCGAGCGACCCGACGAAGATAGTCTCTTTGCATTGACCTTGTCTGCGATCTATGAGTCACGTTCGGCGCCATCTCTGGGTTGCTATTTGGTGGCGGACGGAATGGGCGGGCATGGCGACGGCGAAGTTGCCAGCCGTCTTGTCGTCGAGACGATAAGCAGTTCGCTCTTGCAATCTGTTCTTTTTCCCCTGCTGCAGGGCAAAGTGCTGGCGCAGGAGACAATCGAGGCGCTGCTGGATACTGCGATCCAACTGGCCAATCGTCTGGTGCGCCAGGCGGCGACGGCACGCGGCAACGATATGGGGGCGACCCTGACGCTGGCTCTGATGCTCGACCGCCACGCCTTGATCGCCAATGTTGGCGATAGCCGCACCTACCTCTGGCGCGGGGGAATGCTCCAGCAGATTACCGAAGATCACTCGGCAGTCTATCAACTTTATCGTGCGGGAACGTTGAGCGAGGCGGAAATCTACACGCACCCCCGGCGTAACGAGATCACCCGCAACATGGGATTCCGCACCACCGTTCAGGCAGATTATTTCCACGTGGATCTGCTGCCCGGCGATACCCTCCTGCTTTGTTGTGATGGATTGTGGGAGATGCTGCACAACGACGGCATTGCCGATGTTTTCCTGGTTAATTACGGCGATCCGCAGCAAATCTGCGATGAGTTGATCAAGCGCGCCAACCAGGCCGGCGGCGAAGACAATATCAGCGTGATTGTGGCGCGCGTTCTGGCATAGGAGCAACGTATGAGCGGGATTATGAAAAAGCTGCGCAACGAGACTGAACGCGCAAAATTTGAGGCAGGTCGCGCCCTGCGGCTCCAGCGTGAACAGGGTAAGCTCGGTCAACTCCAAAGTCAAAAAAAGGAGCATCTACACGCGCTTGGCGAGGCTGTGTGGGAGATGTATCAGGCTGGGCAGGTGACGGACGCACGCTTAGTGGCTATCTGTACGCAAATCAAAGACACACAACAGGATGTTGCCACGCAAGAACAAATTATCGAAGCCATCAAGCAGGAGCTGCCGCCGGAGCCGCCGACATGCCCACAGTGTGGCCGCGATGTCACCAGCAGCGACGCATTTTGTCCGGGCTGCGGGACTACACTTGCGGGTAACAATCCTATATCCTCCGCAGTCAGCTCTTTGCCTGTTCCTGCACTGAGTCAGAATTGCCCGCAATGTCACAAGCCAGTGCGCAGTGGTGCAGCATTCTGCCCTGCCTGCGGCGCGCGGATTACAGGGTAAATTGAATGGAGGTTCCATGTCTGGCGAAGTAAAGCTTGAAAGCCGCCTGAACCGTACTGTTTTTCAGGCGCTCCCCTCGCCTCAGAAGCTCTATGTCCTGATCGACATTGTGCCAACGGGCGCTGGCGTTGCCGTACAGATGCCGGTCAACCTGGGATTGGTGCTTGACCGCAGCGGTTCGATGGCGGGCGACAAGATCCGCAAAGTCCGCGAGGCTGTCAAGCTGGTGCTGGGTCGGCTCTCCCCACAAGATCTCGTCTCTATCGTGCTGTTTGACGACAATGTCGATACACTTGTCGCCTGTCAGCCGGTGGCCAATCTTGCGCAGTTGCACGCCCAGATCGACCGTATCACCGATCGCGGCGGCACGACCATGTCCAAAGGCATGCGTCGCGGACTGGACGAGATGCGCCAGGGGGTGACGCCCGATCGGGTGAGCCGAATGTTGCTCCTCACCGACGGCGAGACCTTTGGCGACGAAGACCAATGCCGGCAACTCGCCACTGAGGCTGGACAGTATGGAATCCCGGTCAGTGCGTTGGGGCTTGGCGAAGAGTGGAATATGCCCTTGCTGGAAGCGGTGGCCGGCCAGAGTGGCGGTGTTGTCGATCACCTGGAAACGCCAGACAGCATTCTGGCCGAGTTCCAGCGCACGGTGGCAACCATGCAAGGGAGTGTCGCGCGCAATGCACAGTTGACGCTGCGCCTGGTGACAGGCGTCAGTCCTGCAGCAGCATGGCGCGTGCTGCCGGCCATCAGCCAGTTGAATCAGCGCACGCTTTCGGATCGCGATATCCAGCTCATACTGGGCGATCTGGAACAAGGCAAGGGGCAGTCGGTGCTTGTAGAAGTGATCGTGCAGCCCAAAGCTGCCGGCGCCTACCGGGTGGCGCAGGCCGACGTCATGTACGACATGCCGGCTGCTGGTCTGACCGGTCAACATGTGCGCCAGGACATTTTGGTGACGCTTACCGACGACCCCAGCCAGGTGACGCCTTTTGTGGCCGATGTCATGAACCTCGTCGAAAAGGTCTCCGTTTTCAAACTGCAGACGCGTGCGCTTAGCGAAGCGCAGACCGGCAATGTTGCTTTGGCGACCCAACAATTGCGTGCGGCGGCAACGCGCCTGCTCAATCTTGGCGAAGCTGATCTGGCGCAGGCAGCAGAACAGGAAGCCAATAATCTGGAGCAGCAGGGACAGATGTCGGCTAGCGGCACGAAGAAGCTGCAATATGGGACGCGCAAGCTGACGCAGCGTCTCGACGATCTGGAATCCTGACTGCCTGATATTTTAATGCTCTGCCGATCCGTCAAGTAAACAGCATCCGCTCACTACACCAGGAGGTATCAAGCGATGGTCACTTGCCCAACTTGCAATGCACCGAACGATCCATCCGCCGGTTTTTGTGACCAGTGCGGCACGTCTTTGCAAGGCGCCGTCAATGCGCCCGTGCCGGCTTCATTTGCTCCACCTCCTGCCCCCAATTTTGCAGTGGGCGGCGGTTCTGTCTGCCCGCAATGCGGCGCGCAGGTGATTGCCGGTGAAATGTTCTGCGAAAATTGTGGCGCCGCGTTGGGGAGTCTGGCGCCTGTAGTGTCGTCTGGAGGCGGCTATGCGCCAGCGCCCGTAGTGCAACCGCCCATCAATCAGCCATCATTTGGCAATGCATCAGCGTTTCCGCCGCCACCGGTCAGTGCCAGCGCCCAACTGTCAGCCACTGACGGACAAACCTACCAGCTCTCTGGCAAGACGACCTATCTACTGGGGCGCAAGGATGATGTCAGTGGCAACTATCCCGACGTCGACACCGGCGATCCTGGATTGCAGGCTGGCGTCAGCCGTCGTCATGCCGAAGTGTACCAACAGGGCATGCAATGGTTCGTACGCGACCTGAACAGCGTCAACGGTACGTGGGTGAACACACAGCGGCTGGCGCCCAATGGCTCCATGCCGGTCAGTTCGGGCGACAGCATTCGGCTGGGGAAATGGGCGGCGACATTTCGGGGATAGGTCGCTCAGATGATAGAAGCTGCCGACCAAGTGCATCATACCTCTAAAGATAGTCGATTCTGCAACCTGTGTGGTGAGGCGCTCGGCGCCACCTATCAGGTCTATGAACACGCAGGATCAGGCAGGCGGCTGGCAATCTGCAACGCCTGCGCCAATCGCAAAGTCGTTTGTACCAGTTGTGGTGCGCCGCTCGCCGATGGACACGCCCAATTGAGCGACGGGCGACCGATCTGTTCTTCGTGTCGAACGTCCGCCGTGGATGATGTGCTGACGGCGCGTAGGTTGTACGAGCAAGTGATCGGCGTGGTGGATCGTGAACTTGGACTGCGCGTGCATCGGCGACCGGGCTTTGGTTTGTACAGCCACGGTGATATGCAGCGTTTGCAGGCGGCGCTCTCCCAGTCACCGGGTGGCGGTGGACACCTGTTGGGCGTCTATACCAAATTAGGCTCACAACGTGAAATCGCCGTAGAGACAGGCCTGCCCAGGCTTCTGATGATCAAGGTGATTGCACACGAATACGGCCACGCTTGGCAAGGCGAAAATTGTCCCTTTCTCACTGACGTTCAGTTATTGGAAGGTTTTTGCGAGTGGGTGGCCTATAAGGTCATGGGCGCAGTTGGCGCTGAAGCTGTCCAAACGCGGCAGTTGATGGCGCAAGGATTTTACGGGAACGCCCTGCGCCGGATCGTTGCTCTGGAAGTAGAAGGGGGCATCGAAGCCGTGCTCCACACGGTTCGTTCCCCCTGATAGAACAAAATACTCGGTAAGGAAAATTCTATGTCCTTCTGCTCTGACTGCGGCGCACAAAACACGCCGACCGCAAAGTTCTGCGCCCAGTGTGGTCATCCCATGACCGGTGCGCTTGCGCC
>JACSRH010000372.1 GCA_014879855.1 Caldilineaceae bacterium | reverse complement strand
CTGACCGCTAGGTTAAGTATTTTTGCGGAACATCTTCCCGGAAGCTTTGGAGCTTCCGGGAAGATTACAAATTAGCATCAATTTATTATCTAGCCATCAGTAGAAGCTGACTTGGAAATAATTCTTAACGTATAGGCGCAAAGAAGCAGAGGCGCAGGGGCATAGACACTGTTTCTGCAATCTTTCAGGAAGCTTCAAAATTTTCTGAAAGCTGTCCGGTGCAAATGGTCACCAGAGAACAGTAAAAGAGAGAGGCTTATGCGGACCATCATGATTGTCCTCGCCAATTTATCAGTCGCGATACTTCTCGCTGGATGCACGCGTCCGGTTCAGCAAGCCGCGTCAACGGGTTCGGTGACTGGCGATGTCATCTACACCGTGCAAACCGACTTGCCAGACGACGCGCTCGTGACCGTGCAGTTGCATGATGTCACCGCCGGCGCCGGTGACTCCACCCTGGTGAATCAGCAGCAGCTCGCTACCAATGGCAACCCGCCGCCTTATGCGTTCGGAGTGCCCTTTCCACCGGCTGGCATCGACCAAAGCCACGCTTACGGGCTGATGGCCTTTATCCAGGATGCCGCTGGTCACATCATTTTCCGCTCGGACGCAGTGGTTCCGGTGCTGACCCAAGGCAACTCGATGGCTGGCATCGAGGTTCCGGTCATGCCTGTCGACCGCAACCCTGGCGTCAGCACCGAGCAAGAACAGGCGCTGGCAAGCGGTCTCATCGGTGAGCTGTGGGAGGTTGTCAGTCTCAACGGCGACCCGCCGGCGGCGGACACGACCATCACGGCGCAGTTTGGCGAGGATGGCGCGCTCAGTGGCTCAGATGGCTGCAACAGCTATTCGGCCACGTATGCGGTGGATGGCGCTGCGATCACGATCCAGCCGGGTGCATCAACGGCGATGGCCTGCCCCGAACCGGCCATGACACAGGCGACGGATTACATGGCTGCGCTGGCTGCTGCGACTCGCTACGCGATTGACGGTGGCATGTTGACGCTGGCAGACGCCGGCGGCGCTACGCTCCTGACCTATCGCGTCGTTGAACAGAGTCTGGCCGGCGCCAGTTGGGAAGCCATTCTCTTCAATGACGGCGCGGCCGTCGTGAGCGCGACCGGCGTGCAGATCACCGTCGCGTTCAGCGCGGATGGACAACTTTCCGGTTTTGGCGGCTGCAATGAGTACGCAGCAACTTACACCACAGGCGCGGCGAACGCAATCCAGATCGACCCGCTTGTCGCTACACAGAAGGCGTGCACCGAACCGGCCAACGTGATGGAACAGGAAAGCCAATATTTTGTAGCTTTACAGTCGGCAATGGTCTATCAGGCGCAGGGCGAGCTGTTGGAAATGCAAAACGGCAACGGGCAGATCGCCGTCCAATTCCAGCGCACGCGCGGCCAGGGAGCGTCGCCAGCCGCCGCGCCGCCAATTGATCCTGACATCTATAACAAGATGCCAGCGACCACTGTCTTTGCGCCGGGACAGTGCAGTGTAATTCTGGATGCGCCGGCGCCGGCCTATACATCCAACACGCTGGGCGGCCAATCCAGTGGCGAGATAGCGGCCGGGATTTACGCAGTAGGCGTGGCGGCTGATTATGACAGCAGCCTCTGGTATGGCCTCAACGACCTCGGTGCAACCAGTTACATCAACAGTACAAGCGTGACGGCTACAGAGGGCGACTGTTCGACCGGCGCCAAGTAATGCTGGTTTCATTGTTCAGGAAATTGCAATGAACCGCTTGAAGATAGACCGTTCCAGCATTGGTCAAGATTTATTGGCCGGACTGATCGCGGCGGTGGCCGCCATTCCTGATGGTCTGGCCTCCGGTGTCTTGGCAGGCGTCAATCCGGTCTATGGCTTGTACAACCTGATGACTGGCACGCCGGTGGTGGCCCTGTTCACTAGCTCGGCCTTTATGGCGGTGGTGAATACGAGCGCCATGGCGCTCGTGGTTTTCGAGGCAATGAGAGGCTATGCCGAAACAGAACACATAAAAGTGTTGGTGACGCTGACCATGCTGACTGGTCTCTTCCAGTTGCTGCTAGGTCTGCTAAAGCTTGGCTATCTGACGCGTTTCATCTCCAACGCCGTCATGCGCGGTTTCTTGACTGGGATTGCGATCGTCATCATTCTCTCTCAACTGCCTGACTTTTTTGGCTATGACGCACAAGGCCCCAATCGCATCGCCCAGAGCATCGATCTTCTAAAAACTTTCGGCTGGTCGATGCCAATACAATGGTCGTCGGTATGGTGACGATAGGGGTCATCATCAGCCTGGAGCTTACGCGATGGAGACATATTTCGATGTTGCTCTTTGCCAACCAGATCATGGCTCTTCCGATGACCTCGCTGGCAGCCATGCTGATACTGGCTGGCTATTACTCGATCAAGCCAGTCGAGATTAGCAAGGTCTGGCGCGCCAATCATGTTTCGGCCTTTGTAATGACGGTCACCCTGGTGGCTACGCTCTATCTGCCCGTGTTTCAGGCAATTCTACTGGGTGTGCTCATCCAGATCTTCGGCTACATTTTCCAGGCAGCAGAGCGCGTAAAAATCGTGCAACTGACGCCCACGGCGGACGGTGATTTCTGCGAACAAGCGGTGGGGCGCAAGGCGCCGGATGGCGTAGTCATCATGCTGCTTCCCTATGGCAGCCTTTTCTACGCCGCGGCCAGGGATTTTGAGGAGGAAGCGCCAGAGGCGGAAGATGCGATGCAGGCAGCTATTATCATCGTTCTACGCGGTCGCGAGACCATTGGCAGCACCGCGATCGGCGTCTTTGAGCGCTATGCCAAAACATTGCAGCGCAATGGGGGCCGGCTTTTCCTGGCTGACGTGAGTGACTCTATACGCGCCAAACTGGAGAAGACAGGGGTATTGGCAACCATTGGCGTCGAAAATGTGCTATCACCCAAAGATGAGATCACCGCTTCATTGCGCAGCGCCTATGATCATGCCAATACCTGGCTGCAGCGGACAAACTCAGCGTCGCCGGCTGTCAATCCAAGTTCTGAGGAGGTGAAGATGGAAAAATGAAGATGATGGCGTGAATCTGTATAGACGTTAGACTGGATAAACTCTAGAAAGGGGCAATGGCATGTCTGATCTCATCGTACTTACCTTTGACACCGAGGAGAAGGCCGGCAACGTCCGCGAAGCCATTCACAGGGAGCAGAAACAGGACCTTGTGAGTTTGGATGACTCGGCCGTAGTGGTGCGCGACAAACATGGCAAAATCCATATCAAGAACGAACTGGACCGTGGCGTGAAAATCGGCGCCGTCGGCGGCGGGGTGCTTGGCCTGTTGATTGCTGGCATTTTCTTTCCATTTGCTGGCCTTCTGATGGGCGTACTGGGCGGCATGGGCGTCGGCGCGCTCGCAAATCTGGGCGTGCAGAAAAAGTTTGTCAAAGAAGTGTCCGATAAACTCGAACCGGGCGCCTCGGCCCTCTTTCTGATCGTCCGCCATGCCAACGCCGCTGCGGTCGTCGCGGCCTTGAAACCGTATAAGGGCGAAATCTATCAGTCCACGCTGGACGCGGAAGATGAAGAGACGCTGCGCCGGGTATTGAAGGATCGCACGGAATAGCGCGACAGTCGAGTCGCTTTGTGAATTTCATGAACATAGAGGAGAGATTCTGATGGCATCACTGACCGTATGGAAGTTCGAAACCCCGGACGGCGCGCAGGAAGCGCTGTCGAAACTCGTTGATCTATCCAAGCAACATCTGCTTGTAATCCAGGACGCCGCTGTCGTCTCCTGGCCCACCGGCAAGAAAAAACCCAAGACGCATCAGGCGCGGAACCTGACAGGGGCAGGCGCATTGAGCGGCGCTTTTTGGGGGATGCTCTTTGGGCTGATCTTCTTTATCCCATTTTTTGGGCTGGCTGTCGGCGCCGCGATGGGAGCGCTGGCCGGTCACTTCAGCGACTATGGCATCGACGATGATTTCATGAAGAGTGTACGCGATCAGGTGACGGAGGGCACGTCGGCCCTATTCCTGATGGCGGATCAGGTGACCGAAGACAAGGTCGCGGAGGCCTTCAAGGGCGCCAAGATGACTCTGATCAAGTCGAACCTTTCGGCTGAGCAGGAAGCCAAACTCAACGCCGATTTCGGCGACGAAGCGTAGGCGACAACGCGCCCTACACCGCTGCCGCAGCATTTGAAACCACGATGCACCCAGGTGGACAGAGGCCTGAATGCTTCTATTCACCGGATTTCAATCAATTTAACCAGTGCTTTGTATGACAGGAGAAAACCATGGCTTGTCTGTTCATTCTGCTCGGCGCCTTTGCGCCACGCGTCGCCCTCTTTCTTTTGTGGATCTTCACCCCTCTGGTGAATACTTCCTTCAATGGCTGGATGCTATCCTGGCTCTGGCCAATTCTTGGCATCGTCTTCCTCCCCTTTACGACGCTGATGTATGTGCTGGTTGTCGGCCCGCTAGGCCCGACCAATTTCTGGGGCTGGCTGGTGGTCTTCCTCGGCTTCTTGATCGATCTGCGCGCCTATTCCGACGCCGCAGCTAACCGCAGTCAAATTCCGGGTATGGCTGCAAGCTAATGTTAAAATTCAGCGGTCGTCAAGTCACAGCTGTGGCTTGGCGACCGCTGAATCCAAATATACTGAATCCACAAGATTTGATTGCATTCTTGACAAGCACTGCCATTATGCCAGACAAACTCACAGGAAGATTGTATTGGGCGGAGTGACAAGCAAACTCGCAGATATGGCGCAGCGCTTACCGGGCCCTGGAAAGCTGATCTTTGGCGGCCTGACGGAAAATCCCCAAGCTTTCCGTGTCCTGGCAGCTTGTCTGCTGGCGATCTTTGCCACCTACTGGACGCCGCCAGTCGTTACGTTGAGCTCCCCTCCTATCCAACAGGGTCTGCGTGACATTGGCAGCGGAACGCCGTTTTTGGTGGGCGCCGGCTATCTGCTTCTCGCCATCCTGACCCTTGTGGGCGGGGTTACAGGTGATGTCATCGGGCGCAAACGTTTTCTGCTGGTCGGGCTGGTCGGGATCGTGCTTGCCAACGTGTTGGGTTTGTTCTGGCTCGACACCCCGATGTACGCGCGTGTCCAACTACTTTTCAAACTCGCACAGACAGCAATTGCGCCCATGTCTATCGCGCTTGTCACCGTGACTTTTTTGCCTGGCGTTCGCCCCTTTGCCTATGGCATGATCTTCGGAGGCCAGGGCATTGCGCTGGCCTCCGCGCCGAGCCTCAATTGGTTGCTGGCGCACATCGGAATTGGGCGGCTCAGCTTTCTGCCCTCGATCGTCCTGGGCATCGTTGCATTTTGGCACGTGCGCAGAGACATATACGAGGTCGCAACAGGCCGAAACATTCCACGACGAGAATTGATCGTCAATCTCCTCTGGAGTATCGCAATCTTCGGTGCAATTTTCGGAGTGATCGGCGTCAGCAACGAGGTGACCACTGAAAATGCAATCCTGACCATTGTCATCGGGCTTGTTGCGTTATTGATCGGGTATCGCTGGTTCTACACGCGCTTTCGCAGGCGCGATAAGATCAAGCTCTACGACGTACGCAATCTCTCCCTGGCAGTTCTTGCTGGAGTGGCGCTGGCAATGGCGCAGGGCACACTTTTCTATCAGATCTGGCCCTACTTTGAGCATGTGCAAGGGATAGGCCCGGTCATGGCAGGCATCCAGGTCGCCCCCTATTTCCTCAGCATGTTGTTGGGGACGACCTTCGTCGTCCGTCTATCCATGCGTTTTGGCGCGCGCCGTCTCATGTCCGGCGGCATGATGCTGATGGCGGTCGGCCTGGCAATGCTTGCTCCGATCGCAACCACTACATCCTATCTATACATGATCCTGCCCCTGGCGCTGATGGGGCTGGGGCAGGGCATTGCCGGGCCTGCGCGCACGGTGGTTGTGCTGAGTGCACCGCCGCCCAGCCTCACCGGGATGGGCGCGGCAATCAACTCGGCGGCCGGACAGTCTGGCTATGCGCTGGGCATCGTGTGGTCCAGCTTCTTGTTGACAGGCATTGCAAACAACACATTCGATGCGCAGCTTCGTCAAATCGGCATCTCACCCCTTGTCGTGCAACGGCTCGACAGTGTCTGGAACGAGATTTTCGCCCGCACCGTATCGGGCAACGCTGGTGAGACGTCTTCCGACCTGGCCCAGTGGGTGAATGCCCAGTTTGCCACCGCCTACACTGCCGCGCTGGGACAGACCTTGCTGGCGATGGCCGGCGTGTTGGCGATCGTAGCTGTTGTTCTGTTTATTGGCATGAAACGAGGGTTGAAGGGATCTTTCGTGCAACCGGTCGCAACCGAGCAACTAAGCAAGGAATAAGCGCTCAAAATCAGACGTAAGCTTGACTCACTATCTTTGCACTTTTCGATACTACCTCTGGTGCATCTGCACACTGGCGGCATTAGCTACCTCTGGT
>JACSRH010000185.1 GCA_014879855.1 Caldilineaceae bacterium | reverse complement strand
CGCGGCCAAAGTCGTTGACGTGGTTGCCGCTCAGCCCGACGATGTCCGTGCCCAGCGCGGCCAGCGCGGCCCAGTAGTTGGTGTCGCTGCACAAAATCAGGTTGTTTTCGGCCGGGTTTGCCACGCAGTCGTCCAGAAAGGGGACTTCGTTGCTGATATGGGTGATGTCGGCGGCGGCGAAAACATCGGAAATGACCTGCGCCGGGTAGTCGTAGCCCTGCTGATCCATCCTGAGCGCGGTGACGCGCGACATGGCGGTGACGCCCGTCATGATCAGTTGCGTCAAGCGGGACGCGTCACGGTTTGTGTACGGCTGGACGACATCTTGCAGCAGCGGACGGACAACGCTGGCGCCAATTCCTTCCACGCTCAGCGCCACCGCCAGTGGATACTCCAGCACGTTAAACTGATTGCTGAGCACGTTGACGCCATCGACGGTCAGCGCCTTGAAGCGCGGGTCGAGCTGGTCGAAGGGCAGCACCGCCAATGCGCCGGGCGTGCTCTCGATTGCCGCCCGCAATTCCGCTTGAGGAGCCAGATTGCCGGCATAGACGCCCAGCACAGGGCGCAATAACGTCGCAGTTTCATCGGTCGTGTAAAGTGCGGGATCACCAGTCTGCCAGGCCGTTGTCAGGTCGGCCAGCGTGATATCATCCCGGATCGTGGCAAAGGGCGCGACCACAGCAAAGATGCGCTCGCCCAGCGGCGCGGTCGCCTGCGTGTAAGGCCGCAGCGTCACGACGGACGCAGCCAGCGACGCCTGATCAAGCACGCGCAGCGGCTGTGGGCTGGTCGCCGTCTGCACCGCGTCGGTCTGGTTGAGCCGCGCCAGCAGCGCCGTCGCCCATGCCTCTGGCAGCGACGCGCCGAGGCCTACCGTCACTGTCCCTTCGATCGCTTCCAGCGTCGGCGTCGGGGCAGGGAAGGCGCTGCCGGCATCCGGCGTCGGCGGCTGTTCAACAACCGGCGGCAACACCAGCGTCAACAACGGCGGTGTGGGCGAGGGAAAGACCGATGTTCCCAGCGGCGGAACCGGTGCGTTGGCAAGAGTGACGGGTTGAATGGGGCGACAGGCAGCAAGTAATAGGGCGGCGAGCACCGTCAACAGGGAGCCAGCAAGACCGCGTCGGTTGCGAGAACGAATCATGCACTGATCACTTTCAAAAGGCGGTGACATTATCAATAGCAAACAATTGCGAGTATATCCTAACCAGAAGGGGGATCCCAAAGTTTGCGGTGCGATCTCGCAGAGGCCGTGCCAAGTGGTTGGGTGGCGCGTCACATTTTTGGGGCCGCTCTCCATAGGCCGGGCTATCAGCCCGACAGTGTTGCGTCAACGCTCCGAAGGCATCAATATTGGGGGGTGCATCCCGCAGACATTGCTCTTTGATTTGTGAGACCCTAACCGCTAGAATAGGCGACATGTCACTCACCTTCCACCCGCCCAATCTCGCGCAGCGCGCCGTGAAACATATCGCAGCATTGGCGCCGGTCGCCTGGCTGCTGGCGCGCACATTGCGTCCTCTCGACCGCGCGACGATGCACCTGACGCGTGGGCGCACCACCGCCACCAGCCTGCTTACCGGTCTGCCGGTGATTTACTTGACGACGACCGGCGCCAAGAGCGGCCAGCCGCGCACGACGCCTTTGATCTGCGGCGTGGATGGCGAGCGCCTCATCCTCTTTGCCACCAATTTTGGCGGTGACAAACATCCGGCCTGGAGTTACAATCTACGCGCCAACCCGGTCGCCACCGTCACCTATCAGGGACAGCCGGCGACCTATCACAGCCGCGAAGCGACCGCGGCCGAACGCGCCCGCTACTGGCCGCTGGCCGACGCGATCTATGCAGGCTATGCCGCGTACCGAAAACGCGCCGCACATCGGGAGATTCCGGTGTTTGTGCTGGAAAGAATAGGGGATTAAGAGATCGAGAGATTGGAGATTGGAGATTGGAGATTGGAGATTAGGCGACTCGTCAATCTCCAATCTCCAATCTCCAATCTCTAATCTCCAATCTCCCAATCTCCAATTTTTCACACCCAAGGAGACCATTCCACCATGCTGATCCTCACCCGCCACGATGTCGAAGCGCTGTTGACCATGTCCGATGCGATTGAGGCGGTCGAGGCCGGTTTCCGCCAGCTTGCCGCCGGCGCGGTGGAGCTGCCGCAGCGGCTGGCGACGGTGGTGGCGCCGCACAATGGCATCCATCTCTCGATGCCGGCCTTCGTCGCGGGCGATCCAGCGCGTGACGATCCCGGCACGCTGACGATCAAGGTGGTCACGGTCTACAACGACAACCGCGCACGCTATGACCTGCCGACGATCCACGCGGTGCTGCTGCTGCACGATGCGTGTACGGGCCAGCCGTTGGCGCTGATGGACGCCGAGCATCTCACCGCGATGCGTACGGGCGCGGTGAGCGGCGTGGCGACGCGCTACATGGCGCGGCCCGACGCCAGCAGCGTGACGATCTTCGGTGCGGGCGCGCAGGCGGGGCCGCAGCTCCTGGCGATGGCCGCGGTCCGCCCGATCCGCCAGGTGCAGGTGGTGGCGTTGGGCGAGACGGCCAGCTTTGTGCGGCGGATGCACGATGCCCTGGGGGTGCCGGTCACTGCCACGGAGGATGTACGCGCCGCGGTCGAGGCTGCCGACATCCTTTGCACGGCGACCAACAGCCCGACGCCCCTCTTCGACGGCGCGTGGCTGCAACCGGGCGCGCACATCAACGCCATCGGCGCGTACACCAAGACGATGCGCGAGCTCGACACCACGACCGTGCGCCGCAGCCGCGTCATCGTCGACCGGCGGCAGGCCGCGCAGGTCGAGGCGGGCGACCTCGTCATCCCCCTGCAAGAGGGGATCATCAGTCCAGCTCACATCGTGGGCGAACTCGCGGAAGTCGTCACCGGCAGCGTTCCTGGCCGCACCTCGGCGCCGGAGATCACGCTCTTCAAATCGGTGGGGCTGGCGCTGCAGGATGCGATGGTCGCGGCGCTGGTCCACCGGCGCGCGGTGGCGCAGGGAGTGGGACAGACGATCACCCTATAGAGTCATAAGGATTCCTGATGGCTGCGCCTTTGCATTCAGTATATTTGTGCTGCATAAGCAGCCTGCCCATCTCAAAAATTGCCGCGCAAGAAATCAAGTGCACAGGCATGGCGCCACGGTTATGATGGGTGCATCATCCATCGAGACCCAGCTAGAAGGAACTGCATGATGCCAGGCGCTACAACCATGACAGCTACAAACGTGACAGAGGCAGCAACACGGCTGCCCTTTGCCAACGACGATGCGCGCTGGGTGGCCGTATGCACCAAAGACCCGGCTGCCGAGGGTAATTTTTGGTTCGCCGTCACCACGACCGGCGTCTACTGTCGGCCCACCTGTCGCTCACGCCAGCCGCTGCGCCAGAATGTGCGCTTTTTTGACTCGCCAGCCATAGCGGAGGCGGCTGGCTTTCGCCCTTGCAAGCGCTGCCAACCGCACCAGCCTGAACCGGCCATGGATGGAGAGCATATGCGGGCCGTTGAACAGGCGTGTGCGCTCATTCGGGCCAGCGCCGCTGGCCCGACGCTGGCAACGCTGGCCGCGGCCGTGAACATGAGTCCCCATCACTTCCAGCGTATCTTCAAGGCGCGCCTCGGCGTAACCCCCAAACAATACGCCATGACCATCCGCCGCCAACGCGCAGCGGAGATGTTGCCGGAGGCGGACAGCGTGACGGCCGCGATCTTTGATGCTGGCTATAATAACGGCGGCCACTTCTACAGCGAAAGCAACGACACGATCGGCATGACGCCCACGGCCTATCGACGCGGCGCGGCGGGCGAAACGATCCGCTTTGGTGTGGCAGAATGTTACCTCGGCTGGGTGCTGGTTGCAGCAACGCCGCGCGGCCTCTGTGCGATCGACCTGGGCGACGATCCACACGCGCTCGAAGCCGGACTGCGCAGCCGGTTTCCCAAGGCAGAGATCGCACGCGACGCCAGCTTAGCAGAGTGGGTGCAGCAGGTGGTGCGCTTCCTCGACGCGCCCGAAAGTGGGCTGCGTCTGCCGCTCGACATTCAGGGCACGGCCTTCCAACAGCGGGTGTGGGCTGTACTGCGCGAGATCCCGGCGGGCAGCACGTTGAGCTACACTGAAGTTGCCGAGCGCATCGGCGCGTCGTCGGCCGTGCGTGCGGTGGCCGCCGCGTGCGCTGCTAACAAGCTGGCGGTGGTGATTCCCTGTCACCGCGTCGTGCGCCAGAACGGCGAACTCAGCGGCTACCGCTGGGGCATCGAGCGCAAGCGGCGGCTGCTGGCGCGTGAGAGACAAAAATAGAGAGCGACGCCTTGTCGCACCGTGCCAGTCTCGTCTGGCGTGAAGCGTCGGAAAGTTGCTGGCGGCATCATGTTGCCAGGTGGGAGGATTCCTTCGTGCGCAGCGGAGTCCCCTCGGTGCGATCCTGGCGTACGATCTGGTGTTTGTCGTGGTGGAACTCCTGCAGCCAGAGCGGGCGCAGCTTAGCGCAGAAGCACAGCGCAGGCGCTACACCGACTACGCGCACGTCAACAAAGTCATTGCTCGCACCGTCGATGTCGTACAGGATGAGATCGTCGCACGCGCGACGCCGGCGCTGAAAGCGGTCGATGTGCTCTTTGGCCCGCTTGACGAGTGGGTGGCTGAGCGCGTGATCGTTGACTGGCGCGAGACGGTGTGGCAACATGCGGTGGCGCTGCTCGAAGCCCCGATGCAGAGGCTTACGAACGTCAGCGCGTGGCAGTGGAAAGAGTTGCGTTGCAGCGCGCGGAGTAGATGCTCGGTCGCTTCCGCACCTGAGTAATGTGTCGGCAAATAAACATCCAGGTAACTGTAGGTTCAGGAGCGATTATGGCCCTTCAGAACAATAACTTCACGCGCCGTTCACTGCTCTTCATGCCCGGCGACAGCATGAAGAAAATCCAGAAAGCGGCCGGCTGGGAAGTCGATACTGTGATTCTGGACCTGGAAGATGGCGCAGCGCAGAATCGCAAAGTGGCGGCGCGCACGACAGTGAGCGAGGCGTTGCAGACGCTCAACTTCGGCGGTCGCGAGCGGCTGGTGCGGCTGAATCATCTCAACACCGGTTTGCCGCGGGCGGAAATCGAGGCCACGGCCGCCTGGCGCCCCGACGGCTATATCGTGCCCAAAGCCGAAGACGCAGCCGACCTGCACGCCGTCGATCAACTGCTCGCCATCGCCGAGCAGCAGCTTGGCCTGCCCGACGGCGCCTTCCGCCTCTTTGCCATGATCGAAACCGCGCTGGGCGTGATGAATCTCAGGGAGATCGCCCGCGCCACGCCGCGGCTGGAGGGGCTGATCTTTGGCGCCGAGGACCTGGCTGGTGACATCGGCGCGGTGCGCACGCGCGCGGCGTGGGAGGTTTTCTACGCGCGCAGCGCCGTCGTGACCGCGGCGGCGGCCTACCACTTGCAAGCGTTCGACATGGTCTTCACCGATTTTCACGACGCGCCCGGGCTGGAGACGGAAAGCCGCTTCGCGCGCCAGCTTGGCTACACCGGCAAGAGCTGCATCCACCCCAACCAGACGCCGGTCGTGAACGCTGTCTTTTCGCCCTCAGCCGAGGAGATCGACCGCGCCCAGCGGCTGATCGCAGCCTTCGAGGCGCAGCAGGCAGCCGGCGCCGGCGCCTTTACCTTCGAGGGCAAGATGGTCGACATGCCCATGCTCGTCGCCGCGCGCAAGGTGATTGCGCGTGTGGGCAGGCGCACGCCGGTGGAGTAAATGGTCCCAGTCGCGGGCGCTACGCCAGCCCAAGCAGCCTCTGCGCCACAACCACGAGCCACTGCTGTACGGCTGCATCAAGAACGATCCCTGCATCCTCGCGTCCCTGCGCCTTAGCCAGCAGCCAGCGTGTCTCCGCACTGAGATCCGGCGCTTCGGCCAGCACGCGATAAAGTACAGCCTGCACTTCCGATACGTCATGCGTCTGCTGCCAATCGGCCACGGCCGCGGCAAAGCTCGCATCGCCGGGATTGGGCGCCTCGTCCTGCCAGCGCCCGCCCACGCCGTTGAGCGCGTCGAGCACGCGCGCCCTGCGCGCCGACGAGGACAGCGGCGCCAGCTCCTCCGGCAGCAGCGGCGCGCCGATCAGAAAGTCCTGCTGACCATAGTCGACCGGGAAGGCCAGCGGCGCGTCCACCGGCGTCACCGGCAGCCCGCCGGCAAAGCGCACCGGCACGATCGGCACGTTTTTGCTCACGGCCAGGTCGATCAGCGCGGTGCTGACCACCGCCACCGGCTGGCGCGCGGCGAGCGCGTGCTTGCCCTCCACGTGCACGAGCAGCGAGTTGTGCTCAACGCGCGTGCGTTCCAGCGCATCCGCCAGCGCCTGGAAGACCGCCTCCGGGCTGCCGCGGTCGATGAGCAGCAGCATGTGCGGGTCGCTGAGGCGCGGATGCTGGAAGCAG
>JACSRH010000376.1 GCA_014879855.1 Caldilineaceae bacterium | reverse complement strand
CAACTACCTTGCGGCGGGAGAACGGTGAAAGCATCGGCGATGTCATTATAGAGCGTGCGCCGGTTCCGCTTGACTACGAACAGGTAGTCACCAGCACCCTGCCGAATCTGCCTGGCCTGCTTGACCGAGGTGTGCAGCGCATCCATGGTGAGCACGACTCCGTCCAAGTTGCGCCGCGCCAGGATGATGGCTGCGACACGGCATTTGTGGCGTTTGTGTGAGGCTTTCATCTGGTCGAGCACAATGCCTGACTCATGACAGACCAGACTGACCAGATGCACAGCCTCCCCGTGAGCGCTGGCGCCGCGTACTACTTTGCCATCCAGCGCCGCACCGCGCAGCATTTCCCCTTGCTTGGTCACCAACAGGCCAGCATCACCTGTTTCTCCTGCCAACTGCGCTTGATATCTCCCAAGCGCCGCTTCCAGCGCCTCAATCGGCGCTGCACACAGGGCGCGTCGCAACGTCGCCATGCTCGGCACGGTCTTGCGCACTGGCTGCAACGCGGCAATTAGCGTCACCTGATGCATCGCCACCCAGTTGCTGATCGTCGTTGGCGTGCTCGCACCCGTCAACATCGCGGCAGCGATCAGGAGCAACAGATAGCGCCATTCATAGCGCTGTCCACGCGGCGATCGTGGATCAGGAATCTCTGCTAGATAACCCACCAATGTGGTATAGTCGATGTTGCTCATCGGGTACTCTCCTTTTGCTGGTGGCTTCAAGCGAAGAGTACCCGATGGGCGTTCTATTTTCACTTTATTGCAGCCGCATTTTTTTGTTGCATCTTCACCCCTCCTCTGCAACTTGGAAATGCCCTACACCAACGACTAGGGCCAAGTCGTCAGCGTGACCTGCTATGGTAAAATCAAACGTAATTTTTATAACACTGATCGAGGATGGGAATGCCCACCTTTGGGGAACTGCTCAATCAATTTATTGCGCGCGCCGGCATCACCGACGCCGAGTTGGCGCGCAGCACAGGCGTGCAGCGCCAGACGATCTTCCGCTGGAAAGAGGGCGTGACCGCGCGCCCGCGCTACCGTGAAGATGTGTTGCGGATCGCGGCAAAGCTGCGTCTGTCGCCAGCCGAACGGGATGCGTTGTTGCTGGCCGGCGGTTTTTCTCCGGACGACCCGACGGCCGTAGCTTCGCTGTTCGCCGCCGCGTCTGATGATTCAGGTGACTTGTTAAAAGCTGATGAAAATTCTCTGGTAGAGTCGCGCGTCATGCACTACGGCGAAGAGGGGGACGATGCCTCTGCTGCTGCCGGCTCCCTGCCGCCCGCGCCCGTGCCGCCGCCGCCCGCGCGCCGGTCGCGACTGATCGAACGCCCGCACGTGATGCTGAGTGTGGCGGTCGCCGTGATGCTTGTGGTTGCGCTTGCCGGTGTGACATTGTTGCGCGCGGTCTTTCCCGCGACGCCAACGCCAGGGCCGGCAACGCTCGCCGCGCCGGCCTCGCCTGCTCCGTCAGCGACCTTGCCGCCAACACCCACCGCCACGCCGATCGTGGCGCTGCCCGGCGAGCAATTGATCGTGATTGCGCCTTTCGTCGGTTACACCGCCAGCGACATGCAGTTCAACGTGGCCGGCCGCATTCGCGAAGCCGTGACCGATGAACTGAAACGCGCCCAACTCGACGACGTGCACACCGTTATCTGGCCGGAGCCGATCACCGAGCCTGCACAAGCCGATGCCGTGCTGACCGCATCGGGCGCAGTGCTCGCTATCTGGGGTGAATACGACGCGGGTCGCGTGCGCGCCGGCGTCACCGCGCCCGCACTTGACGACACCTTCTGGGTCAATCCGGTCGATGCGCCATCAGCGCTGCCGCTGGTCATCAACCAGGATGTGCCGCGCGACGCGCGCATCTTTGCGCTTTACACGCTGGGGAGTTATTTCCGCAGCGCCGATCTTGTCCCCAAGGCCCTGGCCGCGTACGAACGCGCGCTGGCGCAAGCCCCGACCGACCCAACGACGCGGGCGACGCTCCATTTCTACGTCGGGTTGTTGGCGCCGCAGGTGCATGGCCATGCGCCGCAGACGTTCACCCAGGCGATCGAGCATTACAGCGCGGCCCTGGCGTTGCAGCCCATGTGGGAGAACGTGCGCTACAATCGCGGCACCACTTACCTGGGCCGCGCGCTGCTCTCGCTCGACGAGCGCGCCGATCTCGATGCGGCGATTGCTGATCTGAGCATCGTTATCGAACGCAAACCCACGCGCGTCGATCCGTTGGTCAACCGGGGCATTGCCTACTATCAGCGCAATGACGCCGGCGATCTGGAACGGGCGCGCGATGACTTTGACCGCGTGGTCGAGTTGCAGCCGCAGAATTATCAGGGCTATTACCATCGGGCGCTGGTGCGGATTCGCAGCGGCGATGCGGCGGGTTGGCAGGCGGATCTGGCGCAGACGCAGCAACTTGCGCCCGCCTATGCGCCCGCCGCCAATGCCTTCTGCTGGGCATATGGCACAGCCGGCGAACCAGACAAGGCGCTCCCCTATTGCGACGCAGCCGTTGCCGCCGACCAGAGCGGCGCCAGCCTGGACAGCCGTGCGATCACGCTGGCGCAACTGGCGCGCTACACCGAGGCTGCCGCCGATCTGCACGCGTATCTGGACTGGGTGCGCGCTGTGTATCCGGCGCTGTACCCAAAATATCGCGGCCCGCAGGTGGAGTCGTGGATCGAATTGCTCGAACTCAACGAGAATCCTTTCACACCGGCGCTTTTGGATGCGTTGCGGAAAGGATAGACACATGGACTGTCGTGTGGGATGTGGCGCCTGCTGCATTGCAATTTCGATCAGCACGTCGATTCCGGGCATGCCGGACGGCAAACCCGCTGGCGTGCGCTGTGTGCAACTGAGCGAAGACAACCGCTGTCTGATCTTTGGGCAACCAACGCGGCCCGCTGCCTGCAATGCCTTGCGTCCGACTGCGGAGATGTGTGGATCCACCTTCGAGGAGGCGATGCTCTATCTGACGTGGCTGGAAGCTGTGACAACACCTTGATCTGCAATGATAGACCGCGGATTGCGCGGATCAGGCGGATAGACAGGGATCAAGGCCTTAAATGATAAATCCGCGTTGATTCGGGCATGGCGCGTTATCCACGCGCCATGTTTCAACATTTTTACAAAGGAGCCCTGATGAGCAACGATGCTTTGGCCTGGATTGAAACTGAACTCGCTGCGTTAAGCGCCGCTGGATTGCGCGCTGCCATCCGCACGATCGACTCGCCGATGGATGGCTGGGTGACCATCGATGGACGCCGCGTGCTCAATTTCTGCGCCAACAACTATCTGGGATTGGCCAACCACCCACGGCTGCGTGAGGCTGCTAAGCGCGCGATCGACCAGTACGGCATCGGGCCGGGCGCGGTGCGCACCATCGCCGGCACCATGACGCTGCATCTCGAACTGGAGCGCAGGCTGGCGGAGTTCAAACATGCCGAGGCGTGCATCACGTTTCAGAGCGGCTTTACGGCCAATCTGGCCACCGTGCCAGCGTTGATGGGCGACGGCGATCTGATTTTTTCCGACGAACTCAACCACGCCAGCATTATCGACGCGTGCCGGCTGAGCAAGGCGCGCACGATCCGCTACGCCCACAACGACGTCGACGATCTGCGCCGCAAACTGGCCGAAAATTCGGTGTTCCGGCGCCGGCTCATCGTCACTGACGGCGTCTTCAGCATGGACGGCGATATTGCGCCGCTCGACAAGTTGTGCGAAGTGGCGGAGACGCACGCGGCGCTCCTGATGGTGGATGACGCGCACGGCGAAGGCGTGCTGGGCAAGGGTGGGCGCGGCATTGTCGATCACTTTGGCCTGCACGGCCGCGTCGACATCGAAGTGGGCACGCTGAGCAAGGCGTTTGGCGTCGTCGGCGGGCTGGTGGCGGGCAAGCAGCCGATCATCGATTGGCTGCGCCAGCGCGGGCGCCCCTTCCTCTTTTCGAGCGCCATGACCGTGCCTGACGTGGCCGCGTGCATCGAGGCTGTGAACATCTTGCAGGAGTCGGACGAGCTGGTCACACAGTTGTGGGAGAACGCTCGCATCCTGCGCGCCGGGATGCAGACATTGGGCTTCGACACCGGCCACAGCCAGACGCCGATCGTGCCGGTCATGCTGGGCGATGCGTCGCTGGCGCAGCACTTCAGCCGCAAGCTCTTCGAGCAGGGACTCTTTGCGATGGCAATCGGCTATCCAACAGTGGCGATGGGCAAGGCGCGCATCCGCGTGATGAACTCGGCCGCGCACAGCCAAGCCGATCTCGAACAGGCGCTGGATATTTTTGAGGCGGTTGGTAAAGAACTGAAGGTAATCTGATGCGAAAACGCGTGATCTTTATCACAGGCGCCAGCGGCGAGGTCGGGCAGGCGCTGCTCAAGGATCTGGCGCAGAACGCCGACAACCAGCTTCTCACAATGGATCTGCATCCATTGCCGCCGGAGCTGCGCACGCTCAGCACGCACGTGGAGGGCGACCTGCTCAACCTGCGGCTGCTGGCGCGCCTGGTCAGCGAGTATGAGATCGACACGATCTACCATCTGGCCGCCCTGCTCTCGACGCGCGCCGAGATCCAGCCAGAGGAGGCGCACCAGGTCAACGTCGAGGCCACGTTGCAATTGCTCAAGATCGCCGCCGAAGAGAGCCAGTGGCGCAAACGTTCGGTGCAATTCATCTTTCCCAGTTCGATTGCCGCCTATGGCTTGCCGGATCGCGAAACCAAGATGCATTTTCAGCGCGTGCGCGAGTTCGAGTGGAACCAGCCGCGCACGATGTATGGCTGCAACAAGCTCTACTGCGAGCAGCTTGGCTCCTACTTCAGCCGCTATTACCGTCAGCTTGCCGTGGAGCAGCCGCCCACCATCGACTTCCGCAGCGTACGTTTTCCAGGCCTGATCAGCGCCTACACCATGCCGTCGGGCGGCACCAGCGACTACGCGCCCGAGATGCTGCACGCGGGCGCGCAGGGTCTTCCCTACGCCTGCTTTGTGCGCGAGGAGGCGCGCATCCCTTTCATGGTGATGCCCGACGCGGTGCGCGCGCTGCTGCTGCTGGCGCGCTCACCGCGCGCGCGGCTGACGCGCCAGGTTTACAATGTCACCAGTTTCAGCCTTTCCGCGGCGCAGGTGCGCGATCACGTGCTGGCAGCTTTCCCCGACGCCCAGATCACCTTTCAGCCCGACCTCAAGCGCGAGGCGATCATCGACTCCTGGCCGGCTGACATCGACGACAGCGCCGCGCGTCTGGACTGGAACTGGGCGCCCGAATATAACGCCGACCGCGCGTTCAGCGACTACCTGATCCCCAGGATCCAGGAGCGCTATGCCCGATCCTGATTTGTCTGTCCTCTCTTAGGATGATTGCGGAATCAGACCAAGTGTTCTATAATCCCCATGCGCCTGTATCGGCCAGTCAGCAAGGCAAGGACACTTCATGGAAGAACATCATGCCAGCCATTTTACCATTGAGCGGCTGCCAAAAGATTTGCAAGCTACGTTCCGCACGCTTTACAGCAATGGTCATGCATCATCAGATTTTTTGCAGCCAGGCGCCATTCACTGTGGCGGCGCCACCGATCTGTTGCCAAAAATTGCACCCAATAGTGTCGCGCTGAGCATCTGGTCGCCTCCGTACTTTGTTGGTAAAGAGTACGAGGCGGATCTGACCTTCGGTGACTGGCAGGAGCTGCTGCAATCGGTCATGACCCTTCACTATCCGATTATTGCTCCTGGCGGGTTCCTGGTCGTCAACATTGCCGATATTCTGGTCTTTCGTGACCCAGAGATGCCGCGCGTGCAGGCGGATGTGGTGCGGCGCAAGCGCTCTCCGGTGACGCGTGAGGATGTGTTGCGCGCCATGGCCGAACATCCCGACTATGGGCGGCGCCAGTTGGCCGAGTTGCTGGGCTGCAGCGAGCAGACCGTGGATCGACGGCTGCATGGCAACAATATTCGGGGTGGCAAATACGAAGCGCAGACGCGGGTGAAGATTGTGGGCGGGCTGATCGAAGAATGGGCCTTGCAGGCAGGTTTTTATCCATATGATCGTCGCATTTGGGTCAAGGATGCGGCGTGGGAGAATTCACGCTGGGCAAGTCTCTCCTATCGTTCGGTCGATGAATTTGAATACCTGTATTTTTTCTGGAAGCCGGGCATCACAAAATATGATCGGGAGCGCTTGAGTGCGGATGAGTGGCGAAATTGGGGGTCGCGAGGCGTCTGGACATTTCCTTCGGTGCGCGCCAACGACGACCACGAAGCTAAATTTCCACTGGAGCTGCCGCTGCGCGTGATCCGGTTGCTCACCGATCCAGGCGAGTTGGTACTCGATTGCTTTATGGGCAGTGGCACTACGGCATTGGCTGCCATTCAAACCGGCCGACAGTTTATCGGCATCGAACTTCAGGAAAAATATGTCGCCCTGGCGCGCCGGGCCATCGATCGGGGTGTA
>JACSRH010000370.1 GCA_014879855.1 Caldilineaceae bacterium | reverse complement strand
ATCCCCCACGCCCGCTTGGTCATCTACCCCGACGGAGGCCACTCCCTGCACGATCAGCGTGAGACGCGCGAGGCGTGCACGCAATTAGCGCGAGAGTTTTTTGCAGCGTAGGACAGCCCAGGCGTTCGCCCCTACAGATCCCTCACATAGACGCGATGCGTCTTGTAAAGTTTGCCGCCTAAGTTGACCAAATCGTTGCGCATCTGCACGGCGGTATCTGCCACCTGCGTGAGATCGGCGTGTGCGAACCCAAAGTCTTTGACGGTCTTCTCCATCTCGGCGTAGAGCAACGCGTTGCCGCCACGCCCCTGAAACTCCGGCAGAATGCCCGCGCCGTTTAAGGCCACCCACTTGGTGCGGCGCAACTCCCACAAGATGTTCAGCAACCCGAAGGGGAACAGTCGTCCGTTGGCGCGCTGTAACCCGGCAGAGACATCGTGAAAGCCAAAGAGGAAGCCCACCACCTGATCGTCGTGAATGATGATCTTGATCAACTTCGGATCGGCGATGACAAGGATGTTGTCGAGGATGAATTTGATCTCACGCTCGGTAACGGGATAATACTCCCAGTTGTTGACGAAAGCGGCATTGTACGCTTTGCCAATCCGCTCAGCCCACGCCTTAAGTTCTTTCTTGTCGTCGAAATGCTTCACTTGCAGTGTGCCGCGTCGTTGCACCCGATCGGAAATGCTATGTACCCGATCGGGCAGGTTGAAGGCCTCCGCGCTCAGATAGCACGAAATAAAATCGACCTCTTTGTGGAAACCCAGATTCTCCACCAGGCGCGGATAGTAGGGATAGTTATAGTTCATCATCGTCATCATCTGGCGATGTTCGAACCCCTCGACGAGCAGGCCGTAGCCGTCGAGCGCGCCGAAGCCCTTGGGGCCGACGGCTTTGTTCAGCCCCCGCGCACGCGCCCACGTAAAGACTTGCTCAAAGAGGGCGTTGGCTGCTTCCTGATCGTCCTCGCATTCGAACAGGTAGAACTGCGCTTGCTGTGTGTGGTGATACTCGTTGAAACGGTTATTCACCAGCGCGGCGATGCGTCCCACGTCCCGCCCGTCCCGGGTGGCGATAAAAAAGTCGGCAGCAGAGTGTTCGTAGAAGGGATGCTTGTGCTTGTTCAGCATCAACTCCACGTCCATGCGTAGCGGCGGCACCCACTGCGGGTGTTTTCGGTACAGGCGATAGGGAAGATCGACAAAGCGGCGGACGTGCTGCTTGTGCTGAAGGTCAATGTGCTCGACGGTTAGCATGAGGTCCTGTTCCGTTAAGAAGATACCGGTTTATAACTCGTTTTGGCAAAATGCGCTACTGCGAGATTGCAACGCTCGTTAACGGATCCGTTATGCCTCTTTTGCAAAAAAAGTGGTAAACTTGACCAGACTTTCACCGGCGGCTAGTCATTCGCCCAACTCAGGCAAACGGACCCAACTATGCGCTGCCCTCAATGTGGATTCGAAAATGAAGCGACAGCCAGTCAGTGTGCGCGTTGCCAGTTTGCGCTCCAGCTAGATGTCGTGGCACTGAGCCGGCTGCGCCGGTATATCCCCACCGTCGTGGCAGACAGCGTGCTGTTCGATCAAGAACGGCTGCGCGGCGAACGGCGTGAAGTGACCATCTTGTTTGCCGATGTTGTTAACTTCACCCAGCTATCCACCTCGCTGGATGCCGAAGCGGTCTTCAATTTGATCAACGGTCTGCTGGGTCGTATGGTCGAGTGCATCCATCGCTATGACGGGATGGTCGATAAGTTCATGGGCGACGGCTTAATGGCGGTGTTCGGCGCCCCGATTGCCCACGAAAACGATCCAGAACTGGCAGTACGAGCCGCGCTGGATATGCAACTGGCTGCCGCTGAGTTTGAACCGGTGGCGCGCGCCCAGGTTGGGGCGCCACTGCAAATCCGCATCGGCATCAACAGCGGCCCGGCCATTGCGGGCATCATCGGCACGACGCAGCAGGCGTCGTACACGGTGATAGGCGAGAGCGTTAATCTGGCTGCCCGGCTGCAGGCGGCTGCCCGCCCCGGTGGTATCCTCGTCAGTGCGCGGGTCTATCAGCAGACACGCTCCCTGTTTGATTTCCAGACTTCCGGCACCACGCACATCAAAGGCTTCGATCAACCCATCCTGGTATTTGAGGTGGTCAGCGGTCGGGCCGAGCCTCTGCCGACACGCGGTATTGCCGGTATCACCACCGCGCTGCTGGGCCGCGACGACGAGATGGAACATCTGCATCAGATGCTGTCCGCCTTCCTCAACGATCGGCGCGGCCGCTTGATCATGATTCAGGGTGAGGCTGGACTGGGCAAGTCGCGTCTCGTGCAGGAGTGGCTCTCGGCACCGCTGCCCGTGGCGGCGACCATCTGGCGCGGACGCGGACTGCCCTACTTTGAAGGCGTGGGCTATGCGCCGTTCCGTTCCTTGATGGAGGATGCGCTGCGGCTGAAGGGCGAAGCGGAAGCGTGGGAAGCGCAAGTCACCCCGGCCCTGCGACCTTTCCTGCGGCAGATTGCGGGTCTGCCGTTGACCTCGCGCGAAAACCTGGCCCTGCGCAATCTGGAACCGGAACGCGTGAAGCAGCTGACGGCGCTGGCTGTGCGTGAGTGGCTGATGACCGAGGCACGGCAGCAGCCGCTCATCGTCGTCGTCGACGATTTTCACTGGGCCGATGATCTGTCGCGGGATCTGCTGCAATCGATCGTCAATATCATCGACGAAGTTCCCCTGTTGTTGTGCGTCATGACTCGTCCCATGCCCAAACGTCCGCTGCGCCTGGACGTGACATCGAGCACACGGTTGCTGGATGCGCCGGTGCGGCTTGACTTTGATCTGAAGCCGCTGTCCGCACTGCACAGTCGCGCTTTGCTGGGTGATCTGGTGGAGCTGAACGATCTGCCTGAGCCGATCATCGCCACCATTCTGGCCCGCGCGGAAGGCAATCCCTTCTACATTGAAGAGTTCGTGCGGATGCTGATTGAGAAGGATGCCTTGAAACCCAGCGGCGGCAAATGGCGGGTGGCTACCACCATGGAGCTGCGCTCCATCGATGTGCCGACCAGCCTGGGCGGCCTGATGCTCACGCGCTTTGATCGCCTGCCCAAGGAGTTGCAGCAGGTCCTGCGCGATGCATCGGTGATTGGCCTGGAATTTCCCTCGCGCCTGTTGGAGGAAGTGGAGCGCCGCCTGCACGGTACCGCCACGGCTGCGCCCATGTTGGAGCGCCTGGTGGAATTGGGCATGCTGATCCCGCGCCACGCTGCCGCCGAGCCAACATATGCCTTTACGCACGTGTTGACGCAGGAGACCATCTACAACAGCCTCTTGCACAGCCAGCGGCCCAGCCTGCACCGCACCGTGGCCGAAAGCATCGAGTTTCTCTTCTCGGACGAAGTGATGAATCAAGCCGAGTCGCTGGCCTTGCATTACGATCGCGCCCGGGTGCGTGATCGCGCCATGCTGTATTCCGTGCTGGCCGGCAATCGCGCCAAGTCGCGCTTTGCCAATTATGAGGCCATTGAACACTACAGCCGCGCCTTGCAGCTGGCGCAGCATTTGAGCGGACATGAATCAGCCCGCTGGCAGGCGGCCATCGGCCTGGGGGATGTTGAGCAGCTCATCGGCGAGTATGAAGAAGCGGCGGCTTTCTATCATGCCATGCTGGAGGAGTGGACGGGTGCCACGGCCGAAGATCGCGCCTGGGCGATGTTGAAACTAGGCCAGGTGTGGGACAAGCGGGGCGATCTACACGAGGCTGATAATTGGCTGCAGCAGGCGCTCAAGCAACTGGATAAAGTGCGCGGCACAGCTTCTGAGCTGCGCGGACAGGTTTACTCCGAGCTTGGCTGGCTGAGCTTGCGGCGCGGCGATCTGTCTGCCGCCCAGCAGTGGCTGGAGCAGGGTCTGGCGTTAGTGCAGAAGACGGCCTACTACAGCGTTCACTCGTCCATCTTGAACCGGCTGGGTGCGGTCTATTACAATCGCGGCCAGTGGGCCGAAGCGGTCTTTTACGTGGAACAAGCTTTGGCCCTGCGCGAGAAGTTGGGCGACGTGGTGGGGTATGCCCGCTCGCTCAACAATCTGGGCATTCTCAAATGGGCTAGTGGCGACTGGGATGGCGCGCAGTCGGACTACCAGCGGGCTGTGGAGATGCATGAAAGCATCGGCGAGGCCGAAGGGCTGGTGCAAGCCGGGACGAATCTGGGGCTGCTATATACCGATCGGGGTGACTGGATTCGCGCCGAAGCCATGCTGCAGCGCAGCCTGGCGATTGCGCAGCGAATCGCACATCCTTACGAACTGGCTACCTCGCACATGAATCTGGGACGGCTGTATCTTTTTCAGGAGCGCTGGCAGGACAGCGCGCGGCATCTTACCGCGGCGGTGAACCTGTACGAAGAAGCCGGCGCCCGCGAAAACTTCAACTTGAAAGATACCTATTATCTGCAAGGTGTGCTGGCGCTGGAGCAAGGGCAGATTGACGCCGCGCAGCAGTGGGCGAAACGCAGCCTGGACTTGCTGCGTGAAGCGACGCGGACCGATCAGGGCAGCTCGCCGGAGTGGGGCAACTACGAAGTCCTAACCGGCCGGATTTCTCTGGCCAAACGTGACCTAACTGGAGCGCAACGCCATCTGGATCGCGCCGTGACGATTTTGCAGAACGGCGGACAGGCCATTGAAGCCGCACGCGCCTTGTACTGGCGCGGCCGCCTCTCACTGAGCCAGAACCGGGTCAACGAAGCGCGCCAGGATTTTGAGGCCAGCCGCATTATCTTGGAGCAGCTGGGGGCCTCGGCCGATTTGCCGCGCGTGCTCAAGCAGTTGGCTGAAGTGCAGCAAGTTCCCTGACAGAAAACTGATATCGGCAGAATTGCCACGCCCCGGCCAACTGGCCGGGGCGTGGTTCTTTAGGAGGAGAAGAATCGGAATTGGTCCGGGTGGTTATTCGTCGACTTCCACCCAGTTGTTGATGCCGACCGCAGCTGTGGCTGCCGGCACATTCTGCAGATTGTAGAACGCTTCGGCGAAGACGGCGCTTTCGGTGTTGCCTGACCAGGAGGCATAGCCGCCTGACCACGACGCGTACCCGCCCGACCATGAAGCATAACCGCCTGACCATGAAGCATAACCGCCTGACCATGAAGCATAACCACCTGACCATGTGGCGTACCCGCCTGACCATGTGGCATACCCGCCCGACCAAGAGGCATAACCGCCCGACCAAGAGGCATAACCGCCTGACCAGTTGGTGTCACCACCCGACCACGTGGCGTAACCGCCCGACCATGAGGCATAACCGCCCGACCACGTGGCGTAACCACCCGACCACGTGGCGTAACCGTCGCCGCGCAGTTCAAACTCACCCGTCTCAGGATTCCACTCGGTGTAACCCTCGTAATGCTGGGCGCCGTTCAGGTCGGCTTGGATATCCATGCCTTGGTTGGCGACGCCTTCAATGTTGGTGGAGACGGCTTCCGGCGCCCAGACGCGACCCGCGCCTTGCTGCCAGATGCTGTAGGCCATTTCACCGGTGGCTTCGCTGAACTGCGGACGGGCCGTCATGCTGAGGCGGTACTTCACCTGATCCGGCGTGAGATTGGGTTGCTCGTGAAGCATCAGCGCCGCAATGCCCGAAACCACCGCCGCCGACATCGATGTGCCGCTCATCTTGAAATAGGTGCCGCGAATCCGGTTCTCAGGATAGTGTTGGGCCAGGTAGCTGTTATTGCGCATCAGCGACGACATGTGCGCGCCCGGCGCAATCACATCCGGCTTCACAAAGGCATCCAGCGTGGGGCCGGCCGCCGAGAACGGCGGAATGTAATCGTCGCCGAAGTCGGTCGGGGTGTAGTTGTCCGTGAAGGCACCCACTGTGATGATGTACGGGGTGTTCCCTGGCACGCCAACGCTCAGCGCCTCAGGGCCATCGTTGCCGGCGCTGGCAATCACCACAATGCCGGCTTTCCAGGCCGCCATCACCGCCAGGTTGTACGGATCAACCCAGTACGGTGCGACAGGTGTGGCGTACATGGACATGTTCAGCACTTTGATGTCATACTCATCCTTATGCTCCACCACCCAGTTGATGCCACGGAGGACATCGGCGTAGGTGCCCATGCCGGTGTTGTCCAGCACCCGCACCGAGACGAAATTCACAGCCGGGGCAATGCCTACGAAGTGGCCGCGTTCCCAGTCGCTATTGCCGATGATGCCCGCCACATGCGTGCCGTGGCCGTTGGGATCGCGCGGTGACTTGAGCAGCCGCGGGGAGGTGTAGGCCTTGTTGTTGATGGCGTCGTAATAGGCCAGGTAGCGATCCTGCCACAGGCCGGGGGCCAAGCGCAGACTAACAAATGTCGGATCGATGCCGGTGTCGAGGGTGGCGACGGTGACGCCTTGCCCCAGATTGCCGGTGGCCCAGACTTGATCGGCCCCCACGACTTTGGCGTAATCGAAGGTCACATTGTCACTGCCCGTCATCTGGGGACTGAACG
>JACSRH010000368.1 GCA_014879855.1 Caldilineaceae bacterium | reverse complement strand
TCTCTGCGTTTCTCTGCGTCTCCGCGCCTCTGCGTCAAAAAAAGGGCTTTTCAAACAGTGTCCATGCCCTTGCGGGGCACAATCGAACATGAAAACGCCTTTGCGCCTCTGCTTCTCCGCGCCTTTGCGTTAAGAAATTATTTTCAAGTCAGTTTCTAAGGGCTCACTCACGGCGCGCAGCGCGTCCAGCGGGCCGTACGCCTGCAGCCAGGCGAGTTGCTCTTGGTTGCGCACCAGCAAGCTGCCAGCAAAACCCAGCCCATTGACTGTCATATCGGCAACCGTCTCAGCGCGACGCGGCGCCATCAACATCCACTGCCGGGTGGCGAGCCAGTTGTAGGGGCGCGGCGCGGACGCGCCTCCGTCCCAGACGCCAACTGCCCTCAGCATCGCCGTATAGAGAAAAGTGATGTGCGCCGCGTCGGTGGCGTGGGCAGGCGACAGCCACACCAACGCGTGCCGAAATGAGAGATGGGGGCTATGCACTATTTCATCCAGCGCAGCAGGCGCTCCCAGCGCGGGAAGAATGGGCGCACTGACTCCGGTCGGGTCGAGCGGGAAAGGCGCGAGCTGAAGATGTTTATGGCGTTGGCTGGCGCCAGCTGTCTTGCCGGCATTGTAGAAAGCCAATCCATCAAGCTGGCGCGCACAGGAGAGCAACGCTGCAAAGTCAGCCTCATTCAACTGTTCCTCCTGCGGCGCAAACGTACGCGTCACGATCAGAAGATGATGATCGACGACCGGATATTTGTTCAGCAGACACACGTGCGTAGGCGAAAGGTCAGTTACAAACAGCGCTGGATCGTAGGGTAAGAAGGGGTTTTCGGCGTGCGTAGCGCCCGTGGTCGCCCGCTGACTACGTGCATCCACCGCGGCGTGTCCGGCGGCGCCTGCCAACCGGCGCACGACAAAACGCACGCCACGCTGCGTGACGTGATGCACACTGGTTGCAATGGGTTGCAGCGCGCCGTCAGCCAGCGCACGAAGCGCAACGCGCTCGACAGTGCGCCGCAGATTCTCGTCACTTGCTTTCGAGGTGTCGTCCGCAGTAGTTGGCATGGGGCGAAATCGTATGCGGAATGGATGGATTTGGCGAATTCGGGTGGATTTCGATCCACCCGAATTCGCCAAATCCATTCTTAGGCATCACCCGCCGCAGTTAGCGGTCGATCAGCGGCAGGAACAACGTGGAAGCAATATCGATCTGATCGAGCTCTGATTCCTCAAAAACGCCCAAATCAGCGTCCAGGAAGCGGTGATGCGGGCGGTTGGCGGGCACGACCACCTCAGCGGCGGCAATTGTCTCTGCACCACACGCATTGACCGCGCGATAGGTGAGCGTGTAGGTGCGATCCGGGCCGCCAGGGATGCGTTCGGCGCGTAGAGCAACCTTGCCATTGTGGCGGATCACAATGTCGTTGCGCCGGTCGCCGCGCCATAGCCCGCGATCCGGGTCGCTGGAAGTCGCCGCCAGCAGGCTGACCGTGGCATTTGGGCTAGTAGTGAACTCCGGCTTCACAATAACGTACTTGCCATTGGGCGGCCAGATCAGGTCTGGCGTCACCGTGACATGCAATTGCGGCGCCATGCAAATCTCGACCAGCAGCGGGTCGTGGTCAGAGGTGCGGAAGGCGTCCGGCGCAAAGAAGTTGACCACCTGTGCAGGCGTCTTGAACTCCACATTATAGTCGAGCACGCGCGGCTCATCGGCGTTGATGTGCCATTCATAGGTTCCCAGCACAGAGGGCGTCAGGCTGGCATTGGCCAACGCATGGTCGAGATAACCGGACTGTCCGTCAAAAACATAGGAGTAAGCGCCATCACCACTGCAATATTCCACGAGGTTGGTGAAACCTGCGTCGCGCAGGGCCGTGATGGGATCTTCTTTAGCGTAGCTGTTGAGGTCGCCGATGATCAAGAAGTCGGGGTCGCCGCTTTGCGTCGGGTCGGTCGCCAGCCATGCCGCCAATACCTCGGCCGCAGCCTTGCGCGTTAGATTACAGTTGCCCTGGCCGTCATTCTGGTCAGGATCGCCCACATCCACACAGTCCGACCCTTTGGATTTGAGATGCGCCAAGGCCACGGTGAAGCGATTGCCGCTGGCAAGCTCTTCAAAGGTCTGCGCCAACACCGGGCGATTTTTATCATCCAGGAAGCGTGCATCGAACGCCGACGTCAACACTGCGGGCGCGCCGACAGGCTGCACAACCGCGGGCTTGTACAGAAAGCCCACGCGGATCGCATCCGTGCCGATCGCGCCAGTCGCCACATAGCTGTAGGTCGTGGCGCCCGCCATTGCGTTCAGGCCATTGGCCAGGTCGACCAACGCCCGATCATCGGGGCTGTTCTCGATCTCGATCAGGCCGGTGATGTCGGCGTCAAGTCCTGACAATTTACTGAGGGTCTTGGCGCGTTGCCGGTCAAACTCGAATGCGCTGTCCGCGCCGCGACACTCCTGATTGCCGGCCGGGCCGCAGATGGGCGCGCCAGCGTCGATCGTCACAAAATAATTCAGCGTGTTGGCGCTGACCACCGCCAACGACCCCGGCGTGCGCGCCAGGGGCGCGGGGCGCGGGTTGCCTGTGGCAAAGTTGACCGCGCCCACAGGCTGCACCCGGTACGCGCCAAAGCCCTCGCCGAGCACGCCGGTCAAACCGTCCACCGCGTCGCCGAGGCGCAGCGTGTTCGCCGCGGTAAGCCCAGGCGCCGGATAGATCGGATCGAGATTCTGCGGGGTGCGCGCATCGTCGAGGAGGATACGGTTGCGCAGGTTCTCGTCCTGCTGGGCAAGCGCGGCCGGGCCAGGCGGAACGAGATGCGTGGGCTGATAGAGCCGCCCATCCGACGAGAGCAGCACTTCCCCAAAGCGACCGAGGTTGAAATGTTCAGTCACATAGAGCGTCTGCGGAAAGAAGACCAACATGCCTTCGTAGGGCTCCAGGTTTGTGCTGGCAAAAGGCAGGTTCAGCAACGTGGGCGCGACCGTCCCTGCGCCACACGTGGCGACCTGCTGCGCGTTGATCTGAGTTTGGTTGCTGAACTCGGTCGCCACGCCGCGCACGGTGACGAGATCGCCAGGGTTCACGTTGTCGGCATTGCCATTGAAGACAAAGACGCCGTCCGATGTGGCCGGGTCGCCGTCGCCAACAGGATCTTGCAGATAGAAGCCGCGCAAGGCGGGCGTGGGGCCTTCATAGTCCGCCACGACGACGCCGCGCGTGGTGACGACGGCGTTGATAAAGGGTGTGGCCGGGCCGCTGCCCTGAATCACCGGGATCGGCGTGGCGGCAAGTGTGCACAGATCGGTGACCACCACGGCGAAGGTGGCGGTAAAGTCAGCCGCCATTGCATCGGGCGGGTCGAGAACATCTTGATCAGTCACTGAGGCCGCGGCGACCGTCAACGTGCACAGTTCTCCTTGCGGCAAATTGGCAACAGGGTCGAGCACAAAGGTTGTGCCGTCTCCGCTGAGTGTAAAGGTCTGTACCGCGCCCGCGCAAACCAACGTGAAGGCATCGGCGCCGGCAACGACCGGCTCATTGAACGTCACCGTCACATTGACATCGGCGGGCGCGTCGCTGGCGCCGTTGGCAGGGCTGACCGTGCTCACAGCAGGCGCACTGTCTCCAGGCGGCCCGCCACAGGCTGGCGCGTGCGCGCCCAAGCCATCGAAGCTGTCCGTGGCAAACCCGCTCCACCCGGCAGCAGGGTCAAAGGGATCGGTCGCGATAGCATCCCCGTTACAAACATCCAGGTTACGACGCAAAGTGTTGTCGGCGGTGGAGACAAGCCCCGTTCCCCATTCCGTCCCCGGATCGAACCCGATCTGGCCGATCGCATCGAGCACAACGCCATTGCGCAGCAACACGACAGCGTCGTCACCATTAAACCAGCCCGCGCCGTTGGTCTGGTCGGCCTGCGCCAGGATTGCGGCGGCGCTGCTGCTTTGCGCCAGCACAAAAACATCGCCGGCCGCCACCGTCCCTACCAGGTTGATGGTCAAGCCGGCCGCGGCGCTGCCGTTGAAAAACATCTGTACGCTGTAGCCGGTCGCGGCCAAATCCACGGCCGCGCCAGTTCCATTGTAGATTTCGAGCGCCTTGTTGTTGGATGATCCTTCAATATATTCGGAAAAGAAGAGGTCGGGGGCGGATTGAGCATCAGCCCCGCGCCAGAGCAGCGCGGCGGCTGTCAGCACAAGCATCAGCGCGGCCAGGGATATACGTTTGTTCATTGGTTCCCTCTCTAGTGGATGGTGGCATCTGATAACGTTGGACGGCAAACAATGCACAGCGTATGCGATTATAACGTAGTTTTCCAGGTATTGATGCTGACAATCATATAAAAGTTATGGATAAGTCTCGCTCGCCGCAAAAGTCTTGACGCGGAGGCGCAGAGCGACAGAGGCGCACAGAGGCGCACAGAGAAAAACACAGGATCTCTGCAAGCACTTCGCTGCGTTCTCGCCGGCTGTCTGCGCCTCCGCGTCAAAGAGAACTGCCTTGCACAGGACCTGGCGCTGACATTGGCGGCGTGCGATAGGCGTTTTCCAGCATTTGTGCGGCTGCGTCCCAAGAGTGATGCGTTTCGACGTAACGGCGTCCGGCCGCGCCTATGCGCGCGCGCATGTCAGGGTCGGCAAACAACCGCAGCACTTCGGTTGCAAACGCCTCCGGCCCATCGGCCACGAGCAGATCTTGCCCGGCCTGCACGCTCAGGGCGCCGGTTGCCTGCGATGTCGCGACGACTGGGGCGCCACACGCCAACGCCTCCAGCGCCTTGTTCTGGACGCCCGCGCCGTAGAGCAGCGGCGCGACCGCGACGGTTGCATTCTGGATGTATTCGGGCATGCTGGGCACGCCGCCCGTGACGACGACGCGTGGCTGGTCGCTGCCGGGCAAGGGCGGTTGCTCGCTTGCCAACCGGCGCACCTCGGCGGACGGATCCTTGCCGACCAGCCACACCTGCACGTCCGGGCGCTGCGCCCAGATGTACGGCATGATGTCATTGACCAGATGCAGCGCCGCGGTGACATTGGCGTGATAGCTCATCTTGCCGCTAAAGATGATGCGGTTGGTGGGACGATCCAGCGGGTCGCGAAAGGCAAAGTGATCGAGATCGACGCCATTGGAGATCACCTCGATGCGGTCGGCGAGCGTATGCAGATCGTCGCCGGCGTACTGGCTCAGTAGCCCGACAAAGGCTGCCTTGTCGAGCACCGAGGTAACCAGCGTGCGTTCAAATTGCCCAACCAGCCACGCCTCATGGCGTCGCGTCCGTTCCAACTCGATCCATGTCATCAGCCGCGCCCTGAGGCTGCGGCTCGACTGCACCGTCTGCTCGAACAAATAAGAGATCGAGTCGACGCTGTCCCAGACAATTGGCAGGCGCGGGATGGTTGGATGTGCATCGAGCGCGCGTCGCACGCCCACCGCGTAGCGACTGCCGCGCAGATGTTCGACGTGGACGGCAGTGAAGTGTTCCTGTTGCAAGGCTGTGTGGATGCGCGCCATCAACGTCGCGTTCCAACTGTAGGCGGCCTGCAGCGGCGTGCTGCGCAGCAGGGTGGCCGCGCTGTTCGCCAGCGAGCGGTAAGTCTGCATCGGCTCGCTGATCACGGTGGCGCCCATCCCAGCAAGCAGCGCGAGGTCGGTGCGTTCGGGCTCGGAAGTCCACAGCGCAGCCAGGGTCACGTCGTTGCCGCGACGCAACAGCGCACGGATAAATTCGTAAGGGCGCACACGGACAGGGTCTGGAGCATAGGGTGCGATAAAGAGGATGTTCATATCTGATCCCTAAGAAGCTTGGGCGTTGCGGGTTGAAAAAGGGCGAGCCGTTGTCTTGCCGGTAGTGTCATCCATGGTGTAGATAGAATCCCACCTGCGATAGACCACCTTCCAATTGTAGCGCTCAAGGACAGTGCGCCGGCCGCCCTGGGCAATTTTTTCGTTCAAGGCGGGATCGGTCAACAGATCGGCGACCGCGCGTGCAAACGCGGCCGGGTCGTCCGCCAGCAGCATATTTGCGCCGTGCGCCGCTTCGACGCCTTCCGCGCCCACGCGCGTGCTGACGATCGGCAGCCCCCAGCTCCAGCCGTCGATAATTTTGACGCGCATCCCGCCGCCCGCCAGCAGCGGCACAATGAACGCCGCGGTTTCCGCCAGGTAAGGTGCTGGATTGGCCACATAGCCGGTGACCTCCAGATTCTGCACCGGGATGCCCAGACTGTGTAATTCGGGCGGCGGCTGCTTGCCGATCACCGTCAGCACGGCGTCAGGGACAGCAGCCAGCACCTGGGGAAACATCTCCCGCGCAAACCAGAGCACGCCCTGCGCGTTGGGTGGATAGTGCAGCCCGCCCAAAAAAGTCACGCGCCGCGCCGTGGGGAGGCGCACAATGGCCGGCGCGGCTTCCGGGTCGGCGCAGATGGGCAACACGCCATCATTGGGAACCTGGATATCGGTGCGCTGCGTTCTGGACTGAACGGCAACGTAGTCTTCCTGCGTGACCCATGTCACATGGTCAAA
>JACSRH010000194.1 GCA_014879855.1 Caldilineaceae bacterium | reverse complement strand
GGTGATGCTGTTGGCCGCGCCCGAGGCAATGCCCAGCGTGGTCAGCACCGCGGCCACGCCGATGATGATGCCCAGCATCGTCAGCAGCGAGCGCATCTTGTTGACGCTAATGTTGCCCAGCGCCACACCGAAATAACGGAACATTCTCATAGTGGCGCCTCCTGCACCGCTGTCGTGATTTGAGTTTCTGGCCGCGCTTCGGGCCGTCGTTCAGGCCGTGTTGCAGGCCGGGTGTGTACATCACTGATCACCGCGCCGTCGCTGACCGTGATCACGCGCGCGGCGCGTTCGGCCACGCTGTGTTCATGGGTGACGACGACCAGCGTCAGCCCCTGTGCGTGCAGTTCGTCGAAGAGGTCGAGAAGCTCCAGCGTCGTTTTGCTGTCGAGCGCACCGGTCGGCTCGTCCGCTAGCAGCAGGCTGGGCTGTGTGACCAACGCGCGTGCGATCGCCACGCGCTGCTGCTGGCCGCCGGAGAGCTGGTCGGGCCGGTGGTCGACGCGGTCGCCCAGGCCGACGCGCGTCAGTGCATCCAGCGCACGTTGTTTGGCCGCCGCGCCGGTGACGCCGGCGTAGAAGAGCGGCAGCTCCACCTGGCGCTGCGCGGAGGTGCGCGCCAGCAGGTTGAAGCGCTGAAAGACAAAGCCGATCTCCTGGTTGCGGATGTCGGCCTGCGCGCTCTTGCCGATCTGGCTGACCTCCTGGCCGCGGATGGCGTAGCTGCCGGTCGTGGGCCGGTCGAGCAGACCGATGATGTTCATGAGCGTGCTCTTGCCGGAGCCGCTGGCGCCGATGATGGCGACATATTCGCCCGCCTGCACCGCCAGCGAGACCCCGCGCAGCGCATGCACGGCGACCTCGCCCATCTGGTAGGTTTTGGTGACGTCGTCGATAGCGATCACCGGCGCGGCGCCATTTTGTCCCTGGTTGCGATTCATAAGCTCCTTGTCCTGCTCAACTTCTGGGCAGCCAGCGGCTGCCAAATGACTACCTGCCAAGGATAGAGGAATAGAGGCTGAACCGACAGTGTATGGTGCGTGAAAATCGGGTGAGTGCACTCATTGATCTTTGTGAATGCACTCATATACAGTGGTGAACGGCGCGGGTGGCGCGTCTTCCGAGACATGCTATACTCCAGCTATGCAAAGCGTTCAACCTTCCGCGCTGAATTTGCCACGGGCGGATTCAGCAGCGATCGAACACCCTTATCTGGAACCTGGCCTGCTGGGCGTGCTGCGGATGCTGGTCGGCATCCAACTGCTGCTGCTGGCCGCCACCCTCGCCACCCTGCCGTGGGGCGGCGCGGCCGCGATCCCGTTCCGGCAGGAGCTGCTGAATTCGGAGGACGCGCTGCGCCAGGTGATGGTGGGCGCCAACTCGACGCTCTGGTCGATGGCGCTGCGCGCGCTGCTGATGGCGCCGGTGGCGCTGCTGGTCTTCTGGCCGCGGCTGATCGCCCGCCTGGGCCGCTGGTATCTGCCGACCTTTGCGCTTTACTATGCGGCCGCGGCAGCGCTTGGTCACGCCATGTTCAACGACTGGGCGCTCCGGCTGCTCGAACAGACGCTGACGTCGCCGCAGCAGGTGGTGGTGCTGCTGGGCGTAGGCGGCGCGTGGACGCTCTTTGTGGTGCTGCTCTTTGGCGTGGTGATCGTGGCCTGGCAATATCCGCTGCGCCAGGTGCTCTGGTACCTGCTCTTCCTGGCCGCGGTCGAGGTGGTGGCGCTGCTGCCGCTGCTGCTGCAGACAGGTGCGCCCTGGCCGCCGCTGCTCTTCCAGGTCGTCATCCATACTGCGATTTACGCCATGGTCGCCTTTGTCGTCACGCGCATGATGGCCGCGCAGCGTGCGCAGCGCTGTGCGCTGACTCAAGCCAACATACAGTTGACGCAGTACGCCGCGGCGCAGGAGCAGCTTGCGGTCAGCCACGAACGCAACCGCATGGCGCGCGAGCTGCACGACACCCTGGCGCACTCGCTGAGTGCAGTCGCCGTGCAGTTGGAGGCGGTGGACAGCGCCCTGACCACCGCGCCGGACGAGGCGCACCTGATCCTGGGCAAGGCGCTGGCGCAGACGCGCTCCGGCCTGACCGAGACGCGCCGCGCCATGCACGCGCTGCGCGCCACGCCGCTCGACGACCTGGGGCTGGCGCTGGCTGTCAAAAACCTGGCGATCGCCACGGCGCGGCGCGGCGGCATGACGGTGACGGTCGATGTGCCCGAAGGAGGGCCAAACCTGTCTGCGGCCGTCGAACAAGGTATCTATCGCATCGCGCAGGAGGCGCTGGCCAATGTGGCGCGCCATTCCGGTGCGACGCAGCTCACCGTGGCGCTGACCTACAATGGCGTCGTCACGCTCACCGTGCAGGATGACGGCCGCGGCTTTGCACCCGATGCTGTGAAAGGCGACCACATGGGGCTACAACTGATGCAGGAGCGGGCCGAAATGATGGGCGGTGCACTGACGTTGGAGAGTGCGGCCGGCGCTGGCGCCACCGTAAAGCTGGTCGTGCCATGATCCGCGTGCTGCTCTGCGATGATCAGTCAATCGTCACCGAGGGGCTGCGCGTGATCCTGCGCCAGCCGGACGATATCGAAGTGGTGGGCACGGCTGAAAATGGGCTGGAGGCAATCGAGCAGGTAGCAGAGCTTGCCCCGGACCTCGTGCTGATGGATCTGCGGATGCCCGTCATGAATGGCATCCAGGCGACCGCGCGCATCCGCCAGGAGCACCCGGCGACGCGCGTGCTGGTGCTGACCACCTATGACGACGACGAATGGGTCTTCGACGCCATCCGCGCCGGCGCATCGGGCTATCTGCTCAAAGACACGCCGCGCGAGCAGATCATCGCGGCGATCCGCGGCACGGCAACCGGCGGCACCCATGTCGACCCCAAAGTGGCGGGCAAGCTCTTCCAATATGTGGCGCAGCCGGCCGCGCTGCCAGGCGCCAGCACACTGGCCGTCGATCTCAGCGCGCGCGAACGGGAGATCCTGGAAATGATCGCGGAAGGGCTGAGCAACGCCGAGATCGCCGAGCGGCTTTTTCTTTCCAAGGGGACCGTTCAGAATTACGTCAGCACCCTTTTCGCCAAGCTCGACGTGACCGACCGCACGCAGGCCGCCATCCTTGCCTTGCGCTACGGTCTTGTCAGCCGCCCTTGATTCCGCCAATCGCTGCGCTTCAAGGTACAATCTTTTTCCACAATGACACGTCGCGATTGGTTGATCCTGTTCCTCATTACGCTGCTCGCCGGCGCGCTGCGCTTCTACCAGCTTGGCGAGACGCCGCCCGGCCCGCAGTTTGACGAAGCCTACAACGCCATCGACGCCAGCCAGGTGCTGGCGGGCAACCGTCCGCTCTTTCTGCCGGCGAACGGCGGCCGCGAGGTGCTCTACACCTACTACCAGGCGGCGCTGGGTCTGCTGACCGGTCGTCTCGACCTCTGGACGCTGCGGCTGGCCTCCGCGCTGGCGGGCACGCTGACCGTTCCGGCCTTCTACCTCACCGTGCGCCTGCTCTTCCGGCGCGACAGCCGGTGGCTGGCGACCTTTTCGGCGTTGGCGCTGGCCGTCAATTACTGGCACATCCACTTCAGCCATTACGGCATTCGCATCATCCTGATGCCGCTGATCTTCTGCGGCGTCTTTGGCTTCTTCTGGTTGGGAGAGCATTTAACGCAAAGGCGCAGAGACGCAAGGAGACAAGGAGACAAGGAGACAGGGAGACAGGGAGACAGGGAGACAAGGAGACAGGGAGAGGGGGAGTTATCCACCCTTCACAATTCACAATCCACCATTCACCATTCACAATTTCCTGTTCCTCCTTTTTCCTTCGCTCCCTGGCTGGCGTTTGTGCTCAGCGGCCTCCTGACCGGTCTGGCGGTCTGGAATAACCCGACCGGTCGCTTTACCCCGTTCGTGCTGATCGCCTACGTGCTCTGGCTGCTCTGGCGCTACCCGGCGCGGCGCCGGCTGGATCGCGCTAACCCGCTGGCAGGGCTGCTGGTGACGGGCGCGGTCGCCTTTCTCGTTTTTCTGCCCCTTGGCCTGGAGTTTCTGCGCTACCCGGAGTTCTTCTTCGGCCACGCCTCCGAGGTCTCGATCTTTGCCGAGCGCGTCAACGAGAATCGCACGCCGGCCGAGATGCTGGCCTACAACACGCTGCGCGTACTCGGTATGTTCAGCTTTGACGGCGACCCGGCCTGGACGCACGGTGTTCCCGACCGCCCAGTCTTCGACTGGTTTTTGGCAATTCCTTTTTATATCGGCGTGGGTTGGTGGGGCTGGCGGCTGCTCGGCAAGGCGAAGGAGCAGCCCGACCCCGATCGCGACGCGCTCTTTCTGATGCTGGCGTGGGCGGTGACGATGCTGGCGCCGTCGGTGCTCAGCGATGTGGCCCCGAACTATTCGCGTACGCTGGCCGCGGTCCCGCCGGTGATGCTGGGCGCGGGACTCGGTCTGACCTGGCTCGTCACGCACCTGGCCTGGGCGCCGCGCTGGCGCTACGCGCTGGTGGCGACGCTGGCGACGGCCAGCCTCTTCATCGCCGTCTACGATTACTTTGTGCGCTATTCCGCCTATCGCGACCTCTATTATTTTTATGACGCCGACAAGGTCGATGCGGTCAACTGGATGAAGGCGCGCGGCGATGAAGGCTACGCTGTCTATCTTTCCCCGCTCTGGTCCACCCATGCCACCGTGACCTTTCTGCGCGATGGCCGCATCCGCTCGCTCGACACGACGCAGGCGATGGTGCTGCCGCCGCCTGGGATGGGCGCCCTCTACGCCTTTCCCGCCGAACAGCAGGGATACGCCGAGGCAGTGGCCGATCTGTGGGGCGAAACGGTGCAGACGCTGCTCGACCGCAATGACCGCCCGCTGCTGCACTATGTTCAGGTGGCGGCCGAGCAGGCGCAGCAGTGGCCGGCCACCCTCGCGCCCGACCAGACGGTGGATGCCCGCTTCGACGACGCGCCGGCGCTGCGCGGTCTACAGATCGAGCCGGATGCGCGCGCGCTGCGTCTCTACTGGCAGGCCGAGGCGCCGACGCTGCGTTATCTCACTTCCTTTGTGCATCTGCTCGACGCGCGCAACCAGCGCGTCGGCCAGGCCGATGTGGTGCCGGGGGACGGCGCGTTTCCGACCACGATCTGGCGCGGCGGCGAACGGGTGGCGCAGCGCTATCAGCCCGAGATCACGGATGCGTGCAGCGGCGGCGAGACGGTGCGCGTGGTGGCCGGCTGGTACGAATATGCCGCCGATGGCGCCCGCCGCCCGCGCGCCGATGCACCCGGCGACAGCGCGCTGGCCGGGCAGTGGACGCTGCCGATCGTCTCGATGGCGGTGGCCGCCGCACAGCCACAGGTGACCAGCGCCATCCCTCTGGGGCTGGACGATTTTGCGCTGGTCGGCCACACACTGCCCGTGACCACAACGGAGCCGGGCGCGCCGCTGACGCTCGACCTCTATCTCCAGGGCAGCGCGCAGAATGCGACCAGCCCGATCACGTTGACGCTGGCCGGGGCGCAGCCGGCGCCACTCTACACCGGTCCGCTGGCGCCCGATGCAGAGTGGGCGGACGGCGAGGTCATCTGCCGGCGGCTGCATGTGCGCGTGCCGGCAGACGCAACGCCGGGCGACTACACGCTGCAGCTCGCCACAGCCGACTACGCCCAGCCTTTTGCTGCGCTCAGCGTGCAGCCATCGACGCGCACCTTCGAGCTGCCGGTGGTGGAGCGCCCGATCGAGGCAGTGCTGGGTGACGCCATCCGTTTGCATGGCGCCAACATTGAACTGGAGAATGGCGACGCGCAGGGCGACGCGCTAACCGTGCGGCTGGTCTGGCAGGCGCTGGCGCCGCTCGCCACGAGCGAGCAGGTCTTTGTCCACCTGGTTGGGCCGGATGGCGCGCTCGTTGCGCAGTCGGACGCGCTGCCTGCCGCTGGCTACGGCGTCGAGCAGTGGATCGCGGGCGAGGTGGTCGTGGATCCCCACCGGCTGGCGCTGCCGGCGGCGTTGCCGGTGGGCCGCTACCGGCTGGTTGCCGGCATGTACAATCCGATCACCGGCGAGCGACTGGTCGCAGTCACGGCGGACGGCCAGCCCGTCGCCGACAATGCCGTCGAGCTTGGCGAAGTCAATCTGGGAGAATAGAACATGAACTACCACGATCACCCGGCGCTGGCGCTCTTCAGCGAGCTGCTTGCCATTCCCGCCCCGTCCAGTCGGGAGCAGCGGATCGCCGCACTTGTGCGCCAGAAGGTGGCGGCGCTGGGCTACACGCCGCAGCAGGACGGCGCTGGCAACCTCTGGGTGCGGCTGGCTGGCCGTGACGAAGCGGCGCCGCTGGTCTGCTACGCGGCGCACCTGGACGAGATCGGGCTGGCCGTCCACGCCATCGAGCCGGACGGGCGGCTGCGCGTCGGGCGCTCGGGTGGGCTTTTTGCGTGGAAGCTGGGCGAAGCGCCGGTCGAGATTCTCGGCGACCACGCCACCGTCACGGGCGTGCTGTCGATGGGCGCCGGCCACGGCGCCGGCGACCAGGCCAT
>JACSRH010000367.1 GCA_014879855.1 Caldilineaceae bacterium | reverse complement strand
CCAGTCGCCGCCGCTGCTGTAGAGGAAGCTGGAGAACTGCGTCACCAGCGGGCTGCGCTGGCCGCGCGCGACAAAGCCGTACATCTCGTTGTCTTTGTCGGTCAGCGCCTCGGCAGCTGCCTTCAATTCGTCAAGCGTCTTGGGCACTTCCAGCCCGGCTGCTTCGAGCAAATCTTTGCGATAATAGAGCACTTCCTGCTCGGTCACAATTGGGATGCCCGTGAGCACGCCGTTGACCATCGTCGTGCCAACTGCACCATCGGCAAAATCGGCAAAGTCGTAGTCCGGATCGCTGACGCAGTTGGTCAGGTCCTCGTACCAGCCGTTCATCTGCATGACGCGCGCTTCCTGCAGCGGGCGCTGCATGAAGACATCGATGTCCGAGCCACCCGCAGTGAACTCGGTGGTCAGCTTCTGATTGAGTTGATCCTCGCCATACGCCTCGAAGTTGACCTTGATGCCGGTCGCCGCTTCGAAGTCGGCCAGCAGCGGGGTGATCGCCACCTGCCACGGATGGTTGGCGCCAACCAGCCGCAGCGTCACACCGGCGTAAGGCATATCGCCTTCGGCTGCCGGCGCCGCGGCTTCTCCCCCAGTAGGCGCGGCGGGTGCGGCCACCGGCGCGGTGCAACCTGCCACCAGCGCCACGAGCAACATCAGGGGAAGCAACATTCGCAATGTGTGTTTCATACAAAAACCTCCTGTGAATGTGAAAAAATAGGGAACGTTATAGATAACCGAGATTGGAGATTGGAGAGTAGAGATTGGGGATTGGGAGATTGAGCGACTGTGAGAATAGCGTCTGTGCAATCTCCAATCTCTTAATCTCTACCCTTCATCCCCCACGGCTGTGCAAGCTGTCCGCTTTCAAACCGAAGCGGCGTCTCGCGCACCAGGCGCAGGTGCGGGTTGGCCTCGACCGTCGGACGCAGATTCGGGCTGACCCAAAATTGGCGCAGCTTGCTGGTGTTGTTGATCCACACCCAGCGCGCCTGCGCCGGCGGCTCACCACAGCAGCGCAGCGCCACCTCCAGCGCGCGGCGGTCATCGGCCATGGTGATCGGCACGTTGACGCGCTGCATGCCGAAAATGCCCGATGTCACCGAGTTGGTGTAGGTCGCGGTCCAGTCGATGCGGCGGACCGCGCGCAGCGTGGTGACGTTGGCGAGACCGATGCCGGCGGCGTTGCCGTGGCTCTCCTCGGCGATGTCCAGCACCGCGATCACGGCGACATCGGGCCGGTGATCCTCCGCCATGCGCGGGATCATGATGCGCCCGACGACGTTGGTGTCCATGCCCGTGCCGCTGAAATTTTTGCCGATCTCCTTGATGACGAGGATATCGATGGCGTCAAAGGGCAGCCGCGGCATCAGCGCACGCGCCTTCTCCAGCAGCGCGGTCTCGATCGCGGCGCCGATCTCAGTCACGTCCAGCGCATGCGCTTCAGCCGTCTCGCCAAAGGCGTTCTCCAGCAGCGCCACACCGCCGACCAGGTTGGTGTTAGTTTCATAGATGCGCGCGGCCGGCGCTAGAAAGCGAATAAAGCCGCGTGCGCCATAGACATGCACAAGCTGAGCGCCTGTGTCCTTCCCCATGCCGATGACGGCCATCTTGGCCAGACCGCTTTCGAGCTGGCCGTGAAAATCAGTGTGCGGTTTGATGCGATTGACGAGGAGTGTGGCGTCGGCCGCGGCCGCGTTGGCATCCTGATAGAGCGGCGGGCCATCGGGCAGCCGGCCGATCTCCTTGACCTCCATGGTCGCCAGGATTTCGGCGCCCACGCTGGCCTCGGTCACGCCCAGGCTGGCGAGCATCTCAACCTGGCCGGGCGCGGTGGCGCCGCCGTGGCTGCCCATCGCCGGGAAAACAAAAGGGGCCGCCCCGGCCGCGCGTACTTCTTCGACCACCGTGCGCACGATAGCAGGCAAATTGGTGACGCCGCGGCTGCCCGCGCCGATCGCCACGCGCATACCAGGGCGGATGCGCTGCATGGGCCGGCTGCCGCGCAACGCCGCACGCACCGCGGCTGGCGTATCGTCGATGCGCGGGGCGTCGAAGTGCTGCTCGACCTCCAGCAGCGTCTGCGGCAGCTCCGCCGGAAAGTGCAGGCTGCTCACCTGCTCAATAAGCTGTTCATTCATGCTTCACCCAACCTTTGGAAGTCACTACATTTCAACGCAAAGGCGCAGAGAGGCGGAGGCGCAAAGCAAGGCAGTAATCCGGATATTTTTCTTGCTCTTCTCTTTGCGCCTTTGCGTTAAAGACCTTTTATTCTCGGGCATGCCCCACCTCCGTCCGCTTCACCCGCTCCACGATGTTGCGGATGATCGGCTCGAAGTCAGGGTCGGCCGGCTTGAATTCCGTGCCGCTGATCACCAGCGGCGCGCCGAAGACCACAATTTCCGCGCCCATTTCCAGCGTCTGGATCGCCTGATCGATGCTGAGGCCGCCGACCGCCTGCACGGGAATGGTCACCGCGGCCAGCACGCCGGGCAGGTCGTTGAGCGGGCTGAGTCCCTGGATCATGTTGCGTTCGTCAAAACCGGTGTGGACGATGATGTAGTCGACGCCCAGCTCTTCGGCGCGGCGCGCGCGGCCGGGCATGTCCGGGCAGAGCATGACATCGCACATCACCTTGCCGCCATATTTCTTGGCCATCTTCACCTGCTCGATAATGCTGGCGTCGTGCGCCTGGCCCATCACCACCACCATATTGGCGCCGGCCTGGAACATCATCTCCGCTTCCAGCCCGGCGCCGTCCATCGTCTTGAGATCCGCGACGATGGGCGTGTCGGGAAATTCGCGACGCAGTGCACGCACGCCATGCAATCCTTCGGCCAGGATCAGCGGCGTGCCCGCCTCCAGCCAATCGACGCCCGCGCGCACCGCGGCCCGCGCCACGTCCAACGCCTCGTCAATGTTTGTCAGATCGAGTGAAATTTGAATGATTGGTTGCATAGTTACGGCCACTGTTTCCTAGAAGAAAGAACTAGACAAGAACAGCCAGCGCAAGTGGCCAAGTCGCAGCGACTACGCAGTGAATTTTAGCGCCAAACGCAGCGGAAACGGATTTCATCGTCCGCCGCTTTGCACCTTGGCGCCTCTGCGTCTTTGCGCTGATCATTTAGCCTGTCCTACACACTATTCGTACACCAATACCGACTTAACGTTCTCCCCAGACGCCATGGCGTGGAAACCCACTTCCCAGTCATCGAGCGGGTAGACGCCGCCGATCATGGGGTCGAGGTTGAGCTGGCCAGTCGCCATCAGTTGCAGCACACGCTCCCAGGTGGCGTAGGTGTGGCTGAAGGAGCCTTGCAGCGTCGCTGCTTTCGCCACCAGCGGGTCGAGGCTGAAGTTGAGCGGCTGCGGCCCCCAACCGATCTTGACGACGGAGCCGAGCGGCCGCACCAGGTCAAGCGCCTGTTTGAGCGCCGCACTGACGCCCGTGCAATCGACTACGACATCGGCGCCAAAGCCGTCGCCGAGCGCGTGCAGCAGACCGGCCGCATCATCACGCTGTACATTGACCGTGTAGTCGGCGCCCAATTCCTCTGCCACTTCCAGCCGCTGCGTGTCAACATCCGTGCCCAGCATGAGAATCACACCGGCGCCGGAGATGCGCGCGATCTGCAGCGCCATGATGCCGATCGTGCCCACGCCCTGGATCACGACCGTGTCGCCTGGCTTGATGCGACTGTTGACGGTCAATGCCTGGGTGGCGACGCACGCGGGTTCGGTCAGCGCGGCGTGTTCAAAGGAGACCGCACGCGGGATGCGATGCAAAATGCCCGGTCGCACGGCCACGTACTTTGTCATGGCGCCGTCGATTAAGTTGCCGTAGCCCTGGCGATGCGGGCACATGTGATAGGCGCCGGTCAGGCAATAGCTGCACTGGCCGCAGATAAAGGCCGCGGTTTCCACGGCCACGCGCTCGCCCACGGTCCAGCCAGCTACATTTTCGCCGACTTCGACGATCGTGCCTGCCCATTCGTGTCCCAGGATGACCGGACATTGGATCGTCCAACTCTGGTTTTCATGCCAAAGGTGGATGTCGCTGCCACAGACGCCGACCGCGCCCACCTCCACCAATACTTGGTCCGGGTTGATCGAGGGTTCAGCCACCTCTCGCACTGCTACATTGCCGGGCTGCCGCCCATACTTCACGACTGCTTTCATCTTTTGTTCCAGCTTTCATAAAGTAAAAAGAACTGGTTTCAACGCCAACGCGCCAAGGTGCAAAGAAGCAGAGGCAAGCTAACCTCTTGGCGTCTCTGCGTCTTGGCGCCTTGGCTTTAACGCTTTTCTCCAAAATACTTGGCGCGCATTTCTTTCAGAAAATCGATCGACGCTTTCATCTCGCCCATGCCGTTCATGCCATCCTCGATGCTGATCCAGCCGTCATAGTTGACCGACTTCAGGATGGCAAAGATGCGGTCGTAATCGTTCAAGCCCTGGCCGGTGACGCCGTGCCTGAGTTTGTCAAAGTAGCCGATCGTGCCGTCGGTCTCGCGCAGGTCGTCGAGCGTGGCGCCCGGCTCCAGGTAGCGGTCGCTGGCGTGCATGGTGACGACGCGTTCCTTGACCCGCTCCAGCAGCTCAATAGGGTCATCACCGGCAACGATGGCGTTGGATGGATCGTACTGTACGCCGAAATGCGTGCGGTCGTCAATGGCATCGACGATCTCCAGGAAGACATCCATCTTTTGGGCGAACTCTGGCCAGCGCCAGTAGCCGTCCTTGTAATGGTTTTCCATCGCCAGCACCACGTCGTACTCGTGCGCCACGGGCAGCAGCGCCTGAATCGACTCCACCACCCAGGCGACGCCCTGCGCGCGCGGCACTTCCGGGTAACGCTGCCCGCTGAGCACGCGACAGGCGGCGCGCGGCCCGCCCAACCGCCGCGTCACGCGGATCATTTCGACTTCATGGTCGAGCGCCCGCTTGCGCGCGTCCGGGTTCGGGTGGGTGAAGTCGGGCGAGCAGCAGAGCATTGGCATGGCGCAGCCAGTCGCAGCAATTGCCTCACCGATGCTGTCGATATAGGCGTCGTCCAGGCTGGTGAAGAAACCTTCGTACATCTCCAGCCCCTCCGCGTTTAGCACGCGCGACTGCTCGATCCAGTCAAAAACGGTCATCGTACGATGTTGGGAGATATCCTCTAAGTAGCATTTAGGAAACGCAGCGATTTTCATCAGCATATCTTGTGAGTGGTTGAAAACTGAATCAAACAAGGGTTGAATGAAATTTTATAGAGCACGGATTTGCACGGATTTGCACAGATTTTTCCACTGTTTTGTTTTGCGGAGTATCTTCCCGGCGGCTTTGAAGCTTCCGGGAAGATTGCAGACCGGCGTAAACAAATCAGCGTCGATCCGACCCATACGTCAAATCCGCGGTCTGTTCTTCTCTGCTAGCCGACGCGGCCACAACTAGCCCGCTCGATCAACGTGGCCGGCAGCATGACCACGGGATAGTCTTCCACCATGTCGGCGGTCTCGGCGTCATGGCCTGCAAGCGAAGCCAGCAACAGCGCCACTGCCTGTCTGCAAATCTCGGCGGTGGCGTGACGAACCGCGGTCAGCGGCGGCGAATAGAGCGCCAGCCAGGGCAGGTCGTCAAAGGCAATGATGGAAATGTCCTGTGGACAGCGCCGGCCCGACGCCTGCACCGCGCTGACCACACCCAGCGCCATGACATGGTTGGTGGCGATCAGCGCGGTAGGCGCATCGAGGTGTGCAAGCAGCGCCGTGGCGCCTTGATAAGCTGCCTCTTGCTGCGCATCGACCGTGATGATCAGGGCCGGGTCAAGCGCCATACCCGCTTCGGTCAGCGCCTGCCGATATCCGGCGAACCTTCCTGTTACGGTCGAGAGCGCCTGATGGCGTCCCAGGATGGCGATGCGTGTATGCCCCAGGTCGAGCAAGTAACGGGTTGCCAGATAACCAGCCTGTACATTGTCCGTCTCTACGACCGGCCCCCACGGCCGCGGCGGCCGGCGGTCGATAAATACCAGTGGAATCTGATGGTGGCGCAGCGCGGCGTAGACTGGCAGGTCAGCGCCAGTGGGCGCCACCAGGACGCCATCGACGCGGCGTTCGAGCAGCAGATGCAGGTAATACGCTTCTTTCTCCGGCTGTTCATCGGTGCTGCAGACCACCAGGCTGCGCCCTTGCTGCCACAGCAGATCTTCGACCCCGCGGATGATGCCGGCAAAAAAGGGGTTGAGCACGTCAGCCACAACCACCCCGACAGTGAAGGTGCGCCGTGTTGCCAAGCTGCGCGCAATGGCGCTGGGCCGATAGTGGAGACGACTGGCTGCGTCGAGCACGGCCTGGCGCGTCTGGTCGGTGACGTGGCGCGTGTCGTTGAACACATGCGACACCGTCGCCGTGCTCACATTGGCGGCTCGCGCCACATCGCGGATGGTCGACACTGACTGCTTACGCATATCCACTGCTTGAGCCTAAGAAACTGTTTAAAAAGTCCTTTTTTTGACGCAGAGGAGCAGAGGCTCGCAGAGGAACAACAGGCAACTATGGGCAAGCACTCTCTGCGTTTCTCTGCGTCTC
>JACSRH010000284.1 GCA_014879855.1 Caldilineaceae bacterium | reverse complement strand
CCGCTGCGCCGGCGCGACTGGCTGGACGCGACCGTCATAGCGGCGCTGCTGGTGGGTGCGGTGCTGCCCGACCTGGCCTTTTTTGTGCTGACGGTGGGCGGTGAACTCTATTATCGCTGGCTGGCGCCGCCGCCGCCCACCCCCAGCATTATGGAATATCTGCACTTCACGCTCTTCTACACCGATCCCCTCTGGATTGTGGCCCACAATTTTTTTCATTCGCTGCTGATCAACAGCGCGCTGCTGCTCATCGGCTGGTGGGGGTGGCGGCGCCATGCCAGCCGCGCCGCCAAGTTCGCCTTCTGGGCCGCGGTCGCCATGCTCGTTCACGTCGTGATCGACATCTTCACCCACCACAGCGACGGGCCGCTGATCTGGTTTCCCGTCAACTGGAGCTACCGCTTCCCCAGCCCCATCAGCTACTGGGAGAGCGCCTACGGCGGCCGCTTCTTCTTCGTGGGCGAAATCATCCTCAACCTGCTGCTGATCCTCTACCTGGCGCTGGCCTACTGGCCGGCCCTGCGCCAATGGTGGCAGCGGCGCACCTGATACAGAATGAGGTTACGCCCCCGGCACGCCGCAGATAGCTCTATCGGTCTGAGCGTCGGTGCGGCGCGCCGGGGACATTGTCTACACAGGGGACGCTGTCTACGCAAACACGAGTCGGCTGGCCTCACCAGCTCAGCGCAGATTCTCCTCATTCGCCAGCACCCAGAGATAGTCGACCAGGTTCCACGTTTCTTGTGGAGTGAAGAGGGTGCCAAAGTTTGGCATGCCGGTGCCCATGCCGCCGCGGCGAATCTTGGCGTACAGGACGTCGTTGCGCATGGGGAAGAGCGCGTTTTCCGTAAAGGCAACCGGCGCGGACGGCGCGTAGGCCGCAGCCGGCCCATTGCCTTCGCCCTGCGCACCGTGACAAGCGGCGCAGTTCTTGGCGTAGAGATCCACCGTGCGCGCCAGGTCGGCCGGTTGGCGCTGCTGCGTCCACCAGGCAACGGTCGCGCCGGCCACTGTCGCGGCAGGTTGAGCGGGGTTGGCTGCTTCCCACGCGGCCAGCGCGTCGGCCAGTGCGTGCGTGCGCTGCCACTCCGGGCTATCCACCACAGGCGGCATGGTAAGCGCGGCCAGCGCTGCCGGGTCCGGCGCGGGCAAGGGCGTCGGTGCGAGGGCTGCCAGTTCCGCATGTTCCATAGCGTGACTGGCGTCGATGTCAACACCGGCCGCCGTCAAACCGGCAATGGCCGGGTCGGGTGGCGCCGGGGGAATGCGATTATCGTCGTCCACGACCTCGATGACCCCGCGCATGCGCCAGTGCTCCGGGCTGCACCACAGATTGCAATAGAAGGTGTAGACGCCAGGCTCGTCGATCGTCAGCGCGATGCTGCGACTTTCCCCAGCCGGAATGATCCCCAGATCGATGCCCAGACCGGGACCGATTGCCAAGCCGTGGGCGACATCGCTGGACTGAAAGTGCAGCAGCAGTGGCTGGCCGGCGCGTGCACGCAGGCTGGCCGGTGTGAATCCACCATTCTCGGCCACGCGCATCTCAAGGGTGACACGCTGGCCGCGTGGACGGAGCATACGCTGTTCGAGGGTCAGGCTGACGAGCAGCCCAAGTGCCAGCCAGAACAGCGCCACCAACCACAGCCAGCGTGGCAAAGTACGCAGTTGTGAGCGCATGATGAACTCAAGGAATCCAGTTGGATGAAATCACGACCTGCTTGTCAGGCTCCACCGGATCGTTGGAACGGATGTGAACGCGGAATTGATGGTCGCCTTCCATGCCAGCGTGCATCATAAAACGCAGCTTGACAGCAGTCTCTTCGCCAGGGCGTAAGGTTGTCGAACCGACAACGGCATTGGGTGGTCAACAGCCCTCAACGAGTTCGACCACCGGATTGGGCGCCAACGCCAGCACTTCATCGCCGACATTTTTGACCTTGATCTCGGTCTCGATTGTGGTGTTCAACTTGACATCGCCGTAGTCGAAATTTTCCTGATCGACGGCGAGGCGCGGCCCGTTGACGGCTTCCTCCGGGGTGCTCTCGCCAGAGAGCGTTTGAACGGGCGCCGGCTGATTGCGCTGCACCAGCCAGACGCCCACGCTGATCGCAGCGACGGCGGCCAGGGCAAAGAGCGCCAGCATCAGCCAGCCAGGACGGCGCCGGCGTGGAGGTGGCGCCGCCGTCTTTTTCCTGGGTTTTGAAGATTTGCTCATAAAACTCCTTATCAATTTGATATATTTGGGTGGTGCAATCAACCTATTGAAGAGCAGACAAGCGCTGCCGGCTATGACTGTGGCGGCAGCGGCGTGTCGGTTGATGGGCCAAAGGGGCTGTACTGCGCATCTATATAGCTGCGGATTTCCCACAGCGGCTGGCCCGCCTGCCGCATGCGCATCACATCCTGGGTAATATCGACGCAGATGCCGCAGCCGTTGGCGTGCTCGTCAAAGAGGAGACTGTCGCCGGCGTTGGCCTCCTTGACATAGCAGCTCAGATTGCTGGCATGCCCCATCTTGCCACAGCCGCAGTAACAGGGAATCACCGCCAGGTCGCTGCCGTTGGCGACGGCAAAGCGGTAGGCATCGCGCACGCGCGGCGTCGCAGCATCCAGAAACGCCGGCAGCAACTCATCGCCAGCCAGCGCAACCGCCGATGGTGGGGCAGTGCAGCCGGCCAAAAACAAAAGGGCCACTATACTCAACAACAACGTTTTGTGCATTCTTTGTATTCCCGTCAAAAATTTGAATTTCAGCCTATACGCTTCACAATAGCGTTCAATTGTGAAGTCAGTATGAAGCGGAGGCATTCTACAGGGGCAAGAGCGCGGTCGCCGTCACCAATTTGCGCCGCATTGCACCTGCACTTGTATCCTCTGAATGTGCGTGGATAGATTGAAAACCGGCTCATTGCTTTCCTATAATGAAAGGCGTAGGTTCTTCAGAGATGCAGAAAAGCCCGGGTTAATGACCAGGGTCAACTGTCGCTGCCCCGCTATTACGGCGCCACTGTTACTGTCGCGCTGAAGAATCATCTCTTATTATCTAATCAGTCCAGCGCATCCCCACTAAGGCAGGAGGAAATGATGCAACAGGAAAAAAAGTCCAACTACGGTTTGTTTGCGGCAATGATTGCGACATCGACAGTGGTGATGTTTGGGTTAATGTATCTCAATACCTATGAACTGTCTCACGTGCGCTGGAGCGAGACGCGCGTCTACATGGCATTCCTGATGGGCGCGGTCATGGCGGTTATTATGCTCAGCTTCATGCGTGGCATGTATAACAACAACAAAACCAATCTGGCCATCTATCTGGGCAGCCTCGTCGTCTTTGTGGGTGCGCTCTATCTGGTCCGCAGCCAGATTACTGTTCAGGATAGCTCCTACATGAGAGCGATGATTCCGCATCACTCCATCGCCATTCTGACAAGCGAACGCGCCCAGATTGCCGACGTGCGCGTCCGGGAGCTGGCTGACGGCATCATCGAGGCGCAGCGCCGTGAGATCAAGGAAATGGATTGGCTGATTGACGACATCAGTCAAAATGGCGTGGCCGCCACCCAGGCTGAGGCGGAAGCGCGCCCAGTTCCTGAATTTCAGGCCAGCCAGTGAGGATAAAGCGTAGTGTTGGGCATGGATGATCTTATTTGCCAGCGACCCACGTCACTGCTTCATAATTGCTTCACAACTGTGTGACACAGTGTTTCCTGCTGTGCATGGCTGCCCCGCCTCGGTGCAGCCCGAATTGGCGGGCGCGTTAGCCGAATTGCGGCTGTGCATAGCACAATGGATTTTGCCAGCTTTGCATTCTGCTTGAGGAGCTATATGGCGGACAACCGTTCGTTTCTACACAACAAAACGCTGACGCGGCGCCGTTTTTTGCAGATCAGCGGGTTAAGCGCGACCGCGCTCGGCCTGAGCGCCTGCACCGCGGCCACCCTGCCGGCCGCCCAGGAAAACAGCCGCATGGCCGCGGCGGCCAGCCCTGGCGCGGCCGCCGCGGTTCCCGCCCAGTTGGAGTTCCGGCTCACCGCGCGGCAAACAGAGCTGCCGATCCTGCCCGGCGCAGCCACCCAGGTGCTTTCCTACACAGGCGAGTTAATCCAGGGCAACCCAGATGCGGTCACGGCGCTGCCTGGCTCCTATCTAGGGCCAGTGGTGCGCGTACAGCGCGGCGACCAGATGCGGGTGCACGTGCGCAACGAGCTGAGCGCGCCGACCACCGTCCACTGGCATGGCCTGATCGTGCCGCCCGGCGCCGAGGATGGTCACCCGGCTTTTCCGGTCGCGCCGGGCGACGAGTTGGAGATTGCCTTCGAGGTGCAAAATCGACCCGGCGCCTATTGGTTCCATCCGCATCCCCACGGGCTGACGGCAGAGCAGGCCTACTATGGGCTGGCCGGACTTGTGATCGTGAGCGACGCTGAGGAAGCCGCGCTCAATCTGCCAGCCGGCGCCCAGGACATTCCGCTGGTGATCCAGGATCGCCGCTTCGACGGCAACAACCAACTGCAGTACATCGCTGGCGGCATGGCCGGCATGATGGACCAGATGATGGGCGTGCTGGGCGACCGCATTCTGGTCAACGGCCAGCCGGAGATGACGCTGCCAGTGGCAACGCAGCCCTATCGCCTGCGCCTGCTCAACGGCTCGAATGCCCGCATCTACAAGCTGGCGTGGGAGGACGGCACGCCAATGACGGTGATCGGCGCCGACGGCGGCCTGCTGGCGGCGCCGCTGACGCTGCCCTACGTCATGCTGGCGCCCGGCGAGCGCGTCGAGGTGTGGGCCGACTTTGCCCAGCAGACCGTGGGCAGCACCGTCAAGCTGGTGAGCCTGGCCTTTGAAGGCGTCGAAGCAGGCATGATGGGCATGATGATGGGGGAGACCGGGCTGGCCAATGGCGCGGCGTTTGAGGTGATGACCTTTGCGGTGAACGAAGCGGCCACCAGCACGCTTGTCTTGCCAGCGAGGCTGCTGCCAGTGGAGACGCTTGCGGCCAGCGCAGCCGTCAACGCCACCGCACCGCGTCCCTTTGTCTTTGCCATGGATGACGCCATGAACTGGACCATCAACGGCCGCACCTTTGTGATGGATGAGGTGGCCGAGGACGAAAAGGTGCGCTTTGGCGACACCGAAATCTGGGAGCTTGCCAATCTGATGGCGCCGCCGGCTGCGGCGAGCGGCGGCATGGGCGGCATGGCTGGCATGGATCACGGCCAGATGCAGGAGGGCAACGGCGCCATGGAGGGCATGGCGATGGGCGGCGGCATGGCCATGCAGGGCGGTATGCGCGACTTCATGGCGCACCCGGTGCATCTGCATGGGATACAGTTCCAGGTGCTGGGCCGCGAAGTTGACGACGCGCAGCGCGTCGGCTGGGAGAGTGTGCGCGAGGGGCTGGTCGATCAAGGCTGGAAGGATACCGTGCTGCTGATGCCGGGCGAACGCGTGCGGGTGATCATGCGCTTCGAGCACTACCGCGGCGTCTATCTGATTCACTGTCACAACCTGGAGCACGAAGACAGCGGCATGATGCGCAACTTTGCAATCGTGTAAAAACCGGCGGTGCAGCGTGGGTGCGTCCCACGAATTTGGTGAGCTTACCGCCGCGTGCGTCGCACTGGTCAAAAGGAATCGCGCCAAAGACTATCCGCTGACCAGTGCGACGCACGCTTCCAACCACTTAGGGCGCACCCGGGCAGCGCTTGTCTTGACCTGGTCTGCCGCCGAGTAAGCGTGGCTGGGTGACGTGCCCGAATGTCACCCAGGCGAAGAGAGGATTGATGGAGCAGGCCCGGCATGCCGGGCCTGCTTCGCCATTGGAGGTCGCACCAGATCGCCAGCAAGGAGTGAACAATGTCTACACCAAACCACTCAGAACACGATCATGCGGCGCGGGAGCACGAAGCGGCCGCGCTGGAATCCAACGCAATGCATGGCCGCGAGCTGCAAACCTCGACCGGCGATGCGGAAGTGGCGGCTTCCGCCCGACAGGCCGGGCTGACCGAGCAGCACGCCGGTCACCTGGCCGCGGCCACGGGCAAAGATCACGGCGGCCACGATGCGCACGCCGGCCCCGGCGCACACGTCGATCACAGCGGCCACGAACTGATCTTCCGCAACCGCTTCTGGATCTGCCTGGTATTGACCATCCCGGTGCTGCTCTACAGCCCCATGATCCAGATGTGGTTTGGTTTTACCATGCCGGCTTTTCCCGGCAGCCAGTGGATCGGCGCCGGCTTTGCCATCGTCATCTTTATCGTTGGTGGCATTCCCTTCCTGCAGATGGCCGTGCCGGAGATTCGCACCCGCAAGCCCGGCATGATGTTGCTCATCTCACTGGCGATCTGCGTCGCCTTTTTCTACAGCTTTGTCATGATCTTCGTCGATCCCGCCAGCGGCTTTTTCTGGGAGATGGCGCTGCTGATCGATGTCATGCTGCTCGGCCACTGGCTGGAGATGCGCAGTGTGCGCCAGGCATCGGGCGCGCTCGACCAGCTTGCCAAACTGCTGCCCGACACCGCGGAGCGGCTCGACGACAGCGGTGCGGTGCAGCAGGTCCCGGTGAACGAGCTGCGCCGCGGCGACCTGCTGTTGGTGCGGCCCGGCGCCAGCGTGCCCGCCGACGGCGAGGTGGCGCAGGGAGCGTCCGCGGTCAACGAGG
>JACSRH010000182.1 GCA_014879855.1 Caldilineaceae bacterium | reverse complement strand
GGCTAGGAGACGTCAATCCGCTTTGCCAATTCGGCCTGCGTCATTTCCAGCGGCTTCAAAAATTCTTCATTTAACATTTCGCCGGGATGAGTCGGTGCGCCATGGGTAGGAATACGCAGGCGCGGGTCGATGTGATTCATGATCGAGCCGCGCACCAGGTTGATGACGCCATCGCCGGTGATTTCCACCACATAATCAGTTGAGTGGAGCAGGCAATAGCCATTGTCTTCGCCCCACAAATCGCTGAGTTCCCTCGACGGGTGCGGTGCATACGGCGCACCCGTCAATGGAGGCATCGGCTGTTTACGGCGGCCCGCTGATCCAGAGGCGATGCCACACGCTCGCGACCCAGGCCTCGATGGCAGCCAGATCCCCAGCGCGCGTTGTTTGTACGCCTGCGCCCGCCACATAGCCATCTGGGGTGTTTAGCGGAGCATAGCTGGTAAGCCATGCGTCAAGCTGCTCAAGTTCAGCAGTTTCGAGCCAGCCGGTTTTCAGCGCCTGTACGTCGCCGCCGGTGCAGGGGCGCGTCTCGGCATAGGCCTCCCCCCACGCCAGCACGGTCAGATGCATACAACTGCTCTGCGCATCATCGAGCGGGCCGAGATCCCACGCCAACACGGTGTTGCCAGCCGCGCTGACCTTGCCGCTGCTCAGCACGGCGTATTGTGTCCGCGCCCAGGCCAGCAGCGCGCGCTGCCAGGCGTCGCCGGCAATCGCGCCTGTCCCGGTGAATGCGAGGCGCTCGGTCGGCGTCTCCACCACAAAAGCAGCAAAGCGCTCCTGCATCTGCGACCAGCGCGCAAGAAGGCTTTCGTCCAGGTCGATGGTTGTGACGTTGCCGGTGCAGTCGCTGACAGTCGCCTCGCCGCCGCTGGCCAGCAGCAGACTTGCACACTTCGAGGCGTCGTCGCTGCCAGGCGCCGCTGGCCCCGCGTAGGAAAATCCAGCCAGCGGCGCAGAAGTCACCCCCACGATCCCGGCCTCGTTTGCGGGGAGATGCGCCGGCTGGATCGGCTGCACAACGCAGGCTGCACTGCTCCAGGCGACAAAGCACAGCAGGGGCAGCATCCATGTGCGTCTCATTGGATAAACCATAACTGTCTCCATTTCAGCAGGATAATAGTTTTTATGCCTGGCGCGCCACACCACTGGCGGGGTGACGACGCCTGATGCGCCTATGACGCCTGCAAGCTTCATGGTGTTCCGTGTAATAAGCCGGCGGCAATCCGGCGGTAATTTACGCAAGGCTCGTCAGCGACGCAGGCTTGCTGTGCTCATCCTCTTCAACGACGATGACAAGACAGCGCACGCAGCTCGAAGTCGGGTTCCACATGGCGTAGTCACGCTGCGCCGGCGCTTGCACCAGACCGCCGGCGTTCACGGTGATCGTCTGCTCGCCAAGGCGCACGGCAAGCGTCCCTTCGATGATGTAAATTGTGGCGATAGCTCCTTGCTGTAATGCGGGAAGCGACGCACGCTGGTGCGGGGCCAGGATAAGTTCGTAGAGCGTATAAGGCAGATCGTACTCGCCCGCGGCGACTTTCCGGATCACGGTGACGCCTTCGTCGGCGCGCACCCATTCCTCCGCGCGATAATAAAGGTGGCCCTGAGCGTCGAGACCATATATGGCGTTGATGGTCACACTTCCTCCTGTCGTGACTACAAAACGTTGCTGTGCTACGTCTATCAAATCATGAAGCAATGCGCGGCAAAAGCATCAAAGCACTACAGAAAGTGTTACAGATCGTGCTACACTGCCCGTGGCTTGTGAGGCATCAAATTGTGGATAGAGCATGAGGACAGGAATTTTCTTGCGATGACGCCTTCTTACACACCCGCGCCCTGGGAACAGGCTGGATGGGTGGAATCCATCGCCACGTGGACGGCGCTGCAACTGCGCGCCCAGGACGCGCGCCTGACCGGTGCGCTGGAGGAAGTGCGGGTGCGCCCCTGGTCCGCGCTGTGGCGGGCGCCGACGAACATTGGGCTGTTGTGGCTGAAGGCGTGCGCGCCTGCCATGAAGCATGAAGTCGCGCTAATTGACTTTCTGCTGCGGTTGCAGCCGGAGACGCTGCCGCCGATCTACGGGCTGGAGGTGGAGCAGGGGCTGATCCTGATGGGGGACGGCGGTGAGTTGTTGCGTAGCCACACGCGCGAGGGCGGCGATCTCCACCATTGGACGCTCATCCTGCCGCGCTATGCCGCGTTGCAAAGGCAAGCCGCGCCTCACGTTGCCGAGTTGCTGACGTCCGGCGTTGTGGACCGGCGGCTGGAGCAGTTGCCCGCGCTCTATGAAGATCTGCTGGCCGACGAGGCGTTGCTGGCTGTCGGCGCGCCGCATGGGTTGACGCCGGTCGAACATGCGCACCTGATCGCGCGCTTCCCTGCCTTTACCGCCCAGTGCGCCGAGCTGGCGAGCCTGGGCATCCCGGCCACGATCGACCACAGCGACTTCCACGACGGCAATATTCTGATCCAGCATGGTCAGTATCGTTTTATCGATTGGGGGGACGCCTGTGTGACGCATCCTTTCCTGACGCTGCTCGTCACGCTGCGCAGCATTGCCTACGGGCTTGGGCTGGAGGAGGACGATCCAGCGCTGCGCGATCTGCGCGATCTTTATCTCACCCAATGGCGCGCCTACGGGGAGCTGGAGGACCTGCGCCGCGCGCTGCACCTTGCGCAGCCGCTGAGCATGGTCAATCGCGCGCTGACATGGCGGCGCGCGCTGGCGACTTTGCCTCCGGAACAGCACGGCGAGTACGCCGACGCCGTGCCGGGGTGGCTGCAAGAAGTTTTGCAGACCGATCACTAAGTAGCGCACTGCTGCTGCGCACGATGTGGCGGCGGCAGTGGCTGGGGCGCTTCCTGGAGATGACAAAATAAAAAGAGAGAGGGGTGTAAGGTGGAGCAAGAGCACAGCGAACTGAAAGACGCTACGGTCAGCTTTGGCGACCGCATTCTTTCCGTCGAGACTGAGGTGAGCCGCTTTGATCGCTGGATCGAGTTTGCGTCGGCCATTTTGCTCTCGCTGGCGACTGTCGCCACCGCGTGGGCCGGTTACCAGGCCGCGCTGTGGGGAGGCGAGCAGACGCAGCACAGCGCGGCGGCCAACGTCGCCTATGTGCAGGCCGCGAAAATGTCCAACCAGGCGGTGCAGATGACCAGCCTGCACGCCAATCTTTTTGTCGCCTGGGCGTCGGCGGTCAGCGAAGAGAACCCGGAACTGGCCGATTTTCTGTACGCACGCTTTCCGGCGGAACTCCAGGTTGCCACCGATGCCTGGCTCGCCACCAAACCGCTGCAGAACCTAGATGCGCCGCCCACGCCATTTGTCATGGCCGAGTATCAACTGGTGCAAAACACGCAAGCGGCGGAGCTGCAACAACAGGCTGAAACCGAAGCCGAACTTGCCAACCGGGCCAACGAGATTTCCGACCGCTACATCCTGCTGACCGTGATCTTCGCCTCGGTGCTCTTCTTTGGCGGCATCAGCGGCAAGTTTCAGTCCAAAGGCGTGGATATTGCCATGCTGACGCTGGCCGCCCTCGTGCTTTTGATCGGGGTGGGCATTCTGGTCACCTATCCTGTACAGTGATCGGTGATGGCAATTCAGGCTGGGCAAGTTGCTGGGCAGGATGGCGCAAGTGGTGTATAGTGACGCAGCATGGCTGCTGCGCCGTCGCAGCCATGCTGGATTTTTATCGTTCGCAAAATGTCTCAAGTCTGAAGCCACTCCACCCGCCGACAATTGAGTGACACAGGCCTATCCAAACAGACCTATCCAAACAGGCCTATCCAATAGGAATCCAATAGGAAGCATCATGAGCATTGCAACCGCACCCGATACAATTACCCTGGCTGGCGTCGCCACCTTGACCAAGGAGGAGCTCCATCAGGCTGTCGCCGAGCGCCTCTACAACACCGTCGGCAAGGCGATGCAATCGGCCAGCCGGCGCGACATTTACACCGCGCTGTCGCTGGCTGTGCGCGACCTGCTTACGCAACGCTGGCGCCAGACGACCGAAGCGCATTACGACGCCAATCCCAAATTTGCTTACTATCTCTCCGCCGAATATATGCTGGGCAAGCAGTTGGGGCAGAATCTGCTTTACACGGGCACAACCGAGCTGGCCGAACAATTTGCCACTGACTTTGGCGCGACTTTGCAAGAATTCCTCGAACTGGAGCCAGAGCCAGGGCTGGGCAACGGTGGCCTGGGCCGCCTTGCCGCCTGTTTTATGGATTCGCTGGCAACGCTCGATCTGCCGGCGGTCGGTTATGGCATCCGCTATGAGTTTGGCATCTTTCGCCAGACATTTGTCGACGGTTGGCAGGTCGAACAGCCCGACACCTGGTTGTTGCACGGCAACCCGTGGGAGTTCATCCAGCCCGACGACATGATCGAAGTCGGTTTTGGCGGCTACACCGACCATGTGCCCGACGGTGGGGGCCGGCTGCGCGTGCGCTGGGTTCCAGGGCAGAAGGTGTTAGGCGAACCGTGCACCACGCTCGTGCCCGGCTACGGCACGAATACGGTCAATATTTTGCGGCTGTGGCGCGCGCGCGCGGCCGAAGAGTTCGACTTTCAGATGTTTGACACCGGCAATTACGCTCAGGCTGTAGAGCAAAAAATTTACTCCGAGAACATCAGCAAAGTGCTTTATCCCAACGATGGCACGCCGCAGGGGCGCGAGTTGCGGCTGCGCCAGCAATACTTCTTCGTCGCGTGCTCGCTGCACGACATCATCCGCCGCTTTCGGCTGCGCAACAGCAATTGGAACGACTTTCCCGCCAAAGTGTCGATCCAACTTAACGACACACATCCGGTCATCGCGATCCCGGAGCTGATGCGCATCCTGCTGGACGAGGAAGGGCTAAACTGGGATCAGGCGTGGCGCATCGCGCAGCGCACTTTTGCCTATACCTGCCACACATTGCTGCCTGAAGCGCTGGAAAAGTGGCCGGTCAGCCTGTTCGAGTACTTGCTGCCGCGCCACTTGGAGATCATCTACGAGATCAACCATCGCTTCCTGGCGCACGTGCGCGCGCGTTTTCCCGGCGACGAGGCGCGCGTTGCGCGGATGTCGCTGATCGATGAGGCGGACGGTCGCCAGATTCGTATGGCCAACCTTGCCAGTGTGGGCAGCTTTGCGATCAACGGGGTGGCTTCGCTCCATTCGCAGTTGCTGCACGACTTTACGCTGGCCGACTTTGGCGTCATGTTTCCGGATCGCTTCCAGAACAAGACCAACGGCGTCAGCCCGCGGCGCTTTATGAAGCTTGCCAACCCACGGCTCTGCCAGTTGATCACCGAGACCATCGGGGATGGCTGGCTCAACGACATGGAGCGGCTGCGCGGGTTGGAGCCATATGCTGACGACGCTGCCTTCCGTCAGGCCTGGCGTGAGATCAAGCGCTACAACAAAGAGAGCCTGGCGGCCTTTGTCCAGCACAGCACGCAGACAATTGTGGATCCTGACGCCATGATGGATGTTATGGTCAAGCGTCTGCACGAGTACAAGCGGCAGTTGCTCAAGCTCCTGCACATTGTCACGCTCTATCAACGGCTGCAAGACAATCCCGCCCTGGACATCGTCCCGCGCACCTTCCTGTTTGGCGCCAAATCCGCGTCCGGGTATGCGACCGCCAAGCTGATCATCAAAATGGTCAACAGCATAGCCGAGGTGGTCAATGCTGACCCGATCGTGCGCGACCGGCTCAAAATTGTCTTCCCCGCTAACTTCAACGTCACGATGGGACAGATCATCTATCCTGGCGCCGAGCTTTCCGAACAGATTTCACTGGCTGGCAAGGAGGCGTCGGGCACCGGCAACATGAAGTTTGCGCTCAACGGCGCGCTGACCATCGGCACGCTCGACGGCGCCAATATCGAGATTCGCGAGCTGGTCGGCGCGGAGAATTTCTTCCTCTTCGGCCTCAACGCCCAGGAGGTGATGGATCTCAAGGCGCGCGGCTATCATCCGTACGATTGGTACGCCAACAACCGCACGCTCAAGCGCGCCGTCGATGCGATTGCTTCGGGCGTTTTCTCGCGCGGGGATGCTACGCTCTTCCGCCCGCTGATGGACGCCCTGCTCCGCCACGACGAATATCTGATCTTTGCGGACTTCCAACCATACATCGACAGCCAGGATCAGGTCGACCTGCTGTATCGCGACCCGGAAGCCTGGACGCGCATGTCGATTCTCAACACCGCGCGCTCTGGCTACTTCTCGTCAGACCGCACGATTCGTGAATATGCCCACGATATTTGGGGGCTGAAGCCGGTAAAGGTGTAGGGTCTCGCCATCCATGTACTGCTTTTTCAGTGTATAATGGTTCGTATGCTGTCCGATGGGTTGGAAAAGAATAGGAGCCAATGATGCAAGAGTACAGTTCGCGCCCGCATAGCCCGGTCGGTCTCGAAACGCACGGGATTACCAATGTCAAGACGGCCTACTGGAACCTGGTGACGCCAGCGCTCTATGAAGAAGCCATCAAACGCAACGAAGGCATCATGTCGCACCTGGGGCCACTCGTTGTGCGCACAGGCCAGTTCACCGGGCGCTCACCCAACGACAAGTTTGTTGTCAAGGAGCCAACCAGCGACGAGTTCATTTGGTGGGGCAAGGTCAATCGTCCTTTCAAGCTGGAGCGTTTTGACGAACTTCACCGGCGTATGACTTCCTACCTGCAGGGAAAAGATGTCTTCATCCAGGATTGTTGGGCCGGCGCCGACCCGCAGTATCGTATGCCCGTGCGCATCGTCACCCAGTATGCCTGGCACAGCCTCTTTGTGCGCAATATGTTCATCCAGGCGACGCCTGAAGAACTGTCTGTTCACCACCCCGAGTTCGTGGTCATCGATTGTCCTGGGTTCCACGCCTCGCCTGACTACGACGAAACCAACTCGGATGTCTTCATTCTGGTCAATTTTGCGGAAAAGCTGGTGCTGATCGGCGGCACCGAATACGCTGGCGAGATCAAGAAGTCGGTTTTTACGGCGATGAACTATCTGCTGCCTTTCCACGAGGTAATGCCGATGCACTGCTCCGCCAATATTGGGCCACAGGGCGATACGGCGATCTTCTTTGGGCTGAGCGGCACAGGCAAGACCACGCTCTCCGCCGACCCCAAGCGCACGCTGATCGGCGACGACGAGCACGGCTGGAGCGAAACGGGTGTTTTCAATTTCGAGGGCGGCTGCTACGCCAAAACCATCCGTCTTTCGCCAGAAGCCGAACCGGAAATTTATGAGACAACGCGACGCTTTGGCACCATTCTGGAGAATGTGGGCATCGACGCCAACACGCGGCGCATCGATCTCAACGACGGCTCGTTGACCGAAAACACCCGCGCCGCGTATCCGATCTCCCACATTCCCAACGCCACGCGCGATGGCCGCGGCGGCCACCCGCAGAATATTATTTTCCTCACGGCGGATGCCTTTGGCGTGTTGCCGCCCATCTCCAGGCTGACCACCGCGCAGGCCATGTATCACTTCATCTCTGGCTACACGGCCAAAGTCGCCGGCACCGAGCGCGGCGTGACCGAGCCCCAGGCCACCTTCAGCGCCTGCTTTGGCGCGCCTTTCATGGCGCAGCGGCCCAGCGTCTACGCCAGCCTGCTCGGCAAGAAGATCGAGCAACACGACGTCAATTGTTGGCTGGTCAACACTGGGTGGACCGGCGGGCCTCCTGGCGTCGGCCACCGCATGAAGATTGCCTACACGCGCGCCATGGTCAACGCGGCATTGGATGGCGATCTCAACGGCGTTGCGTTTGTCGAAGATCCTTTCTTTGGGGTCCAGGTCCCGACCAGCGTGCCGGATGTGCCGGCCGAGGTGCTTCAGCCGCGCAATACGTGGGCCGACAAGGATGCCTATGATGCGCAGGCCAGACGATTGGCCGGCATGTTCAGGGCAAATTTCAAGCAGTTTGAAGAGAACGTGTCTGATCCAATCAAGGCAGCGGCGCCGCAAGGCTAGCCGTTGCTCTGTTGACAAACCACAGCTCAAACATCAGCAAAGGAGAAAGCAATGGCCGAAGGAGCAGGCTTCACCGCAATGGCGGCGGCGGCCGCCGATCAGCAAGCGCCTGAAATCGGCGTCGGAATGCTGGGATATGCCTTCATGGGCAAGGCGCACAGCAATGCCTTCAAGAAGATTCCCTACATGATGTATCCGCCGCCGGCCGTGCCAAAATTGGTTGCGGTGTGTGGCCGCAACGAAGAGGCGACGCGCGCCGCGGCCATACGCTTTGGCTATGAAAGCTATTACACCGATTGGCGCGCCATGGTGGCCGACGACCGCGTCCAGCTTTTCGACAACGGCGGCCCCAACGACGCCCACGCCGAGCCGTGCATCGTCGCGGCGCAGGCGGGCAAGCACATTCTCTGTGAAAAGCCGCTGGCGCGCACTGCCGAGGAAGCCAAGACGATGCTGGACGCAGTGCAGAAGGCGGGCGTTAAACACATGACCGCTTTCAACTACCGCTTTGTCCCGGCGATCCGCCAGATGCGCAAGCTGATTGACAGCGGTGCGCTGGGGCGCATCTACCATTTCCGCGCCGTCTATCTGCAGGAATGGATCATGCCGCACTACAACATGCCCATGATCTGGCGCCTTAAAAAAGATGTGGCGGGCAGCGGCGCGCTGGGCGATCTCGGCGCACACATCATCGATCTGGGCCGCTATCTGGTCGGCGATGTTAGCAGCGTCAGCGCCATGACGAAGACCTTCATCCCGGAACGTCCGTGGGGCGATGGTACAGTGGGCCAGGTGGATGTCGATGATGCCTTTGCCGCGGTCGTGGCCTTCGAGAACGGCGCGTTAGGCACAGTCGAGGCGACGCGCTTTGCGGCAGGGCGCAAGAACAGCAACGTGATCGAGATCAACGGCGAGAAAGGCAGCCTGCGCTTCAACCTGGAGCGCATGAACGAGCTGGAGGCTTTCTGGATCGACGACGAGCCAAAGGAGACGCGCGGCTTCCATCAGGTGCTGGTTTCCGAACCGTACCATCCATGGTGGGAAAACTGGTGGCCGCAGGGGCATATCATCGGCTGGGAGCACACTTTTGTCCACGAGATCACGCATCTGCTCGACTGCATCGTCAACGACAAACCGGTGGCGCCGATCGGCGCCGACTTTGAAGATGGCTATCGCTGCGCGGTGATCTGCGACGCTATTCTGGAATCGGCCGCGTCCAAGCGGCAGGTGGATTGCAAATATTAAAAGAATAGACCGCGGATTAAACGGATGAGGCGGATTTTCGCGGATAAAATCCGTGAGAATCCGCCTCATCCGCGCCATCCGCGGTCTATTCTTTACACGGCATTGCGATAGGCGTAGGTGCGGCGATAGCCGTAATCGGTGCTGAAGCTGCCAAACGCCTTCTTGCCTGCTTTGGAGATCGGGTAGCGGCCGAGCGAACGCATGCCACGGCGCGCGATCTGTGTGGGACTGTAGATCTTGCGACAGAGCCAATCGTACGCGCCGCGCAGCTCCTCAACTGTAAAGTTCTTGGGAATAAAGGTCAGGTGCGCGGTGTCGTAATGACTCCACGGCACATCGAGCAGCCGATTTTCGCCCTCAACCACATTGCGGAAGGGGGTGCCTGGGTAGGGCGTGATCATCGTCGTGCTGACGCTGTCCAGCTCGCTGGTGCGAATAAAGTCCCACATCGCCCGGAAAGTTTCGTGCGTGTCGGAATCGAAACCCATCACAAACAGGCCGACGACGCCGACGCCCGTCTTGCGGATCGTGCGGATCGCCTCGCGCGTCTGGTCGATATTGCCTTTGGATTTGCCGCCCAGCGACGAGCGATTGTCGGGATTGACGCTCTCAAAGCCGATAAAATGCTTGTCGAGATGCGCGGCCACGCTCATTTCGAGCAGTTCGGGGTGTTTGGCGATGCTCATTTCCGACTGGCAGGTCCACCCGTGCAAGTCAAGTTTAGCAAGCCCGCCAAACAGCTCGGCGCAGTAGTCGGGGTCCAGCGTAAAGTTGAGACCAAAGTTGTCGTCGGTCAAGAAGAAGCGCTTGATCTGGCGTCGCTCAATTTCGTCTACAACCTCATCGATGGGGCGGAAACGCATCCGCCGCCCACTGACGCGGATTGCGGTGCAGAAGTCGCAGTTGCGCGGACAGCCGCGCGTGATCTCTAAGTATGGCGTCCAGTAATTTTTGCTCTCATCGACCATGGCAATTACGCGATCGGTGATGGTGGCAAGCCCTTCCAGGTCGGCCCAGCGCAGGTCTTCGTAAAGCGGCTGCAACCCTTTGACGCCTTCCGCGGCAAAGTCTTGAATCAGTCGCTGCCAGGTGAAGTAGCCCTCGCCCACCATGACGCTGTGCGCAAAGGTGGCCGTATGTTCGGGCATCAACGTGGCGTGGACGCCGCCTACGACCACGCCGGCGCCCTGCTTCATGGCCTGACGCGCCATCTGCTCGGCGCGTTCGATCGTCACCGTCATCGAGGTGATGCCGACGAGATCACCCTCGCGCAAAGTGTCAAGCGCCAGATCGCCCAGATTTTCATCCCAGATTTCCACGGGAATCTCCGCGGGAACCAGCGACGCCAGGCGCATCAATGTGTAGGGAGACCCTGGTGATTTACCAAAAATTCGACCATCGCGTCGCGGCTGAATCAGAACCACACGTCGCATACATCCTCCACCTATCGACTGGAGCCACAGTTGCAGCTCTACCCATTTTCGAATCGAGGCCGCCCGCCAGCGTTGCACGCAACTTGCAGAAGCTTGATGCAGCTTGTGCGCATATGGTTTGCCCTGGTGCAGACGGTTTCATTGACAATGTGGCACATCATAGCACAGGCAAACAGCAGCGACAAGCCATTAATGGGAAAAATTTGAGAAAAATTCAGAGGAGCGCTGCGAAAAGACAGATCAAAGCAGTGGGCAGCGTGGCTACACCCAATCGCGCGAAATCAAATAAATCAATGTGTAAAAGACGCCAATCAAGCTGCCGACGATGACCTGCAAGGTGGTATGCCCGATCAATTCCTTTAACTGGGCTTCGGTGAGGGGATGCCCGCTGAAAAAGGTCTGGAGAATCTGATTGATGACGCGCGCCTGCTTGCCGCTTTCCTGACGCACGCCGCGCGCGTCGTACATGACGATCACCGCCAGCGCCACTGCAATTGCAAAGAGGCCGCTGTCCAGCCCGTATTGGTAGCCGATGGCCGTCATCAGACTGCTCACCATGGCGGCATGGCTGCTGGGCATACCGCCGGCCTGCGCCAGCACGCGAAACTCGATGCGCCCATTCTGCACCCAGAACGCCAGCATTTTATAAAGTTGGACGCCGAACGCAACCGACAAGGGCAGCCACAACGCCGAGTTGCTCAGCAGCGCGCGCATTGTCGATTAAGTTTCCTGCCACCCTTCGAACGGGGTGGTCTGATCGCCGGCTTGCCATTGCTGGACGCGCAACTCCGCTTCATCCAGGCGCGCAGCGCATAATTTTGCCAGCGTGGCGCCGGTCTCATACAAGGATAACGTCTGCTCAAGCGGCAGATCCCCGCGTTCCAGTTGATTCAAAATATCCTCAAGCTGCGCCAAGGCAGCGTCATAGCTCAGATTGGGATCAATTTTCACATTCATAGCGCCTGCTTTTGGGTAATATGCCTTGTGACTAAAAAACCTGTCTATCAGTGAATAAATCTAAAAAGTGGTTCTGAGAAAAGTAGTATACCAGAGCACGCGCTTGGCAGGTCAACTGGTGGCTCTTTGGCTGTCAACGCATTCCGGGAATGGATTCGATCATGGGCCGGGCGGCCAGAGCGGCGGTGTTTCTAAAGAAGAACGCTAGCCAGAGCCTTGTGATTTTTGGGTTCTTTGTACTCTCTGTGGCTAACTTCTCGACATACAACTGAGAAGTGAACCAAGTTCAAGGTATGGAGCCATCATGGACAAACTGCCAGCCGCGAGCCGGCCTGATGCGAAGATGCCAGACAATGCTCTGGCGCAACGCAACGCCATCGTTTGCCTGGAAGCAGATCTATTCTTCGCCCCGCGTCTGGCAGACGTGATCCGCCGCCAGGGCGGGCTGCCCGTGATCGTCGAGACGCCGGACGCTTTTGTGGACGCGATGGCTCGGCATTTTCCGGTGCTGGCGCTGCTGGATCTGGCGAGCGAAGGCGATTGGGCGCAGGCCATCATCCGCTGCAAACTGCGCCCGGACACCAGCCAGATTCCGCTCATCGCCTTTGGCAGCCATGTGGAGGTGGCAACCCTGCGCGCGGCTCGGCAAGCCGGCGCCAACCATGCCTGGCCGCGCAGCAAGCTGATGGGAGAGCTGCCGCAGGTGGTGGATCGCTATCTGCACCCGCCCGTGATTTACCCGGACGGTTGGGACGCGCCGTTGTGCGCGCTGGCGCGGCGTGGCATTGAGGAGTTCAATCAGGGCGCATACTTTGAGCAGCATGAGCTGTTGGAGGCGGCGTGGTTGGCAGAAGCACGCCCCATACGGGAGATGTATCAAGGCATTCTGCAGATCGGCGTGGCCTTCTTGCAGATTCAGCGCCATAACTGGGCAGGCGCGGTCAAGATGTTCCGTCGCGGGCTGCCCCGCCTGCGCGGCTTGCCGCCCGTCTGTCAGGGAGTGGATATTGCCGCGTTGCGCGCCGCCGCCGAGCAAATCCACTGGGAAATCACGGCATTGGGGCCGGAGCGCCTGCACGAGTTCGACCTAGCGCGCCTGCCGCAGATTCAAATCGATTAGGATCGCCTGTCACTTTCTCTCCAAAATCCTCTGCTCACGCGTGATGCTGGTCGCATTGGGCAAAGTAGCCTGCCCAATTACGGCTGGCCCCCGCGCGGCTGCGTGACCTTGGTGATGAGGCCTTTCAACCAGCTTTTGAGATGCGCCAATGCATGATTGCTCACGGAAACGGGCGCGGTGATATGATATCCTGCAACAATAAATAAACGTAGACGGGGGAACTTTATGGCTCCCGTCTTTTTTGTTGCGCTGCACGGTTTGTTGAGTTGTCTATTATTGAATATACTATAAGAACTTTTGTTCGGTTCCGGCGGCGACAGTGCTCTTTGATTGCGAGGCGACTATGGCGCTTGATAAATTGGTGGTGCGCGGCGCGCGCGAGCACAACCTCAAAAATGTTGATTTGGAAATTCCGCGCGACAAATTGGTCGTCATTACTGGTCTGAGCGGCAGCGGCAAGAGCAGTCTGGCTTTCGACACGATCTATGCTGAAGGGCAGCGTCGTTATGTCGAATCGCTTTCAGCGTACGCGCGCCAGTTCCTGGGGTTGATGGAAAAGCCCAATGTCGATCAGATCGAGGGGCTCAGCCCGGCCATTTCGATCGACCAGAAAGGCTCCGGGCGCAACCCGCGCTCCACCGTCGGCACTGTGACCGAGGTGTACGATTACCTGCGCCTGCTCTACGCGCGCATTGGCCAGCCCCACTGCCCTACCTGTGGCGAGCCGATCACCCAGCAGACAGCCACGCAGATTGTAGACACCATCATCGAAATGCCCGCAGGCGCACGCCTGTTGATCCTGGCGCCGATCATCAAGGATCGCAAGGGCAATCACAAGTCGGTCTTCGAGAACCTGCAGAAGCAAGGCTACATGCGCGCCCGCGTCAATGGTGAGATCTATGAAGTGACCGAGGTTCCCGACCTCGATCGTTACAAGATGCATACGATCGAGGCCGTGATCGACCGCATCATCGTGCAGCCGCAGGGCGTTGATGACGCGGGCGAGCCGACTGGCATCGACATGGCGCGGCTGGCCGATTCGGTCGAAACCGCGCTGAAGTTGGGCAACGGTGTGCTGATCGTCGCCAATGTGACCGACCGCGACCGTCCGGTTGACCGCACCTTCAGCGAGCACTTTTCCTGCGTCAGATGTGGCACCAGCCTGCCGGAGATCGAGCCGCGCACCTTCAGCTTTAACAGCCCGCACGGCGCCTGCCCGGCCTGCACGGGGCTGGGTTCGCTGCAAGAGTTCGACCCGGAGCTGATCTTTGAGGAAGATGCAACCATCGAAAATGGCGCCGTCATCCCGTGGCGGCGGCAGAACGACGAAGAAGGCGAAGGCTACTATCGCCAGATCCTGCGCGCGGTGTGCAAGCAATATGGCATTCCGACACGCGTGCCAGTCAAGGAACTCAGCCCGAAGCAGCGCGATGTGATTGTATGGGGCACGCCGCACAAGGGCGAGAAAATTCGCATTGACTACACCAACAGCAAAGGTGAAGATCGCTATTACGAGACGACCTTCAGCGGTGTGATCCCCAACTTACAGCGTCGCTACCAGGAAACGACCAGTGAGTACATCCGCTCCAAGCTGGAAGAATACATGAGCGTGCGTCCCTGTCCCACCTGCGGCGGCCGGCGGCTGCGCCCTGAAGCGCTGGCTGTCACCATCGCCGGCAAGAACGTGTGGGAAGTGACGCGCATGCCTGTAGACGACTCGCTGGCGTGGGTGCAGTGGCTGCGGGGAGAAGAAGAGATTGGGAGATTAGGAGATTGGAGATTGGAGATTGAAGGAGCTGTAGCTGCTGGCGCCAATGGCGCCAATAGCACGCCCAATCTCCCAATCTCCAATCTCCAATCTCCCCTCACCCCGCGCCAGCGCACGATCTCGCACCAGGTGCTCAAGGAGATTGTTGCGCGGCTGGGTTTTATGGTCAATGTTGGGCTGGACTACTTGACGCTGGATCGCACGGCAGTGACCCTCTCCGGCGGCGAAAGCCAGCGCATCCGGCTGGCCACGCAGATCGGCAGCCAGTTGATGGGCGTGCTCTACATTCTCGACGAACCGAGCATCGGGCTGCATCAGCGCGACAACGCGCGGCTGATCGAGACGCTGCAAGGAATGCGCGACCTCGGCAACACGGTCCTTGTGGTGGAGCATGACGAAGACACCATCCGCACCGCCGATTGGATCGTGGATATGGGGCCAGGCGCGGGCGAGCATGGCGGTTATGTCGTCTGCTCGGCACAGCGCGACGAGTTCATGCACTGCCCGAACAGTCTGACCGCCCAGTATCTGCGCGGCGAGGTGCGCATCCCCGTGCCACAGGAGCGGCGCGAGGGCAACGGCGAGTATCTGTTTATCAAGGGCGCGCGCGAGAACAACCTTAAGGGCGTGGATGTGCGCATCCCGCTGGGCAAGTTCGTCGCGATCACCGGCGTCAGCGGCAGCGGCAAATCGACGCTGGTGGTCGAGGTGCTCTACAAGCGGCTGGCGCAACAGATGTACCGCGCCAAGGATCGCCCCGGCGAATTTGACAGCATTGAAGGCATCGAACATATCGACAAGGTGATCGACATCGACCAAAGCCCGATCGGGCGGACCCCGCGCAGCAATCCCGCCACCTATGTCGGCCTCTTCACCGACATGCGCGACCTCTTCGCCAGCATGACCGAGTCCAAGGCGCGCGGCTATAAAGCAGGGCGCTTCTCCTTCAACGTCAAAGGGGGACGCTGTGAGGCGTGTAAGGGTGACGGCATCATCCGCATTGAAATGCAGTTTCTGCCCGATGTCTATGTGCCGTGCGAAGAGTGCAAAGGTCATCGTTACAACCGCGAAACGCTGGAGATCAAGTTCCGCGGCAAGTCGATCTCCGACGTGCTGGAGATGACTGTCGAGGAGGGGTTGGAGTTTTTCCAACATATCCCGCGCATCCGCAACAAACTGGAGACGCTCAACGCGGTGGGGTTGGGCTACATCAAGATCGGTCAGCCGGCGACCACCCTCTCTGGCGGCGAAGCGCAGCGCATCAAGCTCTCCAAGGAGCTGAGTCGCCGCGCCACCGGCAACACGCTCTACATTCTTGACGAGCCGACAACTGGTCTACACTTCGAGGATGTGCGCAAGCTGCTCGACGTGCTCCACGAACTGGTCAACAAGGGCAATACGGTGCTCGTGATCGAGCACAATCTTGATGTGATCAAGAACTGCGACTGGCTGATCGATATGGGGCCGGAGGGCGGCGTCAAGGGCGGCTACGTGCTTGACGAAGGCACGCCAGAGCACATTGCAGCCAATCCCCACAGCTACACCGGCCAATTCCTGTTGCCGATGTTGCGCGAAGAGAATTATGCGAGGTAAGAGGCGAGTTGCGAGGGGCGATGTCATCCGAAGTTGAGGCGTCAGCGAAAGACAGAGTTTTGACGCAAACGCGCAGAGGGGCTAGATCTCGCAAAGACATTCATTGTTTTTCCCTGTGGGTCTTTGTGTCCTGGGGTAAGACCCGGGCATGGAGGACAAGGATCGGCGTCGACGATGTCGATTGAGTCCCTGATGCGCGTTGCGGGTCGCGATGAAGCGCTCTCTTCCCTGGTGGCGCGCGCGCAATTGTGGCCTCTTCCCATCACGCTGGCCAGCCCAGCGTCCAGCGAAGATTACGCGCTCCTCGATCTCTCCCTGCGTACAGAGCCTGGCGCGCCAGCAGTTGACGACAATGCGCCGGTGGTTGGTCTCGGCTATGCCGGCTTCACCCCGCGCCAGCGCGGGCAATTTCTTGCCTGGCAGCAGACGCCTCTCACCCCGGCGCCACCCGCCTTTCAGCAACTGTTACTCGCCAACCTCGAGGTGCGTCTTCTTCAAGACACACCGCTGGCGTTGGCGGCGCGCACGCAATTAGAAATGCTCGAACAAAGTGACGCCTGGCGCGACAACCCGGCCCTGTGGCGCGTCTCCCTGTTATCGCACTGGCTGGCGCAGGACGGCGGCGCGCTGGCAACCTGGCTTGCCCACGCCGCGCTGCCCGCCGACCTGTTCGGCCTTGCGCTGGGGATGCAGGCGCTGTTGGATGCGCCGCTGAGCGCGGCGGAAGTGCGCCCGATCGCACGCCAGTGGCGGCAGCCTGCGGCCGAGCTTTCGGAAGCGGTTCTCGTCTTTCGCCTTCAATCGCTCGCTGTGGCGCTGGGCCAGGAGCCGCTGCAATGGGTGTTGGCGCAGTTGGGGCCGGACGCGCCCCGTCCCCGCCCCTGGCGTTGCCAGCATCGCGACCTGCGCGTCGAGCTTCCACAGCCAGATGTGCGCCGCGCCCTGGAACCGCTGCTGGCCGAGCTTGCCATCCTAGGCGATGCCACTGTAAACGATGCCACTGTGGGGGATGCTACTGAGGCTATGGAGGTCGCAGCGCCCGCTCCTTCAGACGGAGCTGACGCCGGTCACAGCGCACTGAGTCGCGCCCACCTCATCGTCGAGTTTCGCCAAAGCCGCTCCGAGTTCTTCGCCATTGCGCTCCGGCAGGCGCAGAAACGCGCGGGCTTCATGCAGTTGCTCGACGAGGATCGCCATCTGGTCTATCGCGTCGTCTTTCGCAAAAACGAGATGAACCACTTCTGGCAGCTCTGGAATTACGTCCAGGGGTGGACGGCGACGCGGGTTTACTGCAAAGGAGAGGAGTTGCAGAAGTGGCAGGTGTACCCCTATTCGCAATATCTGCGGTGAAGCAGGGGGTGAGGGAAGGCGGCGTCACATAAAGCCCTCCCCTGACAAAGACTTAGAGGAGAGAGGGAGACAAGGAGAAAGAAAACTCCTTGTCTCCCTCTCTCCCCGTTTTCCCTGTCTCTACTGCCCGCCCGCGGTCAACGTCACCTCAACCGGCTGATAGTCCGCGCCCATCGTGTCGGCATCGATGCCTTCCAGCGCGGCCTTGGCATAATCGGTCACGTACGCGCCCTCGCTGGGCGGGTTGGTGATGATGCCATACTGCTGCGCGATGCCCGCGGTCTGGTCAAAGATCGCGGCGTCCATCTGCCCGATGCCAGTGGTCGAGGGCCAGATCAACTGATTGACCTCGTTCATCATCCACGTCTGATGGCCGCGTGGCAGGGCCGGCCCTTGCTCCAGTACGTAATCAACGCACTGATCCACGTTGTCGCGGCAGAACATCCAGCCTTTGAACGAAGCGCGCAGGAAGCGTGTGGCGATATCCTGATTTGCAGCGTCCGCCAGCCATTCCTCGGTCGCAAAGATGCCGTCTTGCAGCATCGCCGTCCCTTCGGCATTGAAGTCAATAACGTTCAACTGGTCGAGCGTGTAGAGATTGCCGTCCTTGTCGGGCGTCTCCAGCACCTGCGCCAGCTCGTTGTAGGTCATCGCCGCGGCCGCATCGACCTGGCGTTCGATCAGCAGGTTCATGTCGAAGGGCTGCTGGATCAGTTCGACGCCAGTGTCCTTGTCAATGCCATACTTGGCAAGCGTGGCGAGCAGCTCGAATTCGTTGCCGCCAAACCAGACTGCCACTTTCTTGCCGGCCAAGTCGGCTGGACTCTCGATGCCGGTGTCTTTCCAGGAGATTTCGCGCATGGCGCTGCGCTCGTAGATCTGGGCAATGTTGACCAGGTTGGTGCCCTGTTCGCGCGCAGAGAGTAAGCTAGGCACGAAGTTAATGCCGAAATCGGCTTGGCCACCCGCCACCACCTGTTCGGGCACGATGTCCGGGCCGCCTGGATTGATGGTGATGTCCAGACATTCGTCGTCGTAGAAACCTTGCGCCTGCGCCGCGTAGTAGCCAGCAAACTGCGCCTGCGCCACCCATTTGAGCTGGAGCGTGACGGGGTCTTTGCTCTCGCACGCGGCCGCGGCTTCACCGCCCGTTGGCTCGGTGGCTTCGGCAGCCGGCTGGGGCGCGGGTGACGCTGGCGCGGCGCACGCGCCGACCAGCAGGGCAATGCCGATCAGCAGCGCTGAAAGGATCCAGAGAGATTTACGCATGGTTGGTTGTCCTCCTGTGACAGATTGGGTGGAAACGTGATCGTTCATTCACTAGCATTTTAATAGCACGCGGATGGGGCAGATGGTGCGGATTTTCGCTGATTATATCCGTCATAACCTGCTCGACCCGCGTCATCCGCGTGTTAGCTTTATCCCCGCCGCCGATGCCAGGGCATCAGCCAGCGTTCGAGCAGTACAACCGCAAAGTAAAAGGCCAGTCCGAAAAAGCACGCCACCAGAATGGCTGCCCACGCGTCCGGCGTTTTGAGGATGCTGGCCTGCGTCTTGATGTAGATGCCCAGATAGTTGACCGCGCCGCCAAAAAACTCGGCCACGATGGCGCCGATCATGCTGACGGCGGTGCAGATTTTGAAGGCGTTGAAGACAAAGGGCAAGGAGTTCGGCGCACGCACTTTGGTGAAAGTCTGCCAGTCGCTGGCCGCGTAAGAATGCATCAGCGCCAGCGCGTCGGGCGAAATGTCCGTCAGCCCGCGCACGGCGCTGACCAGCGTGGGAAAGAAGCACATCACCGCCACGATCGCCACCTTGGAGCCGGGACCGATGCCAAACCAGACGATGGCAATCGGCGCCATCGCCACGATCGGCACGGCGTTGCTGGCCACGGCAAAGGGCAGCAGCAACGCCGACAGCCGCGGTGAACGCGCCACCACCGTCGCCGCCACCAGCCCTGCGCCACAGCCAATCACAAAGCCGCCCAACGCCTCCAGGAACGTATTGAAGCCGTAACTCATCAACTGCCCAAACTGACTCGTGAACGACTGCCAGATCAAGCTGGGCGGCGGCAGCAAAAAGACCGGCGGCTTGAACAGCAGCACCAATCCTTCCCACAACGCAATCGTCACCGTGAAAACCAGCAGCGGCGCCAGCCAGACCTGCATTCGATTCGACGCACCAGTCATCGAGGATACCTCACTAGATAAAGTGTGATGCGTAAAACGCAACCGACCGCGAACAACTTCTTACGCATCACATATCACGCCTTGTATTACTCATGCCGCGTAAACTCCTCCTTGAGCGTCTCGCGCACATCGGTCATCAACTCGAAAAAGCGGCGGCTTTCGCGCGTCTCGAAGGTGCGCGGGGAAGGCAGATCGATCGCAACCAGCCTGGCGACGCGCCCTGGCCGCGGCGTCATCACGACAATGCGCGACGAAAGAAACACGGCTTCGGAGATGGAGTGCGTCACAAAGAGGATGGTCTTGTGCGTCGTTTCCCAGATGTCGAGCAACTCCATGTTCATGCGTTCGCGCGTAAATTCGTCCAGCGCGCCGAAGGGTTCATCCATCAGCAGGATCGCCGGGTCGAAGGAGAGCGCGCGCGCAATCGAAGCACGCTGTTGCATCCCGCCGGAAAGCTGCCACGGGTAATACTCGTGGAAATCGCGCAGCCCCACCAGCGCCAGCATCTTGTCGATGCGCGGCTTCCAATCGCGACGGTCGCGCCCCATTACCTCCAGCGGCAGTTCAGCGTTGCGCGCCACCGTGCGCCAGTCGTAAAGCGTGGGCGCCTGGAAGACAAAGCCGTACTCGCGGTTTTTGCGCGCGGTCTCAGGCGCGTGGCCGTTGAGTTGGATCGTCCCGCTGCTGGGCGCATCGAGATCGGCGATCAGACGCAGCAGCGTTGATTTGCCACAGCCCGACGGGCCGACCAGCGAGACAAACTCGCCCTTTTCGATAAAGAGCGACACATCCTGCAGCGCCACGGTCGACGCGTTGGCGTTGCCGTAAACCTTGCTGACATTTTGGACAGAGATAATGGGGTCGCCCATGGATTTATGCCTCACGTTTCCAGCGGACAATGCGTTTTTCGGCCAGCGCCACCGCGCCGTACGCGAGCAGGCCGAGCATGGCCGCGGCGATGATGGTCGCCCATAAAAAGCCGGGGTTGAAAGTGTTGTACTGCGAGCCGACCACGATCTGCACGCCGATGCCGCGCGTCGAGCCAACCGGCAACTCGCCGATGATGGCGCCGACGACGCTGGCCGTGGCCGAGATCTTGAGCGCGGTGAAGAGATAGGGCAGCGACGTCGGCAGCCGCAGCAGGCGAAAGATCTGGTTGTCGGTGGCCGCGTAGGAGCGCATCAGCAGCAGCGCGTCGCGGTCGACTGACTCCAGCCCGCGCAATACGTTGATCACCACCGGGAAGAAGGTCAGGTACGCGGCGATGATCGACTTGGAGAGCCACGGCGGCGCACCCATCCGCCCCATGCCCACCACGATCATGGGCGCAATCGCGATGATCGGCACGGTCTGCGAGGCGATCACGTAGGGCAGAAAGCCCTGGCGCAGCCGCACATAGCGTTGCAGGAGCACGGCGATCGCAAACCCGGTCAGGCTGCCCAGGCTAAAGCCGACGAGCGCCTCCAGCGCGGTGTAGCTGGCGTCCTGGAGCAGAATCAGCCACACAGGGCCTTTGGGCGTCGGGCGCACGAACGCCTCGGCGATCTGCGTCAGGTGTGGCAGCTTGTAGTCGGGGATCGCAAAGAGCGCCTTGCTGCTCTCCCAGATCACGGCGACCAGCAAGAAGATGAGGAGATAGCCGCCCAGCAGCCACAGCCAGCGCGGCGTCACAGCGGGTGGTGCGGCGATGAGCGTGTTGTCGAGCGATACGTTGTCGGTCATTAAGCTTTATTTTTCGGCCCGTTTTCAATTGGCCACGGATGCGGCGGGTTAGACGAAGTTGCACAGCTTACATCTGCGTATATCCGTCTAATCCGTCCCTTCCGCGGTCTATCTTCAATCGCATAGATCGTCACTTTGCTTCCGCCACTAATTCATACAGCCGGCTGGGGCTGAGCGGAATTTCCAGGATTTCCAGGTTCGCGTCGTGCAGCGCATCCTCGATGGCCTGGGCAAAGAGCGGGCCAACCGGGATCGCGCCCGCCTCGCCCGCGCCCTTGATGCCCAGCGGATTGAGCGGCGACCGCGTCTCCACATGGTCGGTCTCGATGCGCGGCACGGTGTCTGCCGTCGGCAGCAGATAGTCCATGAAGGAGGCGTTGAGCAACTGGCCGTGCTCATCGAAAACAAGCTGCTCGTAGAAGGCGTTGCCGATGCCCTGCGCCACGCCGCCGTGAATCTGACCCTCCAGGATCATCGGGTTGATCACCGCGCCGCAGTCATGCACAACGACGTAGCGCAGGATCTCGATCATCATCGTCTCCGGATCGACTTCCACGATCATGGCGTGCACGCCCGACGCGGTGGCGCCGCGTTCGGGGCCAAAGTAGTCGGTCGCCTCCAGACCCGGCTCCGTGCCCGGCTTGACCGCGCCGCGCATCGGGTTGGCGCGCACGGCCAGATCTCCCAGCTTGATCGCGGTCTGCGGCGAGCCTTTGACGCGCACCGCACCGTCCACCAGTTCAAGATCTTCCTCATCTACTTCCAACTCGTCGCTGGCCTTCTTGAGAATCTTCCTGCGCACGGCCAGCGCCGCGGCGTGGATGGCGTTGCCCGCCACCACCGCGCCGCGCGAGGCAAAGGTGCCCGCGCCCCAGTAGAACTCTGCGGTGTCGCCCGTCACCAGCCGCACCTGCTCCGGCGTGACGCCGAGCTGGTCGGCCACGATCTGCGCAAAGGAGGTGAAGTGCCCCTGCCCCTGCGTGCCGATGCCGGTGGCGACGCTGACGCGGCCGCTGGCTTCGACCGTCACTTTGGCGCCCTCGTAAGGGCCGATGCCAGTGCCCTCGACATAGGTGACGATCCCCAGGCCCACATGTTTGCCCGCGGCGCGCAGCCGCGGCTGCTCCTCGCGCAAAAAACGTTCGTAGTCGATCATCTCGACCGCGCGTGCCAGCGCTGGCAAATAGTTGCCGCTGTCGTAAGTAAGCGGCGCAAAATCCTGGTAGATAATCTCATTGCTGTAGGGAAATTTGTCGGGCGGGATCAAGTTGCGCCTGCGCATCTCGACGCGGTCAATATCCAGTTCTTTGGCCGCGATGTCGAGCAGCCGCTCCATCACAAAGACGCCGTGCTGCCGGCCCGCGCCGCGATAAGGCGTGACGATCGGCTTGGTGGTGAAGACCGAGGTGAATTCGCTGTAATAGTGCGCCACATCATACTGGCCGAGCAGCGTACACTGCGAATTGAGCGCCACGGTCAGGCCATAAGGGGCGTACGCGCCGGCGTCGTGCAGAAAGACATCCTTGACGCCCAGAATCTTTCCATCGCGCGTCAGCGCCATCTCCGCCCAGTGCACCTGGCCGCGTTCCTGCGTTGTGGCGTAGAAATTCTCCTGGCGATCCTCGATCCATTTGACGGGCCGATTGAGCCGCATCGAAATCCACGGCAGCAGCACTTCCTCCTGGTAGAACATCATGATCTTGGGGCCAAAGCCGCCGCCGATAAAAGGCGCGATCACGCGCACCTGCTTCTCGGAGAGGCCGAGCATTCCTGCCAGCCCGTTGCGGATCGGGATCGGCGCCTGCGTGGTGTCCCAGATCGTCATCTGCTGGTTGCGCGCTTCCCAGTGGGCGACAATGCCGCGGTTTTCCAGGGCCGCCGCGGTGCCGCGGTCGTAGCGCAGCTTGCGTTGAATGATGATGTCGGCCTGTTGTCGCGCGCGGGTGTAATCACCTTTGCGCTGGATGACGTGGGCGTTGAGGTTCTGGTCGAGATCGTCATGCACCAACGCCGCGGCCGGCGTCAGCGCCTGCTCCAGATCGACGACCGCGGGCAACACCTCTACGTCCAGGTGAATCTGTTCAGCCGCGTCCTCAGCCAGGTAACGATTCTCAGCGACGACGACAGCCACCGGCTCACCAACGAAACGCACCTTGTCGCGCGCCAGCGGAACCTGCATGCGCGGATTGAAGATGATCTCCTTCACCGGCGGCGGCGGCACCAGCAACGGGCCAGGTTGCCAATACGCGCCCAGATCGTCTGCAGTGTAGACCGCGACAACGCCAGGCATCGCACGCGCCGCTTCAGTGTGAACCGCCCGAATGCGCGCATGGGCGTAGGGGCTGCGATAGAAGGCAACGTGCAGCATCTCCGGCAGGTGGACGTCGTCGGTGAAAGTCGCCTGCCCGGTCAGCAGCCGCGGGTCTTCATTGCGTTTGATGGGTTGTCCAAAGTAGCGTGTAGCCATAATAAGTCAAGAGATTTAGAGATTGGAGATTAGGAGATTGGGGATCACGGATGAGCAGCTTGATCGCATCTCAATTTCCTCTATTTCCCCAACACGTCAACACCTCAATCTCCTAATCTCTTAATCTCCAATCTCCACCTTCAACACCGCGTCCACGATATTCTGATAGCCCGTACACCGGCAGATATTGCCGGAGAGCGCGTCGCGGATTTCTGCTTCGCTCGGCGTCGGGTTTTCTTCCAAAAACGGGATCAGCGTCATCAGAAAGCCTGGCGTGCAGTAGCCGCATTGCAGACCGTGCGCGGCGCGGAACGCCTCCTGCAAGGGATGCAAGCGTGCTGAATTAGCGGCTAACCCTTCGACGGTCGTGATTTCATGGCCGTCAGCCTGGACGGCAAACAGGATGCACGAACGCACCGCCTGGCCGTCCATGAGCACGGTGCACGCGCCGCAGGAGCCATGTTCGCACCCTACATGCGTGCCGGTGAGACCGAGTTCGTGGCGCAGAAAGTCGGAAAGCAGCAGCCGTGGCTCGATCGTGCGAGCATAGGCCATCCCGTTGACGGTAAGCTGCACCGGGTAAAGTTCTGTCACGTGTGCCAATCCCCCCTTGGCTGGCGTGCGGACGAGGCGCCCGCACACTGGTTAAGTTGGCTGTACTCGGGCAAATGCTTCGGTCAGCGCGCGCCGGCCCAGCACTTCGATCAGTTGCCGGCGATACGCCGGCGTGGCGTGGATATCGCCCAGCGGCTCGATCCTTTGACTTGCGCCGCGCATGGCCGCAGCAATGACTGCCGCGGTGGGCGCCTGGCCGTGCAACGCGGCGACCGCGTCGTGCGCCTGGATTGGCCCCTCGCCGACGCTGAGATAAACGAGCCGCGCCGCATGACAACGGCCATCCGCGTTCAGCGTCGCAGTCGCGGCCACGCCGACGATGGCATAGTCGCCGCGGCGCCGGGCGATCTCCTGGATCGACCAGCCGGTGCGCGGCGGCAGTGGCGGCACTGCGATCTCCACCAGCATTTCGTCCGCTTCCAACGTCGTGGCAAAGAGGCCGACGTAAAAATCCGCGGCGTTGACCCAGCGTGCGCCGCGCTGGCTTTGCAGGCGGAAGCGAGCGCCAAGCGCCACCATCACCGCGGGCAGTTCGGACGCGGGGTCGGCGTGCGCCAAGTTGCCGCCGAGCGTGCCGCGGTTGCGGATCTGCATGTGGGCGATGAAAGGCATGGTGGCATGAAGCAGCGGTGCGCGCTCGGCAACCAGCGCGCTGCGTTCGACCGTGCGCTGGCGCGTCATGGCGCCGATGCGCAGCCCCCCATCGGAAGCTGGCTCTAAAAAACTGAGCGCGTCGATGCGATTGATGTCGATCAGCGCGGCCGGCTGCGCCAGCCGAAAGTTCATCGCCGGGATCAGGCTCTGTCCGCCCGCAAGCAGCTTGGCCTCGTAGCCATGCTCCTGAAGGAGCGCCAGCGCTTCATCCAGACTGCGTGGAGCGAAGTAAGCAAAAGGAGCTGGCTTCATCAGCGAGCTTCTCCATTCGTCAGCGTGCAGGCAGTGATCGTCGGGGTCAGTGGCATTGGGCGTGGATTATAGGACAGCGCAATTGGGTTGTCAAACGCTTTATCCCCCATCCGCTGCAATGGCTGCACGCTCAACGCAGATGGCTCATGCCGCTTCATCCAGCCAGGCGACGGCGCGGCAGAAAGCTGCTTCACCGCCCTTGAAGAGCCACGGAAACGCACCGATCGTCAGCCGCCGGTTGTGCAGCGCCGGGTTGCCGATGGCGCCGCCGAGATTCTCCACGTGCACGCAGTCATGCGGGAAGAGCGCGTTGTGCGTCAGTTGATACGCTTCGGGGGGGAAGAGCGTGTCGATCTGGTCCGCGCCAAATTTACGCTCCACCTGCGCGCGCACGCGCTGCCAGTGCTCCAGGCCGCCCTTGCCCAGGAAGCGTCCGATCGGCAGGTTCATCGGGTGGTCGGTCGAGATCATATCGACGCCCCACACGTGGATCTTCTTGTCGATCAGCCAGGGCACAATCGAGTGGTGAGGCCCAGGATGGCGTTGAATATACTTTTCCTCGTCACCTTCTGGGCTGAGGAAGGAATATTTATGCCAACCGGTATGGATAAAAAGAATGTCGCGCTCGCGCACCTCAACGCGCTCCTCGATCATCTCCGGCGTAAAGATGTCCAGCTCATCCAGCGCGTCGCTCAGGTCGACGATCACGCCCGGCCCCCACAGCCACTCCAGCGGCAGTTGGTCGATGGTCTTGCCGTTGGTGACAAAGTGGCGCGGCGCGTCCAGATGCGTGCCCATGTGATTGGAGGTTTGGATGTACTGTGCGTTGACGCCATGCTCGGACTTGCGCTTGAAATACTTGACCTCGAAGGGCGGATAAAAAGGCCAGAACGAGCAATCCTGATTCAACGGCTGTGACAGATCGAAAATTTGCTGCATGGTGGATTATCCTTCCCGTGTTTGTATCTTAGTGTGATTATTCGCAAAGGCAATTTCTTCGTTGGTGAGGCCATGTGCAAGTAGATCGCGCACCATCGCAACTGAAATTCAAGTTCCTTTCCCACATGGTTTCCCTCCCAAGCCATTCGGTCTGATCTCAATTCGTCAAAAATTACAGCGCTCTCCTAACTTTCGCGCGTTCCCTTTTTCAACCGCGCCAGAATGCCCGCCAGCTTTTCATTGCCCCCCGCCGGCGGCCGCCACGCGACGTGCACCACCGCGGCGCCCTGGCTGAGCAAACTTTCGGTAAAGGTTTCCAGCCCGACGTTGATCGCGGCCAGCGGACCGGCCAACGCTGTGGCCGCGACCGGCGGCTGGCCGGCGATGCGGTTCAGCCGCTGCAACTCGGCGCCGGCATAGCGCACCGCGGCTTCGTTGCTCAATACCACGTGCGCGCCGGCCGCGCGCAACTGCTCCCCTTGTGCGTCGAGCGGCTGCGGGTCTGCGTCCGTGCCGACGACAACCGCGACCACGGTAAGATAGCGACCCTGTTGTGCGGCAAGCGCGCGCGCCTGGGCAATGGCCGGCGCCAGCTCCGCGGCAGGGTCAGGATGTGCGCCGTAGCCGAGCACGACATCGAGCAGGATCACGGCGGTGGCGGGGTCGGCGGCTTCCTGCAGCAGCCGTTTGATGCGCAGTTCATGATCCATCATCGGGTGCAGGCGGCCCACGGTAAATTCGTCTTCGCCCAGGTCGACAATGGTGTGCTCCCGGCTCACCGTCGCTTTTTCCAGCGCAAAGCGCTTGTCCAGCGGTGCGTTGGCGTAGATGGCCGGCAAATAGTCGGTCAGGAGCAGTTGCGCCTCATAAGCCAGCGTACCGCCGGAAAAAAGCCCGCGCAAGTAGCGTTGTCCCGGCGCGTAACGATGCAAGGCCGCCGCGTCATCCTGTGCTTCGTCTTCAAGCGTTGCCAGCTCGACCGCCAGTTCAGCCGCCTGATCGAGCGTCTCCGCGAAATAGAGGTCGTTGTGCACCACACGGTCAGGTGTATAGCCGATAAAGTCGATGACGACCGGTTTGCCCGCGGCGCGCGCTGTGCGCAGGATGTCGGCGGCAACCGCGGGCGACGGCGGTTTGGAGATGAGGACAATGACGCGCGTTGCCGGGTCGTGGGCGAGCAGATCGAGCGCCTGGCGCGCGGTCGCGCCGCCCACTGCATCCGACAGATCGCGACCGCCCGTGCCCAACGCCTGCGACACGCCGCTGCCCAATTGATGAATGCGAGCGGTCGCCAGTTGCAGACCCGTGCCCGACGCGCCGATCAGCCCGATGGGGCCGCGGCGCACTTGGTTGGCAAAGCCCAGACCCACCCCGGCGACGATGGCCGTGCCACAGTCCGGCCCCATGACGAGCAAACCCTGCGCCGCCGCCTGCTGCTTGAGCGCCACCTCTTCTTCGAGCGGGACGTTGTCGCTGTAAAGGAAGACATGCTTGTCCAGCCGCAGCGCCTCGCGCGCCACGCCCGCGGCATAGCGACCAGGCACGGAGATCAGCACCCACTGTGCAGCCGGCAGCAGCGTCGCGGCCGCGTCCAGGCTGTGCGGCCGATAGTCGCTGTCATCAGCGCGCGCGCGCTTGGCCAGCAAGGCATCGACCTGCGCCAGCGCCGCGGCCGCACCCTCGCCTTGCACGACGATAATCAGATCGTCGGCGCCGGCGTGCTGCGCAGCTTCGCTCAGCAGCCCGCTTTGCGCCAGCACATCCTTGTTGGCTGGCGTGCCCATCACCACGCCGGCCTCTGTAACGCCGGGCAGGGCGGCCAGCCCACGTTGGAGTTGCATGAGCACAATAGAGTC
>JACSRH010000204.1 GCA_014879855.1 Caldilineaceae bacterium | reverse complement strand
AGATGTGTATAAGAGACAGGCATTGACCCAGCCGAGCGAATCACCTGCGGCGGCGGTTGAGGCGGCCGGCGTCGCTGCAATCGGTGCGGGTGATGGCTGAACGGGAGCGGGCGAGTTTGCGCTGGCAAGGGGCAACGCCGACATTGGTTGAACAATTGGTTGAACAATTGGTTGAACAATTGGTTGAACAAAAGGTGCAGGTGGTGAGGCGGGAGCAGTGGGTTGTTGTGATGGCGCTGGTGGGGTTATGGGCGGCAGCACCGGCGCGACTGGCTGAGCAGCACGCGGCGTAACTGACGCACCCAAGTCGCGGCTGGCAGCGCGGCCATTTTCAACCGCGACTTTTTCTGGCGCAGCAGGCTGATGAGTGGCCGGCGCATAGCTTTCATTGCCGTTGCGGGAAGGATTGGGCGCGGCAAGGCCAGCAACGCCGCCGGCTGGCGGGTAGGGTTTGGCGTAATTGACGCCACTGAGATTGACCGCGAGTTTGGGCATTTTGCGCAGTCGCGGATCATCTCCAGAAGCGACGCCTTCCCACAGTTGCTCCATAGCCGCAGACACCCCAGCGACGGCCAGTTGCGCCATCCCCTGCCACAAACTGGTCAACCCATTTTGCCCCTTGCGATCCAGCGCAATGGCGTTATGGGGGCGATCCTTCAGCGCGCTATTGACCAGATTCGTCAGAACGGCGCCGGGGCCCACCTCGACAAAGGTGCGCACGCCTGCCGCGTACATGGCTTCGATCTGTTCGGCAAAGCGCACCGGTTCGGCAATCTGGCCGGCGAGCGTCTCGCGGATAGCGTCCGGCGCGCTCGAATAGATGGCGGCGCTGCTGTTAGCATAGACTGGCACCAGCGGATTGCCGACCGTGATGTGGTCCAGAAAGGCGCGGAACGGTGCAGCCGCTGGGCGCACGACCGCCGAGTGGAAGGCAGTCGAAACTGGCAGGCGCTGGAAACGGATGGCAGCCTCGCGCAACTTTTCCTCGGTCGCCTGAATCGCACTTTCGATGCCGGAAATAACCACCTGGTCGGGGCTATTGTGGTTGGCAATGACGACGCCAGTGTTCCAATGGGCGATCAACGACGCCACTACGTCCGCGGCATGGGAAATTGCCGTCATCGCACCGGGGAACATGGCGGCCGCCTCGGCCATCAATTCGCCGCGCTTGCGTGCAATCGAGAAGAAGGCTTTGCGATCGATCACACCGGCCGTGTGCAACGCCGTCACTTCGCCAAAGCTGTGGCCGCCGACCGCATCCGGCGTGATGCCCAGCTTCGATAAGAGCGCCAGCAGGCTTAGGCTCGCCACGCCTATCGCTGGCTGCGCCCACTCGGTGGCGCGCAGCCGGGTCTCCTGCGTAACTCGGTCCGCCTCGGTGAAGACCGGTTGCGGAAAGACCACCTCGTGCAGACGGCCTCCTTGCTCGAATTCCAGATTGGCGGCCTCGTCCCAGACGGTGCGGCTCTGGTCAAAAGCAAGCGCAAGGTCGGCCCCCATGCCCACATACTGGCTGCCTTGGCCTGGAAACAGAAAAGCCAATTTGTTCGTGCGTGCTGGGGTGCTGTCGCCCGAGTAAAACCAGGCGCCAGGCGCTTGGTGGGCGCTGGCGGCATCACGTTCAATCGCCTGGATGGCTGCGTCCAGCTTGGCGCGCAGGTCGGAGAAATCGCGCGCCACAATGGCAAGGCGCAACCGGTGGGAAGATGCAAAGGTCAATTGGCTGGAGCGAGCCAGGAATTGGAAGCCGCCCGTTTCGTCAAAGCCCGTGGTCAAATGCCGCGCCGCGGTGATAATTTCCGGGACGGTGTCACGGCTGATGAGAAATAACTCGGTCGGCGAGGGACGGAACTCGTCCTTATGGCCTGCGGGGCCAGTATATTCTTCGAGCGTAACGTGAAAATTGCTGCCGCCAAAGCCAAAGGAGGAAACACCTGCCCGGCGCGGGTGGCTGCCGTCGCGAACCCACGGACGCGCCTGTGTGTTGATATAGAAAGGGCTTTCTTCGACGGCGAGGGTTGGATTCGGACGATCCACCTTGATGGTGGGCGGCAGCACCTTGTGATGCAAGGCTAACACCGCTTTGATCAGCGAGGCTGCGCCGGCCGCACCCTTGGCGTGACCGATCTGCGACTTGACCGAGCCAATGGCGCACCACTGCCTGCCCTCCGGATCGGCTTCGGCGAAGACGCTGCTGGCGCCGCTGAACTCGGCCGCGTCGCCCGCCTTGGTGGCGGTGCCGTGCGCTTCGAGCAGCTCCACCGTGCGCGGCGAATAACCGGCCACCGCATAGGCGCGGCGCAGCGCGTGGGCCTGGCCGGAAGCTTTGGGCGCATAGACGGCCGTGCCCTTACCATCCGAACTGGAACCCAGCCCGCGGATCACGGCATAGATGCGGTCGCCGTCGCGCTCCGCGTCCTCCAGTCGGCGCAACGCCAGCATGCCCAGCCCTTCGCCCAGGATCGTGCCGTCGGCCTGGTCGGAGAAGGGGCGGCAGTCGCCGCTGGCCGAGAGCGCCGGCGTCTTGCTGAAGCACATATACATCAGAATGTCGTTGAGCGTGTCCACGCCGCCGACGATCACCATGTCCGCCTGGTGCAAATAAAGCTCGCTCAGCCCCATCGACAGCGCGGAGAGCGAACTGGCGCACGCGGCATCGACAACGCAATTGGTGCCGCCCAGGTCAAACTTGTTGGCAATGCGTCCGGCGATCACATTGCCGAGCAGCCCAGGGAAAGAAGCCTCGGTCCAGGGTACATAGGAATCGGCGATGCGGTTGCAGATAGCCTGCGCTTCGTCCTCAGGGATGCCATTGGCGCGCAGCGCGTTGAGCCAGATCGGGCGCTGCAAGCGCGAACCAAGATGGACGACCAGCTCCGTCGCGCCGGTGGCGCCCAGGATCACGCTGATGCGGCTCTTGTCGAGGTGCTGAAAATCGCCGCCCGCGGCATCCTCCAAAACCTGCTGCGCCACGATCAGGCCAAGCAGTTGGCTGGTGTCTGTTTGCTGGACGACATTGGGTGGGACGCCATAGGCCATCGCGTCGAAAGGCACTTCATCGAGAAAAGCGCCGCGTTTGCCATACGTTTTATCGGGGGCCGCAGGATCGGGGTCATAGTAGTCCTCGATCAGCCAATAATTGGAGGGAATTTCTTTGATCTGATCCTGGCCTTCGAGAATGCTGCGCCAAAATCCACGCACATCGCTCGAACCAGGAAAGAGTGCACTGACACCGACGACTGCAATGGCTGGGGAGGCAGACTCACGGTGTTCTCTTTGGTTACTCATTGATTGTTTTTAGTCCTTATGAACCTGACACATCACTTAATCCCGCCCGATATTGACGAGGTGCAAACAGTTGCCGATTGATTCTAGTTTGTCTGGGGCGATGGAATGGAGGGCGCCACAGCATTCAGACTGAAAACCCCGATCTACTGCAATGGTCGCGGCGGAAAGGCGAAAGCTGCAGCGGGAATCGGGACGCCGTAGCTGCGCAGTTGAGACGCGCGCGTGACATACGCGGCTCCTTCGAGAAGGTTGCACGCCACCTGCACCACTGTGCGGTTTTCCGCTTTTTCCAGAAAGGAGCCTTTGACCCAGGCGTTAAACGCGCCCATGGCCGGCCCACACCAGACTTGATAGTCGAGGCGCCGGCTGCTGTCGCCGTCGATCGGCCAGCGGCTGGAGCGCCCCAGATAGGAGCGAAAGACGAGCGCCATCTTGTGCTTGGGGTCGCGCTCGGCGCGTTCGATCTCGTGCGGGCCGCGCACCTCGAAGAACTGGCGTGCGTCCTCCCATACCTCGCCCACCGGCTGGCGAAAAAGCTGCTGCTCGACGCGCGCCAATTCGTCCGCGGGGATGGCCTCCAGCGAGGGAAAGCGGGTGTAGAGGCTGTAAAGTGTGGCCGCACGCGACGCAAACATGGTGCCACGCTTGAGCACCTGCACCTTGACGCCCAGCTCGAACATGTCGGCGGAAGGCGCCATCGTCATGTCAGCAAGTTCGGCCAGCGCCAGCATCGCCTTGACGTCGTCGGAGACGCCAGCTTCGCGGCAACTCTGATTGACCGAGCCGGTGAGCACGTAGGCCGCACCCAACGCAAAGGCCGAGGCCACGGATTCGGGCGTGCCCAGCCCGCCGGCCGCGCCCACCCGAATGGGACGCGTATAGCCAAAGCGCGCGCTCAGCTCGTCGCGCACCTGAACGATCGTCGGGAAGAGCGAGCCGAGTGGCCGGTTGTCGGTGTGTCCACCCGAATCGGATTCGACGGTGATGTCCTCCGCTACGGGCAGGTGACGGGCCAGCGCAGCTTCCTCTGCGGTCAGTTCGCCGGTTTGCACCAGGGCGTCAAGCATGGCTTGGGGCGGCGGCGACATGAAATGCTGGGCAACTTCGGGGCGTGAAATCTTGGCGAAAAGGTGGTTGGGGCGGTAAATCTGCCCGGCGCCGTCGCGTACGACGCCGCTGAAAGCATAGCGCACCACTGCCGGCGTGAGTGACATAAAGGCCGAGGCCTCCACGCGGCGGACGTGATAGCGCAGCAACAGCGTAACGACGGTGCGCTCCAGCGTGGGCTCCTGCGGCGAGTGGATCAGGTTGCAGCCCCAGGGCAGCGCGTCGCCGAGCGTCTCGCGCAGCGCGGCCAGCGCCTTCTCGACGCGCGCCGGGCTCAACCCGCCCGCGCCAAAGAAGCCCAACATCCCGCCGCGCGCCATTTCAATGACCAGCGCTTCTGAGGCGATGCCGCGCGCCATCGCACCGGCTACATAGGGGAACCGCAGGCCGTGGGCTTCGAGAAAAGCCCGATCACCCAACCATTCGGGATAGAGAGCAGGTAGGATGCCGAGGCACGGATAACTCAGACCGTTGGCGCCGTTTACACGCGCGGGCGACTGCACAGCGCCGCCGATGCCAACGCCCACGGAACCCGCAGGCCCATCGCGCACCACAAAAGCAGGTGAGCGGTAGGCTGCGATGGCGACTGGCAAGCGGTCGGGCGTCAGATAGACGGCGCCGCCTGTGCTAACCCATTCCCCGATCACGGGTAAACCGTTGTTCAAGAGTGCTCCTTCCTAAACTGGCGCAAACGTTCCTGATCTCGGCTGTCTCTAGAGTGACTCCGACAACAAAGAGTGCTCCACGACTAGCGCACTGTACGCGTTCGATGGCTGGAATTGACTGAAAGAAGAGCAAAGCCAGTGGTTGGCGGCGCGTGGTGAACAGTCGCGTCGCGTCATAAGCCGCACGATGTCAGCAAAACCGATTCACTTTACCATACTCGTGGAATGCGGAGTAATCGCGGAGGGCGCGTGTGACTTCTTACCTGATCAACAGTAACGGCGGGATTCGTCGGGCTGCTAGCCCGACCTACTTACCCCTATGGATCGCTGGGTGATTCATCTACTTCGACCAGCAACTGCCCGCGCTCGACGACTGCACCCGGCTTGACATGGATGCGGATGACTTGTCCGTCGGTGGCCGCCTGGATGCGCAATTCCATTTTCATTGCTTCAAGCAGCACCAGCGTAGCTCCGCGCTTGACTGCGTCGCCTTCAGCGACCAGGACATCGAGGACGCGGCCGGGCATGGCGGCTTCGAGCGCGCCGCTGCTGGCGAGCGGCTGGGCGCTGCGTTGGCGCGGGTCAGGTTTGTCCAGCATCCATACGTCGCCGTCGAGCCAGACGTAGGTGCGGTCGCGCTGGCGCGCCGCGTAGACGCGGCGCCACTGGCCATCCACGCACAGATCGATCCGGCCTGCCTCGCCCGCCTGCGCAGTCAGCGCCAAGACGCGCTCGTCTACGCGCACCAGCCAGTGCTCGCCTTCTTGCGCCACCTGCACGGTGCGTTCGTCGTCGCCAAGCTTGAACTGAAATGTTCGTGACATGCAGACTCCTCATTCGTCCGAACCAATGGGATGGCACGCGGATGGCGTAGATTTGGCGGATCGACGCGGATCCAGAGCAGAAAAGCCAGCGGAAATCCGCGCAGCCGCTCTATCTTGCTTATTCGGTGCGCACGATCTTTACCAGTCGCTTGGCGCGCACGTCATATAAATCGGAGCGGCGATCGTACAGGTGACGCACGGTGGCGAGATCACGTTGTTGCACCAGCGAGGTGAGGTCGAGGTCGGTGATCAGTACAGTTTCGACATTGGCCTCGCTGGCGCCTGCCGTCGCCGCGGGCGGGAAGGCAAAGTCGCTAGGCGTGAAGACGCCGGCCTGCCCGTAGTTGATCAGGTAATTTTTGGACGCGGGCAGATTGCCCACATTGCCCGCGATCACGGTGTAGATAAAATTCTCGACCGCGCGTGCCTGCGCGGTGTAACGGATGCGGTCAAACGCCTTGCGTTCGTCGGTGCTATAGGGGATGAAAATGATCTCAGCGCCGGAGAGCGTCTGCAGGCGCGACACTTCGGGGAACTCGACGTCGTACCCGACCTGAATGCCGATGCGCGCCAGCGGCGTGTCGAAAACCTTAATCTCCTCACCCGGCTCGATGTCGAAGTCAGTGCGCTCGATCGGCGGGATGTGCAGCGCATCCTGGCTGTAATATTGGCCGCTCGGCGTGAAGAGATAGGCCACGTTGTAGATCTCCCCATCGCGCAATTCGGGCTGCGAACCAGCAATGATGTAAAGGCCATGTTTCTCCGCCAGGCCGCTGAAGAGGTGGAGATAACGGTCGGTCATTAAGGCAAGCCGGCGGATAGCTGCGCGCGAGTCCAAATCTGGCGGCATAATAGTAAACAACTGCGCGGTGAACAACTCTGGAAAGAGCAAAAAGTGCGAGTGATAGGTGTTGGCCGTGTCGACGAAAAAGTTGACGGTCTGCTCGAACTCATCCCAGGAGTGGATCGGGCGCATGAACCATTGCGCCGCGCAGACGCGAATGCGTCGCACCACGCGTTGCAGCGGCGCCGCAGCGATCTTGCGTTTTTCCGGCTGGTAGTTCGGGTTGGGCATCTCCAGCAGCGTGGAATAGTTGAGGCTCGAATCATCCCACAGAAAGTCGAGCAGGACGCGGCGCACCGTGTAGCCGGCGCGCAGATGCGCCGACAGCGACGGATCCGGCATCTCGCCCACTACGACCTTCTGCACATACTCTTCAGCAGTCATTTTGCCGGCAAAATCGGTGTATCCGGGGATGCGACCATAGGCGACCATGCGGCGCAGATTGTAGCGTTTCATCAACGAGATGCGCTTTTCGTAGAGCGCCTTTGAAACGCCCATGCGCCGGTACTCGATGCGCACGCCGATGTCCGCGCCGTAAAGGGTGTCGCCTGATGGATCGTGCGTGCTAAAGGTGCCGCCGCCGGTGATCTCCTCGTATGTGTACCAATGCGCATCGTCGTCAAGCTGGACGATCAACGAGGTGACGTAGCCTATGATCAGGCCATCAGCTTCGGCAAGGTGCTGCCCTTCGGGAAAGGCGGCGTATTGCATCTCATAAAAACGTTCGTTGTAATAGGCGCTTTGGGGATATTCAGGATAGGCGGCGCGGTGACACGCCACGATGCCAGGAATGTCTTCTGGCGTCCACATGCGTACGATGATGCGAGGCTTGCGTTTCCGAACACTCATGGTTCGTCCGTTGGGTGAAGTTCACGCCAAGCGCGGCGTGCGGCCTGCCGGGCAATGGCAAAGTTGAAGCCACGTCGAGCCAGGAAAGTGATGATTTTTTGTTCGAGTTCTTCTTCTGCCAATTCCTGCCAGCGGTTGAGCTTGTTTTCTATAGCAGTCCAGGCCGCCGCGGTTTCGTCCAGATCTTCCGTCGCCGCTTGGATGGACTCAGCATCCACACCTTTCTGGCGCAGCTCGTAGCGCAAAGCAGCCGCGCTGCGTGGGCGAAAACGGCTGCGATTGTCCACCCAGTACGTGGCGAAGGCGTCGTCGTCGACATAGTCGCGCTGTTCGAGGCGACTCAGCGCGGCGGCAACCGCTTCGGGCGCATGGCCTTTTTGCGCCAAGCGGCGCTCCACTTCGGCGCGGCTGCGCGGCCGCGTCGCCAGAAAATGGAGCGCGGCCTGATACGCTTTATCGACATCGTCCTGCGTGCGTAACTCGTCGATTTCAGCATCGCTCAGGTGCTGTCCCTTGTGGAGTCGAGCAGCGACATCCAACGTCACGCCAAAGGCGTACTCGCCATCCAGAAAAACGCTGACGCGTTCCTGGTTGTTTTTCTGCACTTTCAGCGTTGTGATCGCACCTGCCATCAGCTGACCTCGACTGCTGGCAGGCTGCGTTGTTGGTTCAGCCACGCCGCCACGGCGACGAAGACCAGGGTGATGCCGAGCCCCACTGCGCCGATGGCGATCATCCCGCCGCTGGCAAAGATGGCGCCGGTCGAGAGGCTGCCTGTGCCCGACGCCAGCGCCACCAGTGTGTCGTTGGCGCCCTGGATGCGCCCGCGTTCGGCCGGGTGGAGGGCGCTGGTCAGCAGCGACGAACCGGCGACGAAGCAGAAGCTCCATCCCAGCCCCAGCAGAAAGAGCGCCACAACCAACGCGAGCAGACTTGCCGCCACCGCCACCATTATGCTGGAAATCACGAGCACGGCCGCGCCAAACGCGATCATGGGCAGCGCGCCCAGTTGGCTGATCAGCCAGCCGGTGAAAAATGCAAAGCCAAACATCCCTAGCGTGTGCGCCATGAAGACCAGGGAAATCTCACCATTGGAATGATTGGCGTGGTGCATGTGTACGGGCGTAATCACCATGATCAGCGTCATCACCAACTGGCCGACCACCATGGATGCCACGGCAAGCTGTACGGTGTGGTTGGCAAAGATGGCGCGCATCGGCCGGCTAGCCAACTCGTTGCCCTCGGCGTCGAGCGATGGTGTGTCGAACTGCTTGCCAAAACGCAGCGGGTCGGGGCGCAAAAACACCATCACCGTCAGTGCAGAGATTGCCAACAAACCCACACCAAGCAAATAGGGCCCGGCGTTTGGCTCAAAGCCCAACTGTACTGCCAGCGCCGAAGTCGGCGCTACGAGCAGCGGCCCACCCACCGCGCCCACCGTGCCGGCAAAGACAATAAAGCCGATGATCCGGGCGCGCTGATGAGCCGGCCACACCTCCGCGGCGACAAAGCGCGCTTGCTGGCTGGTGGCGTTGTTGACGCCGATGATGGCCGAACTCACACACAGCAAGACAAACGAAAAAGTCTGCACAGCCAGGATGCCCGTCACCATGCCGAGCACGCCCATACTGTAGCCGAGCACCATGCCTGTCCGGCGCCCGGACCGATCCATCAGCCAGCCCATGGGCACCGCCAGCGTTGCGCGCCCGACCAGACCCAGCGTCGTCGGCAGGCCGGCCAGCGTATCTGTGCCGCTCAGCAGAGACGCGTTGACGGAGAGTAGCGTCACCGTCGCAATCAATGCCGCGCTGAACATGCTTTCGCTGAAAAAGATTGTGCCGGTAATACGCCGCGATACAACCGATGGGCTTCTAGTCATTCCCTGCATCATGAGTTCCTGAGTGGAATTGGTGGGCAAAATATGATTGCAGGTAGTATAGATCAGCGGGCAAGAGAGGAGAAACACGTGCAGGCAGAGGAAACGCTCCGGCAAATTGCCGGAGCGTTTCCTCACAACCTATTCAACCCACACCACGAAGGAGAAAGGAGAACCCAGATCAGGCGGCAACCACTTCCGTCTGTTCCACAGGAGTTTCAAGCACTGCATCAATTTCGCGCAAGACAGTGACGCGATTCTTATTCGCAATCTCATACTCACGCACCTTCAACAACATTTCCTTCGAGAACGAAGGGAGCATGGCGATCACATCTTTGGCAGGCATCTCGTCGTAGCCTTCAACCACTGCCTCGGTGATCTCAGCCTGCACTTCGATGGCGACGTTCTTCATGGCTGATTGTACATTCGCCGCTGCCGGTTGGAATTGGCCCAGGAATTTTTCCACCTCAACCACAACCGACTTTGCGTTCTTGCCTACGTAATCGACCTGATCTTCGACATAGTCGACAACCCGCTTGACTTCAGGCTTTTCCTGCACCTTGTTGAACTGATTCATCCAGCTGGTTTCGAGTTCTTCACCGCGCTTCTCGGCTTTCTCGATCAGCTTGCCGCCCTCGGCCCAGAATTCCTGCGCCTTGTCATAGGCAAGACCCCACATGCCAGCGTAGGCCAACACAGCTTTGCGGCTAAAGGTCTGCGCCTGCTTGACGCTATCCTCAACCTGTTCCTGCACATTGCGTAAGTCGATGTTCATGGTTACTTTGTCACTCATTATTGTTACTCCTCGAATTTCAGAACGATTCTGCGTTCATACATTTTATGCGCTAGCGTTTATAACGCAGTGCGTTACAACCAGCAGTATAACGCATTGCGTCATGGCTGTCAATACCCTGGGCCATGAAATTGGCGCCTATCAGAATTTAGTGAGAACGTTCCCGGCACTGGTCGTGCGCACTCTGTTTCGCCAAGCTCTTGACAGCCGGCGCCGAAGAGACGGCAAAAACCTGTGGCGCATCCCAGTAGAACGTGCAATTTTTCCGCAGCAGCAGTAGACGTGTGGAGCGTGACATTAGTTCCAGCAGGGAGCGCCTCTTTACGATAGATTGGTGAAAAAGTGGAAAAATCGGTGCGAATTGTGAGGGGATGTCTACAATGGCTTATCGACAAGGGCGCCGGTTCCTGATCCTGGCGGTGGCAGCGCTGGTGCTTGCGGCGTGGACGGGCGTGTTGATGCGCTTTGGCATGGTTTATGGCTTTCCCGCATGGGCGCAGAATTTTGGCGCAATCCGTCATGCCCACAGCCATCTGATGTACTTTGGCTGGGTGACGCTGGCGCTGATGGCGCTGATTTGGGCCGACCTGCCGCGCCACACCGGTCGCGCCTTGCCGCGCGGGGTCAGCCTGCAGATGGCGCTGACCGCGGGCATGGCGTTTCTGAGCTTTCCGGCGTTCTGGGCAAATGGCTATGGATTGACGACCATCGGCGCCGCGCGGCTGCCGCTTGGCTCGATGGTTTCGACCCTGAATGGCTTGACCTGGTTCTATTTTGTCGGTCTCTATGTGTTTACCACGCGCAGACTGCCTCTCCGCTCTCTTGCGGTGCAGTTGTGGGACTGGGCGCTTGCGTTGCTGCTGCTGGCGTCGCTGGGCGCGGTAGGGTTGGTGGGCATGGTGTTCACGCGCGCTGAGCATCCATTTTTGCAGCAGTTGTTTCTTCATCAGTTTCTGGATTTGTTTGCAGTTGGATGGTTTGGTCTGGCGCTGCTGGGCCTGCTCTGGTCGCATGTGGACGCAACGGGTGCAACACCGCGCGGTTGGCTGCCAACCTTTAGCCTGGCGCTGCTCGTCGCGCCAACCTTTTTGCTGGGTGTATCGCCGGCTGTGTTGCCAGCATCGCTGTTTTGGGTGGCCGCGGTGGCGAACGCCGGCGCCGCTGTCTTGCTGAGTGTGCACGGGGTCCAGCTCTGGCGGCATCGACGCGAATTCCCGCAACTGCTGTGGCTGGCGAGTGCGGGTCTGGCGAGTGTGATCGCCGTCGCCGTGTTTTTATTGTGGCCTGGCGTCTGGCAACAAAGCGCCGGCGGGCAACTGCGGATTTTCTATCTGCATGTGTTTCTGTTGATGTGGGTGAGCACTGCGCTGCTTGGGCTGCTGGAAGCGCGGCTGTTGTCGACCTCGGCTGTGGTGCGTTGGATCAACGCGCTGTGGGTGGGCGGCGTACTTGTCATGGTGGGCGGTCTGCTGGGGTTGGGTCTGGCGCCAATGCTAGACTGGCCGCAATTGCTCTGGCTCCACGTGTCGGCGTGGGGAAGTCTGTTTGTTGCGCTGAGTGCGACGCTTCTGCTCGCCGCCTTGTTGCTGCGCAGCGAGGCTACTGTGTCCCGGCAATGACCATGTGCTTCAGGTCGATCGGCGTCTCAGAGGGCGTTTCCTGGAGCTCCGGCAGCCACAGCGTAAAGGTGCTGCCCACCCCTACCTGGCTGGCGACGGTGACCTTGCCATGGTGCGCGTGGGCGATGCGCTGCGCAATGCTCAGGCCAAGACCACTGCCGCCCAGTTCACGGCTGCGCGCCTTGTCGCTGCGATAGAAGCGGTCGAAGATCAGCGCCTGCTGTTCCGTGCTGATCCCGATGCCGGTGTCGGCCACGCTGATGCGCACCCACCCTGTTTGATTTTCCAGGCTGAAGGTGACGACGCCTCCTTCATGCGTATACTTGACGGCATTCTCGGCGAGGTTGACCAGCACTTGGCGCAAGCGGTCGCGGTCGCCGCGCACAAGCGCTTGATCTTCGCTGCCCAACCTGATCTCCAGCGCATCGGCCCGGCCTTTGTAGTGTTCGACCAGCCGCCGCGTCTGGCGATAAACCTCAAGCAGCACCGTATCCATTTCGACGACCGCCATTTGGATCTGGAGCGCGCCACTGTCGGCCTGCGCCAGCAGCAACAGGTCGCTGATCATTTTGTTCATACGTTCGGATTCGGCCTGAACCTCGCCCAGAGATTCCTTGAACAACTCGGCCGCGGTTTCAAGGCGCAACGCGCCCCCGCCGGAAGGCGAGGCCGCCATGCGTTGCAGCAATTCGATGTTGCCCTGGATCGTCGTGAGCGGGGTGCGCAATTCGTGGCTTACATCGCCGATGAGCCGCTCCTGGGCTTGGAACAGGCGCTGAATCCGATCCAGCATTTCGTTAAACGTGGCAGCCAGACGACCGACCTCGCTGGCGTTGTCGCGGATGTCGATGCGGTTGCCCAGGTCACGCGTGCGCGTGATGGCGTTCGCCGTTTCGGTAATCGTGTCGATCGGGGCCAAAGCGCGGCGCGCCAGAAAGGCGCCGACAATTGCTGCCAGCAGGATGCTGATCGTAGTGCCGAGAATCAGGTACCGGTTTACCTGCGTCAGCGCTGTCAAGGCGGTGGTTACAGACTGGATGAGTTGCACCGCGCCCATCAACTCATCGTTGACTATCAGGGGCACTGTATAAACCAGGAAGGCGGCGCCCTCAGAGGTCACATAGTAGAAGCGATCGTCTTTCCGGGCATGGATGTGGGGCACCGTTTCGGCGTGATGTGGGATCGGAATGTCGCCGAGATTTTCACTGCGTTTGAGGACGTTGCCGTCGATGTCTAAAAGCTGGGCGCCAACCGAGGAAGCGAATAGCTCCACCTGGGGAAAGAAAACGTTATCGGCGCGGTTGCGCAAGACTACCACATCCCCCTGAAATTGCTGAACGACGGCGCTGGCAATATTTCGCGCCTGAAGCGCGGCGCTCTGTTCAAGTTGGAAACGCACGTTGGCAGTCAACGCTGAATAGACGGTGACGCTGAATAGAATCAGCGTAATGCCCAGAAGCGCCGTGTACCACAGGGTGAGACGAAGGCGAATAGTCATGTGAGATGGTTGGGCCGTTCAGTTTGGCGACTTATGATAACCGCCATCCATGCGGCCATGTCCACCGCGTCCGGCGGCATGGGCCTGGCCTTTCCTCAATTGTCACGCAGCGCGTAGCCGACGCCGCGCACGGTCTGGATCAGGCGGGACTTGCCGCCGGCTTCCAGCTTGGTGCGCAGATAGCGAACATACACCTCAATAATGTTGCTTTCTCCGCCAAAATCATAATCCCAGATATGCTCATAGATCATTTCACGCGTCAGCACCTGACTGGGGTGGCGCAAGAAAAGTTCGAGCAGATCGAACTCCTTCGCGGTCAACTCGATCAAATCGCCGTTACGAAAGACCTGGCGCGAGCGCGGGTTCAGTTCAAGATCTGCATAGCGATAGACGTCGGGTGCGGTTTCCATGCGGTGACGTCGGAAAAGCGCGCGCAGACGAGCCAGCAATTCATCGAAGGCAAAAGGTTTGACCATGTAGTCATCCGCGCCGGCGTCCAACCCGGTGACGCGATCCGGCACAGAATCACGCGCTGTCAACATCATGATCGGGACGTTCGAGGCGCTGCGCAGGCGGCGGCAAACTTCCAGACCGTCCATTTTGGGCAACATGATATCCAGAATCACAGCGTCTGGCGGTGTTTCGCGCGCGACGTGCAGCGCAGTTTCGCCATCCTCAGCAATGTCGACGCTATAGCCTTCAAAGATCAGCCCACGCCGCAACAGGTCACGGATGCGGCGATCGTCCTCGACAACTAGGATACGTTCGGCCATACAGGATTCCAGTTCGTTTGGTTTTGGCGTAGTAAACCATCCGCGATTGTAGACAAGCCCAAGCAGCATGTCAAATCGAAAAGAAAGCTCGGAACGTGGAGGCACATTCCGAGCTTTTCTGATGATTCGTTTCAGATCCGGTGCGTCAGCACACCCGATTCGCAGTTCTGAATTCGGGTAACTTTCGCCGATCCGATTGAGAAGCTATTCAGTTGTTAAAAGCAGCAACAGAACCGGGAGTTACATGCCGGCCATGCTGATCGTGATGTTGCCTTCGTCCGTCATGACATCAGCGGCCACGCCAACACCGGCCAGCGCGCCATTGATGTAGCTGCTGATCAAGCCCATAAGCGGGCCACTGACCATCATGCCATTGGCGCCGGCATCGGCCAGGTCAACCATCACGCGGCCATCCTTCACCATGATCTTGCCTGCAAGATCGATGTTGTTGCCACCCAGCAATACACCGTCCTTGAGCGCAATGCGCGCATGAACCATGTTGTCCGGTTCGAGCCATACGGTGATGGCATCCACCGGCTGGTTCGGACCCGTGTTTGCCCGCAGCAGCTCGGTGAGGAAGCTGCTCAGTTGAGCCTCGCTCCAGGTGACCTCTCCTGCCATCAGACCAGCCATCCCTGCATTTTGCCCTTCGAGCGCAGCATCGACGCTAATTGGCACTTCGCGATCAGGCGCAGCAACATCGCCCATCGCGCAGCCGGCCAAACTCGACATCAACAGCAGAGCGACCAGCGCTACAACCCAAATCCTCCGGTTAAGCATAGAAACCTCCCCTTGTCGTGGAAATCATGGAATGTATTTGGACTTTGCACAGCCCTCGTGATGGGAAATCAACAGCACAGATAGTATACCGCATTTTTTCCATCAGCAAAAACTGCAAATTCGACCACTTATGTCGATAGCAAATCTACCTTATTTTAGTCACGCGTGTAGGTTCAGCATTATAGCAGCTTGATTCAGGCATTGCAAGGCCAAAAAAAGCCTGCCGGCTCTGGGGTGTGGCGGTCTCAGACCATAACACACCATGGTTAGCCGCGCCCGCCGGATAACCGGCAGCTTGATGGTCTGAACATGCTACAAAAGTGAAAGCGGGTCAATATCGACGCGCCAGCCAAAGGGTATCTCCAGGCCGCGCAACACGACGGACGGATCCGGCGCGCGCAAGAGCAATTGCCACCGATAGTAGCCGCGATAGCGCTCGAAAAATGCCGGCGCCGGCCCAAGCACGCTGGCAGCCTGTCCTTCCAATCCCAAGGTCTGCAGCCGATGGCGTAAAGTCTCTGCCATGCGATTCGTTTCCTGTTTGACATGATCCAGCCGCTTCTCCCAGTAGATAAGACGCGCCAACCGGCGCAGCGGCGGATAGCCGTGCTCACGGCGAAACGCAAGTTCGCGCGCGTAGAAGCCCTGATAATCGTGACGCGCCGCCGCCTGGATAACATAGTGATCGGGTTGGTAAGTCTGGATCACGACGCGGCCGCCGCGCGCGCTGCGGCCAGCGCGGCCAGCCACCTGCGTGAGTAATTGGAAAGTGCGTTCGCTGCTGCGAAAATCCGGCAAGAACAGGCCGATGTCCGCCGAGACAACGCCAACTAATGTCACCAGGGGCAGATCCAGCCCTTTGGCGATCATTTGAGTGCCGATCAAGATGTCGGCCTCGTGGGTGGCAAAGGCGGCCATGATCTGCTCGTGACTGCCTTTGCGCATCGTGGTGTCCGCGTCCCAGCGCAAAACGCGCGCCGCGGGAAGAATCTCTTTGACGGCCTCTTCGATCCGTTCGGTGCCGGCGCCAAAGAAGCGGATGCGTTTGCTCTTGCACACTGGGCAGATCTCCGGCACAGGATACGTCCGGTTGCAATGATGGCAGACCAGCCGCGCGGTGCTGCCCGTCGCATCCGTGTGGTAGGTGAGCGGCGCGTCGCAGAATTTGCACATTTCCACATACCCGCAATCGCGACACAGGATAAATGTGTTTGTGCCACGCCGGTTGAGAAAGAGGATCGCCTGTTCGCTCCCTTCCAGCGTGCTGAGCAATTGCGACGACAGGCTGCGGCTGAAGATACTGCGGTTGTTGGCGCGCAGCTCCTGACGCATATCCACCACTTCCACCGGCGGCAATTCAGCATACGGCGTCTCGGCCCCGTCGCCTTTAACCTCGTTGTCGCTGGCATCCACGCTGCGGTGCCCCAGGACGCGTTGCGCCATTTCGAGCAGAATGATTTCCCCCTGTTGCGCGGCCCAATAGGTTTCCAGACTTGGCGTCGCCGAGCCAAAAATCAAGGTGCAGCCTAAAGTCGTCGCCATGCGCCGCGCCACCGTGCGAGCATCGTAGAAGGCTCTGGCCCCACCCCATGCTTCGGTGTCATGTTTGTAAGTGGCTTCATGCTCCTCATCGATGACCATCAACCCTAACGCGGGCACAGGAGCAAACAGTGCGCTGCGCGGACCGATGACAATATCGTACCGGCCCTCACGGATGCCGCGCCAGACATCATAGCGTTCGCCCGTGCTCAATTCCGAGTGAATCACCGTCACGCGGTCGGGAAAACGCCCCGCAAAGCGCGCCACGGTCTGTGGCGTGAGTGCAATCTCCGGCACCAGCACAATGGCTTGCTGCCCGCGCTGAATCGTCGCGTCGATGGCGCGCAGGTAGATCTCGGTTTTGCCGCTGCCAGTGACGCCGTGCAACAAAAAGGTTGCGCCGCCGGGCTTGTCCATGCCCTCGCGCCGGATGTGATCCCAGACAATGGCTTGCTCCGAAGTGAGCGCGGGCGCCTGTGTGGCGGGATAGCTGCGCCCGAGCAGCGGGTCGCGGAAGAAGACCTCTTCGCGCAGGGTGATAACGCCGGCAGCCTGCAACTCGCGCAACACCGGCAGTGCGGCGGGCGCCAATGCGTTCAGTTCTTGCTTCCAAAGCGGCTGCCCAGCCGTAGCCAGCGCCTCGATAATCGGGCGATACTTGGCGGCGCCGCGTAGATTCAGGAGCAGTTCCGTGGCGGCGGCGTCATCTATCTGCAACGCAACCTGTCGTTTTTCAATGGCAACAGCGCCATGCTTTTTGAGCGATTGGATTGCGCTGTCGGAGCGCAAACCGCAGGCCGCCTGCAACTCGGCCACCGACGCCGCCCCCTGGCGATGCGCCAGCAGCCATGCCAGCACATCGGCTTGAGGCGTGGCGCGGCCCAGGGCGAGAAGCCGTGTGCGCGCGGCTTCCGGCGTCAGGGCCAGCGCCACGCGTAGCTCGCGGCGCACACGCGCGGCTGGCGCGCGCGCTGCTCTGCTCAACAAACCAGGCGGCAGGAACAGCCGGATCGTTTCGGAGAAGGGCGCCACGTACGTTTCCGCAATCCAGGCGGCCAGCTCGATCTGCGACGCGGTCAGCACTGGTTCGGGACGCGCCAGGCGCAGGATTGCTTTTGTCTGCACCGGGGTCGTTGGGGAAAGACGCAGGACAATAGCTTGCACTTCCTGTGCGCCAAACGGCGCCCACACCAGATGGCCTGGCGCGACGACGTTTTCAAGTTCCGGCGGCAGATGATAATGATAAGTTTGAAGCGTCTCCCCGCTGTCTTCACCATCCTCTGGGGGCGGTGGCGCGGTCTGGGGTCGAAAGCTGCGTCGGATCGGAATGTTGACGACGACTTCTATATAGATCATGGCGAGGCTTGGTAAGTCATGAGCACGATGCGATCCCGCTTAGCGGGCGCCATATAGCCATTCCTGGCCAAATCCTGCCACAAACGCAGCGAGCGCAGGAAGCAAACCGACCCAGAAATTGGCGCCATCCAGGCCAAGAAAGCGACAGGCGGTTGTCCAAAGCAGCGCCAGCAACAGTCCGAAGACCGCGCCTAGCAACGGCAATAACAACCCGCGCAGTCCATACTTCCGGTCGAAATAACCATATTCTTTTGCCGCGTGGCGGCGCATGTTGAGCAGGACGCCCAGGGCTGCACCCAATGCACCAGCAAAGAAGGCGTCGATCACCATCGGCCCATACTGCACCCAGGGCGCGTCGCCGTCCGTCCAAAAAAATTCTTCCAACAAGGCAAGCAATTCGGCTTGAAGAAGATAGCGTGCGGCCAGCACAGTGATCGCAAGCGCGGCCCAGGCCGCCAGGTATAGGATCAGCCGCCGGTGATAAAGCGTGGAGTAGGTGTTCGTTTGCCGTGTGCGCTGTACAATCCGACGCACTTGTTGCAAATAATAATCGACTTCGGCAGTCCGCGATGGATCATTCTGAAGGATGTTTTGCGCTTTGTTCAGCAGGTGCCGGCCGCGTTCAGCGGCTTCATTGCCGACCGGCAAGGTGGCCGAGATTTCACTCAGCAGCGCGGTGATTTCCTGCGCGGCCGTATCCACATCCACCTCGATGGCGCGGGGCAGGAGCGTTGAACGCAGATTGGCGCGTCCGCCAACGGTCATCGTGCTGGCAAGCGATGCAGATTGGCGGCGCACCGCGCTGCTTCCTTGCGGCGGATGTCCGTTGCCCAAAGTCGCGGCGTAGTCGGCTGGCGGTGAGGCAGGGCGGGCGTAGCGAGCTTCAGCGGGGGTCAACTGGGCGTCGCGCTGCGGCTGGTCATCTGGGATGGGCGCAAATAATGATTCTGGGTGGGGCTGTCGCCATGCTGGAGACGCAGACAGCGCGCTGTCAGATGCAGCCAAATTCTCCATCGGTCTCGCATCTTCACGCTCTGCTCGGGGTTGCTCTTCGGCGTAGAGCGCACTGCCCTGACCTATCATCGGCTCATGTTGATGAATGCCATTTTCGGTGAAACCATTTATATAAGTTGCATCGAGCGCTTCGCCAGATAGGAAGCTCGGTTCATGCGTCGCATCACCACCCGCTATATCGACGCCGTTCAGCATCATTTCGTCAAGCAGCGCGTCGGCGCGCCGACGCAAGGCATCAGCGCTTTCGTCGACGGCTGTGCGCGTTGCTGCAGAATGTCGTGCGTGCGCCAGCTCATGATCGGGCACGGATTTATGATCAGGCACAGACGTCTCTGTGGACCTCAATACAATTTGCCTCCATTTCGCGCCACATCGACGCGATGCCGCTTCAGGGCGATCAACCTAGATAGTACCACGCAATCGATCCGGTTGCCAATCTTCTGGCAATTTTTGCCCTACAAATACCAGGGCGCAAAGCTGACGAAACACCAACGACAGCACGATGCACTCTGGTCAATAAGAATCGAAACGCCGAAAACATGCGTTGGATTTGACAGGTGAAAAAGCTGACACGTATAATACCGCTTTGACACTCGCACGTATGGCGCAGTAGTGCCTGGATAAGCGCTTGAAACTGTTTCTGACAGGAGCAAATAAATTATGTCGACAAAACGAACTTGGCAACCAAAAGTACGCAAACGCTTGAAAACGCACGGCTTCCGCAAACGAATGGCATCCCCCACTGGTCGCAATGTGCTTAGGCGCCGTCGGCTCAAGGGTCGCGCGCGTCTGACCGTCGAGTTGACCAATCGCAAATCGATCTACTAGTTGGTTCGGCGTTGACTCTATGGCGGCAAGTGAGGAAATCGTCAATTGCGGCAAGCGTACTCACGCGTGAAGCGACGCTATCGAGTCCGCACGGACAAACGATTCCAGGAGATTCGGCGGCAAGGACGGTCATATGCGAATCAGTTGCTCGTCCTGTGCGCTTTGCCGAACGATCTTCCTTATAGCCGATTTGGCTTCACGGTCAATAGCCGCATTGGGAATGCTGTGCGTCGTAACCGCATCAAACGACGCTTGCGCGAGATTTTGCGCTTGCAGCAAGATTGTCTCCAACCCGGCTGGGATATTGTTTTGATTGCCAGACAGCCGATTCGCAGCGCGGACTATCAGGAGATGGAAATCGCCTGCGCCCGCCTGCTTCGGCGGGCGCAGCTATTCCGGGTGGATAGCTGTCAATCGGACGGCGCCGACCATGCGGGTTCCGGAGGATGAGCGCACCAAAGCGGGTTGTAAGCTGCTCTTTCCGTTTGTGAGTGAATCACTATGCGCGTAATGGTGTTGGCGCTGATCCGTTTTTATCAAAAATTCATCTCGCCGATGCTGGGCAGCAACTGTCGCTTTTACCCGACCTGCTCTTCCTACACCTATCAAGCCATCGAAAAGTACGGCGTTGTTAAAGGCAGTTGGATGGGATTCAAGCGCATTCTGCGCTGTAATCCCTGGAATAAAGGTGGGTTTGACCCGGTGCCCTGAGCAGGGTCGGGCTTCCCATGTAAGGAGACACCTCTGTGAAGCAAAGACATTGGATTATTCTCGCCGTGCTCCTAGTGGCGGCAATGACGCTGACGGGCTGCGGCGTGCCTCATGAAGGCGTGGATGTCACCATCACGCAGCCGGACGGCCCCTGGCAGACATTTGTCGTTTGGCCGCTCGCCAATATTTTGATCTGGCTGAATACAATCCTGAAGCAGGTCGGCGTCTTCTACAGTTGGGGCTGGGCGATCATTCTCTTTACCGTGGGCATCAAGGTGATCACCTTCCCACTGAACCTCAGCCAGATCCGCGGTATGCAAGCACAGAAAGATCTGCAGCCCTTGCTGGCAGACCTTCAGAAAAAGTACGGCAAGGATCGCGAGCGACTTGCCCAGGAGCAAATGAAGCTCTACAAAGAGGCGGGCGTCAACCCCTTGAGTGGCTGTCTGCCTCTCGTGATTCAGATGCCGATCTTGTTTGGCCTCTACGCGGCCCTGGTGGCGGTTGGCCCAATGCTGGCGAATTCCGGTTTCTATTGGATTCCCGACCTCAGCTTTCCCAAATTTGGCAGCAGCCAGGGCATCATCCCAGCCTGGATCCCGGATTTCTGGCAGGCAGGCGACTATGGGATGTTAATTGCCTATCTGGTCTTGCCTGTCCTGCTCATGGTCTCCCAGGTTTTCATGCAGAAGTGGATGACCCCAGCGCCAGCGGGCAATTCCGAGCAAGCCGGCATGACGCAAAACATGAGCATGATCATGACGCTCTTCTTTGGCTATTTCACCTTGCAGGTTCCTGCCGGTCTTACCCTCTACTGGGTGACCAGCAACCTGCTGCAGATGCTTCAGCAATGGGCAGTGACACGCTTCTTTGTGAAGAAGCCCGCCGTCGTTACCGCAGCGGCGGCTTCCAGCGGCGCCGTGACGATCGATGTCAAACCAGAAAGCGCCAAACCGGCCAACGCCAAGCCGGTCAAGTCCACAACACCACCCACGAATGCAAAGCGTGCAAAGGCGAAGGGAAAGTAAGCTATGTCCGGTGAGTCCATCTTTACGGGCAAGAGCGTTGACGAAGCGATTGCCGAAGGATTACGTGCGTTAGGTCTGACCGCGGACGCGGCTGAAATTGAAGTGATCAGCCGGGGCAGCCGAGGAATTTTCGGTCTCGGCAGCGAGCCGGCGCAAGTGCGCATCACGCGGCGCAGACCTGCATCGTCTTCAGTTGCTAAGCCATCCGCCGCCACACCGTCTGCCGCCACACCGTCTGCCGCCACACCGTCTGCCGCCACACCGCCTGCCGCCACACCGCCTGCCGCCACACCGTCTGCCGCCACACCGTCTGCCGCCACACCGTCCATTGCGGCTGAAGATGAGACCGCTGTTGAAGCAGAAGAAGCAGAAGAAGCCGAAGAAGCCAAAGCGTCTCTCGTCGCACCACCGGCTGTGGCAGTCTCCGCGCGGACGGCGACCACAACTGATAAGCCGGCGTCCGAAGATGACGCCGAATCAAGCGAGGCCCCCGCGACGCCCGAAGAAGATGCACAATTGGCGGCGCTCGCTACAGAATTCCTCAATAAGCTCGTCAAATTGATGGGATTTGAAGCAGACGTTATTGCCGAATGGCGCGAACCGGACGCCGACAACGAACATCGTTATCTTCTCCTCGACCTGCAGGGCCGCGATTTAAGCCCATTGATCGGACGGCGCGGGGATACGCTCAGCAATATGCAGTATCTTGTGCGCCTCATGATCAACCAGCGTTTGCATCGGTGGAAAAATATCGTGGTGGATGTCGAAGGCTATCGCCAGCGTCGCCTCGACCATCTCTCGCAATTAGCGCTTCGCTCCGCCCAACAGGTCGCGCAGAGTGGGCGCCCCCTTTCACTTGAGCCGATGCCCGCGAATGAGCGCCGTATCATCCATCTTACACTGCGCGATCACGCAGAGGTTTATACCGAGAGCATTGGCGAAGGGACGCGACGCAAGGTGCAGATCCTACCGCACAAGTAGTGTCAGTCAATCCAGACGCCGGCAGACAAAGCTGCATGGCTTTACCCTCGATTTGGGTTGTTCCGACCTGTGTTTGGGGGGGCGAAAAACGTTTACGCCCCCAGCACGCCCCCTCTGTGGAAGTCCCCCGACCGCCGATCTCATTTGATCAAACCGCTCGCGGATGGTAGAGTCATTTTCTATAGGTGTATTGTGGTAGCGCCGCAATCATCGTCTTGTAGACTCCAATCAGGGGATCGTTCATGAATGACGCTTCGACGCCTGTAGCATCTGTCGACATCTTGTTGATTGGAAATGTGACGCGTGACCTCATCACCGAACACGACTTCGACCATTACCGGCTTGGCGGAACGGTGACCTTTGCCGCGGTTGTCGCCGACCGCCTGGGCCGGCGTCCAACGGTCATCACGCGCGCCGCGCCGGAGACTGATCTGTCGACAATGCCGCGGTCAGCGCAGGTGTGTGTGCTGCCTTCGATGACGACGACGACCTTTGCCAATATCTACACCCCCCACGGCCGCGTACAATATTGCTACACGCCCGCGCCCCCTATCAGCGCCGTCGATATTCCTTATGAAATGCGCAGCCCTGACATTGTATTGCTTGGCCCCATCGCCGATGAGATTGCAGGCGATGTCCCAGTTGTGTTTGCAGAGGCGAGTGTGGTGGCCGCGGTGCCGCAAGGATGGATGCGCCAGTGGGACGCGCGCGGGCGCGTCCACAGCAAGCAGTGGGAGAGCGCCGAGCAGATTCTGCCGCACCTGGATGCTCTGATCCTGTCACTGGAAGACATTGACTACGAATGGGAGCGTCTGGCGCCAGCTTTTGAGCATGTGCCGCTGATCGTCGTCACTGAATATCGTGACGGCTCGACCGTGTTCCAGCGTCAATCCGACGGTCGCGTCCACGAGACCAAGATTCCGCCGCGCCCGGCCACGGAAGTCGACCCGACCGGCGCCGGCGATATCTTCACCACCGCGTTTCTGATCCGCCTGGAAGAGACCGGCGACCCGATGCATGCGGCGCGCTTTGGCAACGTAGCCGCTTCCATGAGCGTCGAATCCGTGGGGACAACCGGCGTGCCAACACGCGAAGAAATTCTGCGCTACATGGACGCTCATCCATTTGAGCCGGAGCCGGTGGAGCAGTCGAAATTTTAATGAGGGGCGCATCACGCATCCCAGCATTCACATTATTATGACAGCGCGCATCTATTGCTTTGCCAATCAAAAAGGCGGCGTCGCCAAAACCACGACGGCAGTCAATCTTGGCGCCTACGTGGCCGCGACCGGACGGCGCGTCCTGTTGGTGGATACTGACCCGCAGAGCAACGCCACGACCAGCCTGGGCGTCAATCCGCGCACGCTCACGACCAGCCTGTACGATGTGCTCATTGATGGACGTCCTGTCCAGGATGCGCTTACCCTGACCGAATGGATGAATCTCGACCTGCTGCCATCCAGCACCGATTTGGCGGGCGCCGAGGTGGAGATGGCGGGCGTCATGGCGCGCGAACGCTTGCTGGCGCGCAGCTTGGCGCCTGTTGCCGAAAAGTACGACTACATCTTTATCGATGAACCACCGAGCTTGGGACTCCTCACCATCAATGGCTTGACCGCGGCCACGCACGGGGTGATCATTCCTGTGCAATGCGAATATCTGGCGCTGGAAGGCCTCAGCTTGCTCGTCAACACCATCCGTCAGGTGCGCGAGATTCTGAACGAACACCTGAAGATCGCCGGGGTTGTGCTCACGATGTATGATGCACGCACCAATTTGGGTCAGGATGTCGTGGAGGAGGTGCGCCGCTTCTTTCCCAACGAGGTTTTTCAAACGATCATCCCGCGTAACGTGCGCTTGAGCGAGGCGCCCTCCCACGGCAAAACGATCCTGAGCTATGCACCTATGAGCGCGGGGGCCATGGCCTATCAAGCGCTGGCGCAGGAGTTTATTCTGCGCGCGGAGGGTGTCCGCACCGATATTGTCTCGTTGTCACAGCCGCGCGCCTGATTTGAAAATAGTTTCTTAACGCAAAGGCGCAGAGAAGCAGGGGCGTAAAGGCATTTTCGTTTTCGATTGTGTCCCGCAGGGGCATGGACGCTGTTTGAAAAGGGCAAATTTCGACGCATAGAGAGGCAGAGGTTCGCAGAGAAGAAAGCGCAGGTCTCCCTCGGTTTTCTTTGCATCTCTCTCTGCGCGCCTCTGCGTCTTTGCGCCTCTCTGCGTCAAAGAGACGCCGTTTCAAACAGTTTTTCAGAGGCGCAAAGAAATTTTCATGGTGCGGTGGCGTCCTGCAGGAGCCTGGAGATTGACCTGAGCGCCCTGCTGGCCTGAATGCACTGCACTGGCGCAAGAAGGAGTCTCGATGACCGCTGAATCTAAAAAACGTGGGCTGGGGCGTGGGCTGGGCGCCCTGATCATGGACACCGCGCTCACCCCTGTCAGCCCGGAAGTTGTCGCGCAGGCAGAGGCCGGCGGCGTGCAGATGCTGGGCATCGACCTGCTGCTGCCCAATCCCCATCAGCCGCGCGCCACGTTTGACTCGGCCGCGCTCGACGAACTCGCCGCTTCGATTCGCACGCATGGCATCATTCAACCGCTGGTGGTGACGGCGGCGCCTGACCACCGGGGCCGTTACTGGCTGATCGCTGGCGAGCGCCGCTGGCGCGCCGCGCGGCTGGCCGCTCTGCACGAGGTTCCCGTCATTGTGCGCGAGGCAACGCCGCAGCAACTGATGGAGTGGGCGCTTGTCGAGAATGTCCAGCGCGCGGATCTGAACGCCCTCGAAGAGGCGGCGGCTTACCAGGCGCTGATGGAGGAATTTGGCCTGACCCAGGCCGAAGTGGCCGCGCGCGTGGGGAAAAGCCGCCCTGTGATCGCCAATACGGTGCGTCTGCTGGGACTGCCTGTCGAGGCGCAGCAGGCCGTCATTGACGAAGTGATCACGGCCGGCCATGCGCGTGCCTTGCTCGGCCTGCCCAATCACGCCGCCATCCGCCGCTCTCTGGCGGAAGTCACCAAACGTGACCTGACTGTGCGTCAGACCGAGGCGCTGGTGCGGCGCTTGTGTGCATCCCCCCCTGAACCAGCGCCTACGGCCGAAAATCCGGAAATGCAGCATCATCTTCAACACCTGGAAGATCGTTTCCGCGCGGCGTTGGGCACCAAGGTAAGCCTGAACCGCAATCAAGATGGCGCCGGCAAGCTGGTAGTGCATTTCTACAATGACGACGACCTCGACTCGCTTTATCAACTTATCGCAGGCGAGGAGCATGACTGACGCGCCCTTGCGCCGGTTGACCTTACGCAAAATTGATGACCGCTCGGTTGGCTTCCTTGTCGCGGGCGCCAGCGCAGTGGCGGCGCGCTGGATGCTCGACGCGATCTGGGGGCAACCGCCCGCGATCGGCGGGAGCGATGTAGCCGGCGCCTATGTGGCTGCCTTGTACAGCCACAACGCGCGCCTTGCCCAGCGCTTTGCCGATGCCTACGGCATTGTCCACGCGGGCGATGATTTGGACGCGCTGCTGGCGCGGCGCGAGATTCGCTGCGTCTATGTTGGCAACCATCCGCGCCATCACGCTGAAACGGTGCGCGCGGCGCTGCTGGCGGGCAAGCACGTCCTGTGTGAGCCGCCTCTGTCCATTGATCCGCAAGCGTGCCAGGACCTGGAACAGATGGCGCATCATCGCGGGTTGGTGATAGCGTTGAACTACACCTGGCGGGCAACTGGCGTCATGCGCCATCTGCGCCAGCAACTGCATGCAGAAACCATCGGCGAAGTGCTTGGCATCCGCATCGATAACACCGCAGCGCTGCCGCTGGACCGGCAAACCTGGCGCGTGCAGAGACCCTTTGGCGGTGTGCTGTGGGAGCGTTGCCTGCATGATATCGATCTACTTGCGTTTCTTTTGTTAAGCTCCCCTGCGGAAATTCACGCCCATGCGCTGCAAAATCTCCTCGGCAGCGAAGTCGAAGAGGATGTGCTGAGCGTGCTGCGGCTGCGCAATGGCTTGCCGGCAGTGTTGCACGATTCGTTTGTGCTGCCCCATGCCGCGACGCGCGTCACCGTCTTTGGCAGCACAGGCGCCCTGTACGCCATTAATATCATGCCCGGCAGCACGACGAGCCATCTGTCATTGCACCGTGGCGAACAAATGCAGGCATTGGAGCTTGAAATGATCGATCCATACCGGGCATCGGTTGCACGCTTTTTGGCGGCAATGCGGGTGGGCGAGGCGCCGCTGGCAACGCCCTTTGACGATCGGCGCGCAGTACTGGCGGTGCTGGCGGCAAAGCACTCACTCCAACATTGGCAGAACGCGGCCATTCCGCCCGATCGGTAGCGGTTGTGTAAACGATGAGTGTGATTCAAAGCCGTTGTTCAGGCTCGGATGAAACAAGTGGGCGCGCATTGAAGTCGCAGAGGCGCGCACGCCAGTGTGCACTTCGCTGCCTCCTGCTCAGCGAGCGTTGGGGCGAACACCCTTCGCTTTCACACCCACCTGGATTCCCGCCAAATTTCTGGGACGCGACCCGTGTTCTTTTGTTGATTCTGTCCACTCCTTGCCATCTGGTATAATCAATCGTCCAAATGCCTGCCCCACAGCGGAGCAGATGATTGGTGTGTGCAAATTTCTATTCCGCCTGCATCGTTACGAAGCACGCTGATGGGCGATGAGAGAATTGGCAATGACAGATGCGGCAATGACAGATGCGGCAATGACAGATGCGGCAGTGACAGATGCGGCAGTGACAGATGCGGCGATGACAGATGCGGCGATGACAAAACCCAGCGGCGCGGCGTCCACTTCGGAGCGAATGGCAGCCGGACGCCTGGGGGTGCACTGGCGCCCTGGGGCTGCACGCCCGGCCACGGAGGATATCATGGCGTCTGGGCTGGTTAATGCCCAGACCTGGGTCGATCACTCCTTCTGGCGACCGGCCGCGTTGTGGGCTGGGATAGCGGGTGCACTGGCGGCGGGCGTTACGCTGGAAGGGATCGACTGGCGCGCGCTGACGCTGGCGCTGATTTTGGTCGATGTGCTGTGGGGGAGTGTGTGGCGGCTGGCTGGTGGCCGCGCCCACCTGTTGCCGCTCTCGCCGCGCACACTGCGTCAGCAGGTCTGGCTGCCCTATCTCCAGCCAGGATCGCCCGCGGCGCGCGTCTTCTCCAATGACCATCAGGATCTATGGCCGCTGGTCTTTCGTGCTGGCATCCCGGCCATCCTGCTGGCGTTGTTGGTGGCTGCTGTGCTGGGCATGGATGCGCTGGCGCTGACCGTGATTGCAGTGGTCGTCACCCTGTTGGGGTGGACGGCGCGTCACACATTGCAGGATGTTCCTGTTGTGCTCGGTAGTCTCATGAGCATCGGGTTGCCGTGGCTGCTGATCATGCAACAGCTGGCGCCGACAGCCGCAGAGCTGATGTGGGGCGTCTCCGGCGTGCTTGTGGCAATGTGGGTGCTGCATCACTGGGGCGAAACGCGCATCCTGGCCGATCAACACGACGCCATCGCCATGCTGCTGCTGGCAAGTGGTGAACTGGCAATTTGTGCGCTGCTGATCCTGGCGCAGGCGCCGCTCTGGCTGGCTGGCGTTGTCTTGCTCTTGCTGCCGACCTGGCTTGCGATCGTGCAAGGGCGCCCGGTGGGACGGCGGATGCAGCCGCTGTGGTTGCTGGCAATGTTGCTGAGCGCGATGGCATTGGGCCAGGTGCTCTAGAAACGAATTTGAAAACAGTGTCTATGCCCCTGCGGCGCACAATCGAACATGAAAACGCCTTTGCGCCTCTGCTTCTCCGCGCCTTTGCGTTAAGA
>JACSRH010000141.1 GCA_014879855.1 Caldilineaceae bacterium | reverse complement strand
GTCTTTGCGTCTTTGCGTCTTTGCGTCTTTGCGTCTTTGCGTCTTTGCGTCTTTGCGTTAAGTCTTTAGTCTTTGCATCTTTGCGTTAAAAAGTGATTCCTGGAGAGAAATGATGGCGGCAACAATTCTGGTGACGGGCGCATCGGGCAATGTCGGCGCAGAAGTGGTCAAGCGGCTGCTGGCGGGGGGGCTGCCGGTGCGCGCAGCGGATCGCAAGCCGGCGCGGCTGCGTGAGCGCTTTGGCGACGCGCTGGAGGTGGTGGAGTTTGATTTTATGCGGCCGGAAACTTACACCGCCGCCTTTGCCGGCATTGAGCGCATGTTCCTGATGCGGCCGCCGCAGCTCACCAATGTCAAAAAGTACATTGTGCCGGCGCTGGACGCGGCCCGGCAGGCCGGTGTGCGCCACGTGGTCTTTCTCTCGCTGATCGGCATCGAGAACAACCAGCAGGTGCCCCACTATGCGGTGGAGCAGTATCTGGTGGCGTCGCCGCTGAGCTACACCTTTCTGCGCGCCAGCTTCTTCATGCAGAACCTCAACACCACGCACCGCGACGAAATCCGTGAGCGCAGCGAGCTCTACGTCCCCGTCGGCAAGGGCAAGACGAGCTTTATCGACGCGCGCGATATCGCTGCGGTGGGTGCACTGGCGCTCTCACAGCCGGGCCACGAAAACAAGGCCTACGATCTCACCGGCAGCGAAGCGCTTGATTATTACGCGGTCGCCGCGATCTTCAGCGAGGTGCTGGGGCGGCCGATCACTTACCGCAACCCGTCGGCGCTGGGCTTTCTGTGGCGGCAGGTGCGCGGCGGCGTCTCGCTGCCCTTTGCCGTGGTGATGACGTGGCTCTACAACTCGACGCGCAAGGGGATGGCCGCACAGGTCACGGACGAGGTGCAGCGGCTGCTCGGCCGCGCGCCGATTTCGTTGCGGCAGTACGTGATCGACTATCAGGATGTCTGGCGCTGAGAGATGACGCCGCGTGCAAATCCTTTTTGGGCAGCGCTGAAGGTTCATCCAAAACTGGCGCGAGACGCCAAAGTAGTGGGCAAGTCGCAAGGCGCTGCCGGCGCTGATGCGGCGCAAGGCGGTGATCAGCGCGGTAATTCGTTTCGCTGGAACGTGAAGCGCAGACGCGTTAGCAACTGCGCTCAGTTCCAATGATTCCATAAACTCATGCAACAGAAGGTGGTCGTCCGACCACACCGCCTGCAGGGTATGGCCGGGCGCCCTTCTGCTTTTGTCATCAAACAACCGGATCATGCGGATCATCATGAGCTGGTGCTGCGTTTTACGGAATGTGTCAAAATGGGGATTGCCGCCTGTCATTCTTATAGATTTCCCACAGCAGAATCGAACCGGCGCACGCGACATTGAGCGAGTTGACCGCGCCTGCCAGGGGAATGCTGATTGTATAGTCACACAAGTTTTTGAGTGCGACGCTCATGCCTTTGGCTTCATTGCCCAGAATGAGCGCAATCGGTTTTTCCAAGGTGTGCGTCTGCAGCGAGACCTCGCCGCTCGAATCCGTGCCCACAAGTTGAAGATGGTTCTTTTGCCTTTGGACCGCAAGCCACTGTTCAAGCTCATGCAGCGAAGGAACGGCGACCAGGTTGGCATGAAAGATGCTCCCGAGGCTTGCCCGGATGACCTTCGGGTCGTACACATCAATGGCGTGACCCACGACGAATATCGCATCCACGCTGAAAGAATTGGCCGACCTGACGAGTGAGCCAAAATTTCCATGATCGCTGGGACGATCAAAGATCAGCACAAAGGGGGTCTCCGACAGCCGTAGATTGGATAGATCCACGCTATTTATCTTCGCCGTGGCGATCATCTCCGAGGGGGTTTCTTTGTCGCACAAATTTTTATAGAGGGCGCGGCTCATTTCAATTATCTTTGCGGTCTCATGCTCCTGGATGAGCTGCTTCCCCCAATCCGACAGCCCATCAACATCCGCCGCAATGATGCGCGTCAGTGCAACATTTGCATGGACGGCCTGTTTGATCGATTCAATGCCTTCGATAAAGACTTCACCGGATTTGCTCCGTTTTGTCCGATTTAGCTTCAGGGCTTGAATGACTTGATATTCTGCATTCTCTGTAGTGATCAGTAACTTTTTCATACAGCGTGGTTATTCGCTGGCCTCAGCGCGCCATGTTGCACCTTCACCCAGGTCGTCGTCGGGATGGCTGACGACGGTCTGGCTTTGCTCGCGCAGATATTGTTGCAGATAATAGGGGCCGCCTGCGCCTTTGCTGGTGTTGCTGCTGCCCTTCCAGCCGCCAAAGGGTTGATAGCCAGGCCACGCGCCGGTCGTGGCGCTGGTTGCGCGGTTGAGATAGATGACGCCGGCTTCGATCGTGTCGAGAAAGCGTTGCGCCTCTTCTTGATCGCGCGTGTAGCAGCCCGCGGTCAGCCCAAAATCCACATCGTTGGCGCGCCGGAGCGCGTTGTCGAAGTCATCAAAGCTTGCCACGGCCACAATGGGCAGGAACATCTCCTGCTTCCAAAGAGGGTGCTCCTCCGGCAGATCGGTGACGACGGTCGGCGCCACGTAATAGCCGTGCGGGGCAAGCGTTTTGCCGCCAGTCAGGATGCGCCCACGTGCGGCCAGTTCGGCTGTGAAGATCTGGTAATTCTCATAGGCGCGGCGGTTGATGACCGGCCCCATCCAGTTGTCCGCGTGCGTCGGGTCACCGATCTGGACTTGTTCGGCCAGCGCGGTCAGTTTGGCGAGAAAGGCGTCTTTGACGCTCGCGTGCACATAGACGCGCGAACACGCGGAGCATTTCTGTCCCGTCAATCCAAAAGCGGCGCGCGCCACGCCCTGCGCGGCCATGTCGAGGTTGGCGCTTTGCGCGACGATGGCTGGGTTTTTGCCACCCATTTCCGTGATCACCGGGCGAGGGCGCGCGCCACGCGCGATCTTGGCGTAGATTTCCATGCCGACGCGATAGCTGCCCGTGAAGGTGAACCCATCCACGTCCGGGTGATCGACCAGCGCGCGGCCGGTCTCCTTCTGTCCGGTGACCATATTGACGACGCCCGCCGGAACGCCTGCGTCGACGAAACACGCCATCAGCAGCGTCGGGCTGAAAGGGGTGTCCTCGGCCGGCTTGAGCACAACGGTGTTGCCTGCCAGGAGCGCGGCCGCGACAGGCCCGCCAGAAAGCGCCACCGGAAAGTTGAAGGGAGAGATCACGCCCCAGACGCCGTAGGGTTTGAGGAGGCTGGTGTTGCGAAAGTGCTCAGTCTCGTTCTGCTGAGGCGTCACAAAGCCATTGTGCTGTTCCATGACATCGCAATAGCGGCGGATGAAGTCAGCGGTTTCCTCCACATCGCCCAACGCCTCCAGCCGGTTTTTGCCGACCTCGAGGCTGTCGATCGCGGCAATGTCGAACAGCCGTTCGCTGATGAGTGCGGCCACCTGGCGCAGCAGCGTGACGCGCTCTTGCCAGGGCGTGGCGCGCCAGGCAGGGAAAGCCGCGCGCGCCGCCCTGACGGCCCGGTCGATGTCGCCCGCGTCGCCGTCCTGAAAATGTCCCACCGCCACACTGGTGTCGATCGGGCTGCAGGTGGTGTAAGTGGTGCGCGCCTCAACCCACGCGCCGTTGATCAACAGGCGATGGGTCTGGCCAAGGCTGGCGCGCGCCGCGGTCAGGGCGTCTTCATAGAAGGCGTGCAACAGCGGGTCGGGGCTGCCGAGCGTGGAATAGGTGACTTTGATGTGTTTGCGATTGTTCATGATTGTCCTTCAGTTTGTGGGTGGGTCAAAGAATTGTGCAAACAGGGCCTCGATCTGCGCATCCTGCACCTCGGCGGCCAGGCTGCGGCCGTGCTGCGCTGACAACTGGAGATTCACCTGGTCGTCAATCGTCTTGTAGATGCGGCAGAGCAAGAGATAAATCACAGCGGTGGCCTTGCGGTCGCCCATCGCCGTGTAGCTGGCGAGACTTTGCAGCGCGTTGGCGAGCGCTTCCTGTTCGTTGCCAAAATAGTGGGCCAGCTTGGCCTGCGCAAAGAGGATCGCGGCGTGTTCGGTCTGGTCGTTGATTGTGGCGTTGACCATTTGCGCCTGGGTGGTGTATTGCTGCGCTAGGGCTAATTGTTGCTCGCGCACCGCAATATCGGCGAGCAAACGCAGCGTGCGCGACCGCACGACCTCGCCGCCGTTTGGTGGAAGCAGACGCAATGCGTCAGCGCATAGCTCGCTCGCCTGTGCGTACGCGTCCCGATCATAGGCGATCGACGCCTGCCGGCAGCGCACCGCGGCCACGCCAGCCGGCTGTTCCAGCAGCGTATAGGTCGCCTCCGCGCGCTGCAAGGTTGCCTCAGCGTGAGCGTAGGCGCCCAATTCGATCTCGACATCGGCCAGATCGATCAGCGCTTCCGCCATGCGCAGCTGGTTGCCGCTTGCCGTATAGCCGGCAATCGCCGTGTAGAGTAATTCCTGTGCGGCCGTGTAATCGTCCTGGCGCAGGGCGATGTGGCCGAGGAAAAAGGCAAAGCGCGTGCTGTGTACGTCGTCCTGCAACGCGCGCGCGGCTTCGAGACCGGCCAGAAAGCCCTGGCGAGCATGATGGAAGCGCACGCGCGCAAACCAGGGCGCGGACGCCGCATCGACGAGCGCCAGCAACTCCGGCCACGCCTGCAACTGTTGCGCCACTGCCACGGCATGAAGCAGGTGCTCCCAGGCATGATCGAGGGAGGCGAAGTCACCGGCCGCGCGCTGGGTGAATTCCCGATAGTAGATCACAAAGCGATGCTGCATCTGCACCTGGTCGGGCAGCTCGGACAGCTTTTCGAGGGCAAAATCAGCCAGCAGCCGATGCTGGACATAGTGTTCGTCGTCTGCCAACTTGAGCATCGAAAGCGTCGCCAGCAGGTCAAGGTGGTCAAGCGCCTCATCGCGGTCACAGGCGCAAATGGCGGCGATGGCTTCCGCAGTGAAAGGACGCCCATCGAACAGGCCGGTCAAGGCAAATGTGCGCTGGAGCGCGGGGGGCAGACCCTCCCAGCTGACGTCGAAACTGGTGCGCACCGAACGGTTGCTGATGCCATGCGCCAGCCGCGCCGACGCCGAACGCAGGCTGCGCACCATGCGCGCCAGGTCGCGCCGCGGCGAAACCAGGATGCGTTGCGCGGCGATTTCCACCGCCAGCGGCAAGCCCCCCAGCAGCGCGCACAATTCTTCGGCGGCGCTCTGTTCGGCGGCGACCGGCGCCTCGCCTAGAAAGTGCGCCAACATTTCGATCCCGCTTTGTGCGGACAATTCGCGCAGGTCCACGATCTCGCTGGCGTAGAGCGCGACCTCGGCGCGGTCGCGCGTGGTGACCAGGACGGGGCACGCGGCGCCGGGCAGCAGCAGGTCGATCGCTTTGCCGGCGACCACGTCGTCCAACACAATGAGCGCGCGCCGGTCGGACAGGATGTCGCGCATGGCCGCGGCGCGCGCTTCGTAGCTGGTGATCTTGCTGAGGTCGCGGTCGAAGGCAAGCGCCCAGCTTTGCAGAATGTCCATCGGCGCGTCGGTGGCAACGCGCCCCCACAGCACGCCGTCGGCAAAGTGGCTGCGCAGTCGATCCGCCATCGCTGCGGCGAGCGCGGTTTTGCCGACGCCGCCCATGCCCACGATGGCGACCACCGCGCCGCGCCCCGGCCGGGTGAGACATGCGACAAGTTGTTCGGCTTCCTGACTGCGCCCCGCAAGATAGGCGGGCGGCGCGATGGCTTGAAAAGGTGCACGCCGCGGCGTAGCTTCCACCCCAGAGAGTGAAGCGTCGACACGCTCAGGCCGGTCAAACGCGCCGGCCAGAATGCGGTCGTAGAGGGCGTTGGTCTCGGCGGAAGGGGGCACACCCAGTTCGTCCATCAGCGCCGACGCACATGCATCGTACTGCCTGAGCGCGGCACCGCGCTGCCCATCGAGCGCTAATAGCCGCATCTTGAGGCGGTGAACCTCTTCACGTTCGGGGGCAAGATCAAGCAGGTGGCTGCACGCGTCGATGCCCGCAGTCAACATGCGCCCTTCTTCCGCGCAGACGCCGGCCAGCCGGTAGAGGATCTGATGAACCTGCCGCTCGACCAGGTCGCGCTGAGCAATCAGCCACTCGACAAAGAGCGGCGAGCTGCCTTCCAGTTGTAAGTCTAGCCCGTCGAGAAAGACGCCGTTGACAAGCCGACTCACCGCGTGAAGTTCTTCCAGGGAAGGTGCAGCCGACGCGGCCACGCGCTGGAGTTCGCGCACATCGATGTGGCAGTGCTCCAGATTCAGCCCAAGTCGCCCGTCTGCGTCGAGCAAATAGCGATCTTTCAGGTCACCCAGCAGGTGTAACTCGCCGCGCAGATAGGCGCGCGCTTTTTGATCCGGCCAATCGGACCAAAAGAGGCCGGCCAGCCGCTCGCGCGTTTCCAGTGCGCCCACGGCCGCCAGGTAGAAAAGCAAAGCGCGCGCCTTGATGCTGTTGCGGCGCAGGTTGAAAGGTGCGCCGTTCAATGTGATCTGGGGTGCGCCCAGCAACTTCAGGTCGAGCATCGTCATGACCAGTGCAAAGAGCCGAATACGCCGGCTCCCCCGTATTCCGCCGGTTCCCCAGTATACGGTCAACGTTTGGCGCTGTCCAACGCACCGATGCAGCGGGGTTGAAGTTCAAGTCAGTGAAATTCCTCCCAAGCTGTATAGCAGATGTTGGCCATCAACGCGCGATCAACGCGGCGACGGCTATGATAGCTTCAGACAACAGTCTTACTGATCCAAAACCAGATTACACGCTCGGCGCCTACGAAAGAGGGATTCTGATGCTTACTGCCTATCACCGCCAGACGGTCTCTGCTACACCGCTTCATCGTTTGCCGGCCCACACGGCCAGCAAGCAGACGATGCTGGGCGCGGAAATGCGCATCTATCGCCTGATGGCCATAACCCTGCCCCCCTTCAACAGCGAGCCGGAACGCGGCCTGCTTACCTTGCAGCGCAACCTGCCGCTGCTGGAATATCTGGTGCAGCGCATGAATGCGGTCGAACATCTTGTGCGCACCGCCTCCGAACTCGATGTGGACGCGGAGCTGCTGGCGCGCTGTTACGGCCTTGCGTTCGAGCAGGTGCGGCGAATGTTGCCCAAAGATATCCGCCAGCCAAACAACCTGCTGCGCCCGTTTGTGTTGCGCGCCGTGCGTGGCGAACAGATCGAAGTGCATGTGAGCAATCGCACGCAAAGCCCGCTCCACCTGGCGCTGCTGGACGATGATTATGGCATCCAACAAACCGCGGAACAGCAACATCCGTTAGCGTCGGGCGAAAGCGGCATCTATTTCTGGCAGTGCAAGCAGACCGGCATTTATCCGATTTTCAATGAAGCCTGTCCCAGAGCTTTGCAGCAACGTTGCCTCTTAGGCGTGTTGATGATCGAACCCTGACCCATTGGATCATCCGCGCTTCCTCTTTTCCTCCCCATGTCAGGCCGCCTCCTATTTGAGGCGGCCTCTTCTCTTGCGGGATTTCCCGCAGGCCACGCCTGGCAGCGTGGCGCCGATTGTCGACGCAACACGTCGGGCTGATAGCCAGACCTACGCGCCCACAACACTTTGGAGAGGAGGTAAGCCGTGATAGACTGGCGCGGTTGCTGTATTTTTATCGTCAAATGGGGAGATGTCCATGACTGTTTATCTGCGCCTGATTGTGCTTGGAATTGTGCTGCTGGTGTTTGCTGCTTGTGGTGGCGCGCCGGCGCCAACTGCCCCACCGGCGCCGCCTGCCGCAACGCCGATTCCGCCGTCCCAGGCCGCCGCCACTGAACCTGCCGCCACCGAAGTCCCCATCGCCGAATCTACTGCCATCGAACCAGTGGCGGAGACGGCGGCGCCCGCCATTGAGGTCATCACAGTAGGGATCGACCCGGTGTTCGAGCCGTTTGTATTTATCCAGGACAATAAGTTGGCGGGCTTTGACGTCGATCTGCTCAATGCAATGGCGGCCGCAGGAGACTTCGAGGTCGCGTATGTGGTGTCGTCGTTCGACGAAATTCTCAGCGGCCTCCAAAGCGGCAAATACGACGCCGCGATCAGCGCCATCACCGTGACGGATGAGCGCAGGCTGCTGGTCGATTTCACGGCGCCATACTTCGAGTCCGGTAAAGCGCCGGTTTCCTTCTTTAATCCGGGACAAGGCATCGCCATCCGCACCGACAACACGACCATTACGGGCGTCGCAAGTCTCACGGCAGGCGTGCGGCTTGGCGTCAAGACGGGCACGACCGGCGCCACCTTTGCCGCAGAAAACACTACCGCCGAGCTTGTGGAATTCCCCGATGCGCCGGCAGCTATCGAAGCGCTGGCGGCTGGCGATCTGGACGCGGTCATCGTGGACATTCCGGTGATCGTGGGCTATATCAAGAGCAACCCCACGGCAGGCATCCGCATTATGGGCGGACCAGTGACCGAAGAAGTTTACGCCATCGCCGTGGGCAAGGAGAGGCCCGCGGTGCTGGCGCTGCTCGATGCGGCTTTGGTCGAGGTGCAGGAAAACGGCGCTTACGATCAGATCTACAACCACTGGTTCGGGGCGCCGTAAGCATCGCGCCATCGCCTTCGCCCTTTTTCACGACGCAAACGAAACGAGACTCCTGTGGACGCGCTGCGTAGACGCTGGCTGTATTTCACCCGGCACGATGTGGGGTGGATCCTCCCTCTGCTGCTGATTCAATTGTTGAACGGCGCGTGGATTCTCCCTCAGATGTCTTTCTTTCCGATCTATCTGGAAGAGCAACTCCATTATTCTCCGTTGACCTTGTCGATTGTAGTGGCGACCGGACAGGCGGCAGGCCTGCTCGCGGCGCTCTACGGGGGCCGCTTGAGCGATACGTTGGGCAGCAAGCGCGTGTTGGTGATAGGTCTGAGCGGCGGAGCACTGGCCAGCCTTGTATTTGTGGCGCCCATCCCTGTGGTGGTGGCCGTGCTCTGGATGGTGGGCGGCGCAGCAGGCAGTTTGCAAACGTTGGGCGGTTCAAGCTATCTGACGCGCATGGCCGATCCGCAGCGGCTGGGTCTGCTGTCGGCGCTCTATGCGCTGAGCATGACGTTGGGCGGCGCCGCGGGCAGCCCACTTGCGGGGCAGGTGCTCGATGCATCCGGCTTTCGTCTCTATGGGCTGATCGGATTGGTGGTGATCGTGGCCGCGGTCGTGGTGGCCGCCATGCTATTGCCTGCGCAGCAGCCGGTCAGTGACGCTCAGCCGCAAGGCCGCGGGACGACGCTGGCGCTGGCGCGCCGCCCTGTGGTGCAGTTGTTGATGGGGCTGCGTTTTCTTCCCACGGTCTTTTACGGGATGGCTACGGTGCTGGCGCCGCTGATGATCAACGAGCTGGCCGGCGCCAAGGCCACGGTCGCGCTCTACGGTGCGGCCAGCCTGGTGATCGCATCCGCGGCGCAGTTGCTGGCGGGCCGCGCCGCGGATCGTTACGGCCATCGCTGGCCCACGCTCATCGGCTATGCGACCTTAATCGCCGCGTCGCTGGGTCTGGCGATCTTTGCCCGGCAGTTGTGGGGCGTCTTTTTCTTTGGCATTCTGGGGATTGCCGCGGCGTGGGCGCTGGCGACGCTGTTCTTTGTGCTGGTCTCCGACGGCGTGCCGCGGGCTGAACATGGCCGCGCCTTTGGTCTGCTCCATGCCACGTGGAGCATCGCCATGATCAGCGGCGCGGTGCTAGGCGGTGCGCTGACCCGCACCGCGCCCGGTCTGCCTTTCTTGGTGGCAGGGCTGCTCAATGGCCTGTCGATTGTGCTGGCGCTGGCCTTTTTTACCCAAATTGGGCGCGGACGCGGGGCTCCAGCCGCAACGGCTTGCTAGAAAAGATGCGCCACAAAGCCACCCGGACGAGCACGAAGAACTTCAGGAGATAGCTGCTTCGCCTTGTTCGAGTGGCTTTGCAGGTGCATCCAAGCTCACGCGGGGATGGCCGGCGTGTCGATCAGGGCAAGCGCAGCCTCAACTTCTTGCTGAGTCATCTCATGTTTCTGCAGGCGGCCAGAGAAATAGGCGTCGTAAGAGGCCATGTCGAAGTTGCCATGCCCGCAGAGGTTGAAGAGAATCGTCTTGGCCACGCCCTCCTCTTTGGCGATCTGCGCCTCGCGGATGGCCTGGGCAATGCCGTAATTTGCTTCCGGCGCCGGGATGATGCCTTCAGTTCTGGCAAAGAGCGTACCCGCCTCAAAGGTTTCGAGCTGATCGACTGCCACCGCCTCGATGATGTCATCCTTGAGCAACTGGCTGACGATGACGCCTGCGCCGTGATAGCGCAGTCCGCCGGCATGGATCTTGGCCGGGATAAAGGTGTGGCCGAGCGTGTACATCGGCAGCAGCGGCGTCATGCCCACTGTATCACCAAAGTCGTAGCGAAAGACGCCGCGCGTCAGCTTCGGACAGGAGGTCGGCTCCACCGCGATGGCGCGCAGCTTCCTGCCCTCGACCAGCTTGTGGCGCAGGAAAGGAAAAGAGATGCCGGCAAAATTCGAGCCGCCGCCAAAGGGCGCAATGATGATGTCCGGGAAATCGCCCGCCATTTCCATTTGCTTGAGCGCTTCCTGGCCGATGACGGTTTGATGAAGCAGCACGTGGTTGAGCACGCTGCCCAGCGAATATTTGGTGTCGTCGTGGGTGGCGGCAATTTCGACCGCTTCGGAGATCGCGATGCCCAGGCTGCCGGGCGAGCCAGGATCTTGCGCCAGGATCTGGCGACCCGCATTGGTGCGATCCGATGGCGATGGATAGACATCCGCGCCCCAGGTGTTCATCATCAGCTTGCGGTAGGGCTTCTGATCGTAGGAGATGCGCACCATGTAGACTTCGCAATGGATGCCGAAGAGGTTACAGGCAAAGGCGAGCGCGCTGCCCCATTGCCCGGCGCCCGTCTCGGTAGTGATGCGCGTAACGCCTTCCTTCATGTTGTAATAGGCCTGTGGCACGGCAGTGTTGGGCTTGTGCGAGCCAGCCGGGCTGACGCCTTCATATTTGTAGTAGATCTTGGCCGGCGTGTCGAGCGCTTTTTCGAGACGATGCGCGCGATAGAGCGGCGTCGGTCGCCACACTTTGTAGATCTCACGCACCTCTTCGGGAATCTCCACCCAGGCGTCGCTGGTGACTTCCTGCTCGATCAACCCCATTGGGAAAAGGGGCGCCAATGCGTCGGGGCCGATTGGCTCATGCGTGGCCGGATGCAGCGGCGGCAACGGCTTGTTCGGCATGTCCGCGGTGATGTTGTACCACTTTTCGGGGATGTCCTGCTCGGAAAGGATAAATTTTGTTTGATTGGACATAAAAGGCTCCTGCAAATGTAGAAGGGAAAGAGGTTAACGTGTCTGCATTCTACACAGAGGGCCAAGGAACGCCAAGCAGTGTGGCGGGCTGCCACCATTCCATTCCCTCAGGCGGCTTGCAGCCCGTCCTCGGCGCGCAGAATCCTCCACCTCACGGCAACATGAGCCACTGACTCCGCACATTGGGTAAGTAGATAAAATTATCTAGCGTTGGGTCAGGGGTGGGGTCAACGATCTCCACTGTGGTGCGTGTGACGATAACGCCTATCGAATTCACCATCCACAGTTTGATCGTAAAGCGTCCTTCGTATTTGTACACGTGCTCCACATCACAACCGCTGATCGGCGGCGTCGAGTCCTCAAAGTCCCAGATACAACTCACTGAAGTTCCTTCCACACGTTGCCCCAAAAAATTGATTGGCTGCCCAACCTCTAATTGACCATTCCACGTAATCGAGGCGCCATTGATCGGGACATCCTTGATCTCTACGGCGCTGGAGACGTCAAATTGGCTGACTGAGTTGGCAACGTGCGCAACGACCAGATAAGCGCCTGGCGTTGCATAGACATGTTCGATGTTTGTCCACGGCGCACTCCCCTCCGCCGCCGCGAGCACGTGGTTGCCCTGCAGCGCTTCATCGCCAAACTGCCATGTAAGGGTGGTGGGTTGTCCTGCTCCCACCTCCACCGAGAAGCTCACCGCGCGCCCGACCTCCCCAGAAACGGTCCCTTGAGGATGTAAACTGACGTTGACGAGCGCCTGCTCTACAAGCACTGTCGTTTGGGCTGAGGCAGCGCTGACGCCGTTGGTGGCGTGCACCGTCGCGATATAGACGCCAGGCGCGGCGTAGGTGTGAACAGGCGCCTGCCCTGCACCCGTCGCGCCGTCGCCAAAATCCCACGAATAGGCAAGACCGGTGCCGGCCTCCGTTGTCGCCTGGAATTGTGTAGTTTGTCCCAAGCTTGTCGCACCGTCGTTGACGGCAGTCAATCCCGCCAGCTCGACATCGTAGATCGAAATGGCAAGTGGCAAACGGGCGCTTGCCACTTCGTTCGAGGCCGTCACCGTCACTGCGTAAGCGCCGGCCGCAGCATAAGCGTGGATCAGCGTATTTTCGGATGTGCTGACCGTCGCGCCATCACCAAACTCCCAAGCATAAACAATGTTGGTGCCGCCTTGCACAGTGGCCGTGAAGATCACCGCCTGGCCGACCGGCGCTGCTCCACTGTGGGAAGCCTGTAAGCCTGCCACCGGTGTGTCGAGGTTGTCCAGCATAATTGCAAGTGGCTGCGAACCGGGCGCGCTCACATTCACGCTGTACTCACCAGGAAAACTGTTGGCTGTGACATGAACGGCCGCCTGTCCACCGCTAAAAATTGCTGTTTGCGTAATTGGTGCAGTCCCCGCCCCGCTGCTGGGCGAGGCAAAGGTTGCTTGCGCACCATCGACGACATGCCCCTCGATGCTGGCAGCGCTGACCACGAGCGGCGCTGGGTAAGGCTGATAGACCTCGATTGTCTGGTTGCCACCGCTGACCAGCCTCAGCGTCAGGCCGCGCGTCTCGTATGCGCCAAGATCGCAGGCGGCGCCTTGCGGACGGGCAACACCGCGCGCATCGCTAGGCTGACAGAAATCCGTCGCCCGATCGATAGCTGGGCTGCCTGTCAGGACAGGAATGGTATCGACGGCGCCGCCATAATTGCCCGGCGCGCCTAACAATGGATCCGCGTCATGCACATGCATACATGAGACGCCGACTGGACAGCCGCCCTCGACAATGGATTCGATAAACAACGCCGTGCCAATGATAGCGCCTCCTTTCTCGGCAGTGTTGCCCCAAAGGATAGAATTGCGCACGGTGGGAACTTCCAGGATGGTGTAAAGCACGCCGCCATAGTGTTCGGCGGCGTTGCCGACAGCGGTGAGATGATCGAGCGTGGTCGCCGCCGCATCGTTAAACATGGCGCCACCGTCGATTGTCGCCGAATTTGAGTAGAAGGTCGCATTAGCGAGGGTGACGGTTGTCGTGTCGTTATAAAAAACGCCGCCATACTTTGCCTGGTTAAATGCCGCTGTAACGTGCGTCATGGTCAGAACGCTGCGATCGGTGGCCACCGCGCCCCCGTTGTATCGGGTGCTGTTGTAGAAAAGTGAAATCCGCTCGCCATCCAGCGCGCCGCGGCTCACGTAGAGGCTGCCGCCATTAGACCTGGAAGTATTGCTCATGAACAGCGTGTCGCTGAGCGAGAACGTTTTCCGGTAAGAATAGATAGCGCCTCCGCTGCTCGCTGCATAGTTGGAGGTAAATCGTGCAGTCGTGATGAGGGTGTTGCTGTTGTTGCTGTACAGGGCGCCGCCATGGTTGCCCGCTCGGTTGTCCTCGAAGAGAGCGCCGGTTAAAACCGGGTTGCTGGCGTTATTGTACATTCCCCCGCCATAGAGAGAGACTGAGTTATTGCGAAATATGACATTGGTCAGCGTCATGGCCGGGCTGTAGTTGTAGACGCCGCCGCCATAGCTGGCGCTGTTGCCGATAAACTGGACGTTATCGAGCGTGGGTGAACCATAACGGCTATAAAGACCACCGCCAGATTGGCCGGAGTTGTTTGTAAAGAGGACATTGGCAATGGTTAGATTGCCGTTGTAGATATATATGCCACCGCCGCTGCCGGTCGCACTAAAGCCGATGGCGTTTCCGTCGCGTATCGTTACACCATCGATGCGCGTGGCGGCATCGACATTGATGGCCGTGACAACATGATTGGCGTTGTCGTCGCTATTTCCAGCAATGCCGGCATCGCCGCTGAGCACCACAACATGGACCGCTGGATCGCGCTGTTGGCGTGCGGTTTCCGTGCCGGCAAATCCTCCGTAAAGGGCAACGCCGTTTGTCAACGTGAAGGAAGCTGAACTTCCCACCCCCAGCGTGGGGATGTAGACGCCGGCGGCCAGCCATAGCTCATCGCCGGCCGCAGCCTGATTCATGGCATAGTCCAGTACACAGGCAGTTGCCCACGAAGCACACGCACCGCCCGCCATTCCGTTGCTTTTGACGTAGCGCACGCTGCTTTGGGCTGCTGTGCTTTCCCCGTCAATCCCCACAAGGAGAAACGCCAGCAATGTGACTGCCCCCACAAAGCTGAATAAAGACAACCGGCAGCTTTTCTTAGTTACCCAATTACGCATGACATTCTCCCTGTTGTGGCTCTGCAACGATGCATAGTCTGAATATATGCCTGATGACGGGTTTCTATCTTGCAGATCGTATGGTGAGTCATGCAGGAAGTCATGCAGCAATTGCCCGAAAATTGAGGGATCGGGTCATGACCTTATCTGTAGATATTTGCGGGAAGCGCGCGTCCAGGGAGCGCAAAGCAAAGCAGGAGGCTTTATGATTTCACGCAAGATGCGTGGGGCGCTGGGTTTGTTCTGCTTGAATGGAGGGAAGCTGTTTTTTCAGAAGCGACGGAGTGGCTGGCTCGCGCATTTGGCGTCTTGTGGCGCCGCGCCCGCTCCGCCGCTTCTGTGAACATAGTCCGTCTGATTAATCAGGCATGGCGTCCGGTCGCACACACGTGCTGTCTAGCATGATGTGCTGTCCTGCGGCTGAAGCGTCATGAATGGCGTGCATGATATCCAGCACGTGATAAGCCAATTCGCCGTTGGCGCGGTGCGGGCGTCCGCTGCGAATGCCTTCCGCCATGTCAGCCAGGCCCAGGCCGCGGCTGTTCTCTGTGTAGGGGCGCGTGACCGGAACTTCCTGCCATTCGCTGTCCGCGGCCAGGCGCAGGCGCACCGGCCCACCAAAGGTGTTGGGGTCGGGCGTCGCCAGCGTGCCGGCCGTGCCGTAGATTTCGATCCACGGCAGCGTCGAGGCTTGCACGTCGAACGTGGTGATCACGGTCCCGATGGGGCCGGCCGCGAAGTCGAGCAGACCCGCGACATGCGTCGGCACTTCGACATCGACGATTTCGCCGTAGCGCGGCTGGCTGGTGATGGTGCGCTGCGGCCGCGTGATGCGCGTGGCGCCGCTGACGCGCTGCACCGGGCCGAGCAGGCTCACCAACGCGGTCAGGTAGTACGGCCCCATGTCAAACATCGGGCCGCCGCCGCGCTGATAGTAGAACGCCGGGTTGGGGTGCCAGTGCTCGTGGCCGCGGCTCATCATAAAGGCGGTGGCCGCGACCGGCGTCCCGATGGCGCCCTCGTCAATCAGTTGGCGGCAGGTCTGCAAGCCGCCGCCGAGAAAGGTGTCGGGCGCGCCGCCGACGCACAATCCTTTTTGCGCGGCCAGCTCCAGCATCCGACGCCCTTCCTCACGCGTCAGCGCCAGTGGTTTTTCATTGTAGACCGACTTGCCCGCGGCCAGCGCGGCCAGCGCGATCCCCCCGTGCGCCTGCGGGATGGTCAGGTTGAGAACGATCTCAATGGCCGGGTCGGCGAGCAACGCCTCGACCGCAAGCACTTGAGGCACGTGGTATTGCTCCGCTAATGCCTGGGCGGCCTCGGGGCGCAGGTCCGCGCAGGCAACCATCTGCACGGCAGGCAGCGTCTTCACCATGCGCATGTAAGCGCCGCTGATATTGCCGCAGCCGATCACACCGACGGCAACCGGTTTGATATTGCTCATCGTCGTTTAGAGCTCCCTTGCCGCCCACAGCAGCCCGCGCCGCACAATCTCTTTGGCTTCCGGCACATCAAAGTCGGCCGCGACATGGCCCACCGACGCATAGAAGATGCGCCCCGCGCCCCAGCGTCGCTTCCACACCACCGGCATGACGACGCCGTCGACCCAGGCGCAATATTGCCCGCTGAAGGTCGTCGTCGCCAGCACCTCGTTGGCAGGATCGACGTGCATGTAGTACTGCTCGGAGTGCATGGCAAAGTCGTCCAGCCCGGCAGTGATCGGGTCTTCGCGGTCAGTGATATGGACTGTGTAGTCGATGATATTGCCGGGGTGCGCCACCCACTGCCCGCCCACCATAAACTGATAGTTGGTGTTGTTGCGGAACGCATCGGCCATACCGCCGTGCCAGCCTGCAAAGCCGACGCCACCCTCGATGGCGTCGAGCAGTCCCTGCTCCTGTTCCCGCGTGATCGTGCTCATCGTGTAGACCTGCGAGATCACAGCGTAGCTCTTCATGCGTTCGGCATCAAGGTAGGCGTCGAGCGAGTCGCTGATGTCGACCGTGAAGCCCGCCGCCTCCAGCAACGGCGCAAAAATACTGACGCACTGGCGCGGTTCATGCCCTTCCCAACCACCCCAAACCATCAAAGCACGTTTCATTTTGTAAATCCCCTTTGTGAATAAAATCCCTATTTTCCAATCTCCAATCTCTAATCTCTATCAAGACATTGAAGATTTACTCAACGCCAAAACGGAGGTAGCGACCTGGGGTTGCGCCGCTCACCGGTTTCCCTGCCTGCAAGATGGGAACACCGTTGACAATCACGTGGTCGATGCCGGTCGAAAGTTGATGCGGATTGTCGAAAGTGGCGCGGTCGTGCACGGCTTCTGGGTCGAAAATAACCAGATCCGCAAAGTAGCCCTTGCGGATCGCGCCGCGGCTTTTAAGCCTGAAGCGAGCGGCTGCGAATCCGCTCAATTTGTAAACCGCGTCTTCGAGCGAGAAGAGCCGTTTGCGCCGCATGTGATAGCTCAACAGGCGCGTTGCGGAGCCATATTGGCGCGGGTGGATCTTGCCGCTGGCAAAAAAGATGCCGTCGCTGCCCATCATATAGCAAGGATGCGCCACGAACTCAGCCTCCAGCCCCGCTTCCACGCGGTGGAACACCAGCAGCACGGCCATTGCTTCCTCGATCAACAGATCGCACAGCGCATCGGCCGCGCGGCGTTTGGTGCGGCGCACATACTGGTCCAACGTCATGCCGCTCAGATGCCGGTTGTGGCGCCCAGGCGTCCAGGCGATGGTGATTTCCGTCAGATCCATCGTGTCGAGCCGGCGCTGGAAGCGGGCGCGCATGGTTTCGTCGGTCAGCTTGCCATACGCGGCCAGCACGCCATCGCACCAGATTTCGAGCGGCAGCAGATATTGCAGCATTGTAGACGAACCCATGTACGGGTAGACATCGAATGAAAAGTCCACCTCATTGACAGCGACCAGATCGATGTAGTCGATCAGCGCCTCGACTTCCTGTTCCGTGGCCCCCTTCAAATGGGAGATGTGCACCGGCGCGCCCGCGCGTCGCCCAATTTCGACAGCCTCCTTGACGCCTTCCAACGTGCCGCGGGCATAACGCACATGCGTGACATAGACGCCCTTTGCAGCGCGCATCCCTTGGCTGGCATAAATCAGTTCGTCCGTTGTGGCAAAGCATTCATCCACATAGTCAAGTCCCGTGGAGAGGCCGCAGACGCCATCTTCCATACTCTGGCGCACCAGGTTCTGGAGATCGACCAATTGGTAGTCATTGGCCTGGCGCTCCCCAAAGCCCAGCGCCAGGGAGCGTAGATTGGCATAGGGTGCAAAAGCCGCCACATTCTGCGCGGTCTTGCCATCGAGCAAACTCATGTAGTCGGCGATGCTTTCCCATCCCGTGTATTGATCGAAACGCAGCCCATCCAGCGCTCGCAGGTACTGAATCCAGGCGTGCACGGTCTGCCGGTTGACAGGCGCATAGGAGATGCCGTCAAGCATCAGAAATTCGGTGGTAAAGCCCTGCGTCGTTTTGGAAACCAAATGGGGCTGCGCCAGCAGAATCGCGTCGGAGTGCGTATGGACATCAATAAAGCCAGGCGCCACTACCTTGCCTTTGGCATCGATGGTCAGCTTGGCCTCGGCCTGTTCAAGTTGCTCGACAGCAGTGATCCGATCGCCGCTAATGCCGATGTCCGCCGCATAGCGTGGGCGTTTTTGCCCATCGATGATCAGACCGTTACGGATGACGAGGTCAAACATCTTGCACCTTTGCGTTGTGCGTCGTGCGGTTCGGGCGACGGCAACCGCACGACGATTGAGACCAGCGTGGTTGCGCCGCGTTCATTCTAGCCGTTCTGTTGAAAATCACAGAATCTGATGCGGAGCGTCCTATCCGCCACTGATATGGACCTGCGTGGCATGAACCTGAGCGCATGGGACTGAGTGGCATGGGACTGAGTGGCATGGGACTGAGTGGCATGGGACTGAATGGCATCCCATCTTGCTCGATGTTTGCCTATGGCTTCAGATGCAGGGTAAAGAAATCCATGATGCGCGTGTAGCAATCCACCTTGTTGGAATACTTGATGATGTCGTGCCCCTCGTCCGCATAGACAATGTAGTCGACCTGTTTGTCCTGTGCGCGGAGTTGTTCGACCAGATCGCGCGATTCGCGCTCGACGATGCGCGGGTCGTTGGCGCCCTGGATCACGAGCAACGGGCAGGCAAGCTGATGCAGGTAAGTGCTGGGCGACCGCTCGGCGAGAAACGCCTGGTCTCGCTCCGGGTGGCCGACCGCGATGTGAAAATAAGTTTTCCACGTCTCGGGGAGGCGATCCATAAAGGTGAACAAATTGTACGGACCAAACATGTTGCACGCTGCCCGCCACAAGTCCGGGTGGCGACCGGCCAGCGTCAATGTCATGTAGCCGCCGTAGGAGCGCCCCATCACGCCGGCGCGGCTCATGTCCAGCCGCTCATCTTTGCGCAGCAGATCGAACGCGGCGACATGGTCAAGCCGGTCAAGCCCGCCCCAGTCGCGGTCGATGCGCTTCATGTAGGAGATGCCATAACCGGAACTGCCGCGCACGTTGGGAACCCACACGGCAAAGCCGTTCAGCGTAAAGAACTGGATCAGCGGCATCGAAAACCAGGTGAAGTCCGGGCGTTCCTGGCTTTGCGGTCCGCCGTGGATGTAAAAAATGACCGGACGCGGCCCGCGATAGTCAAGCTCCGCGGCCGGCAGATAAAGCCGCGCCGCAATACGCAGCCCATCATGTGAAGTGTAGACGTGCTCCTCCCCGCGTGAAAGCAGGTGGCTGGGGATGCCAAGCACGCGCTCATTGGTCTGGCGATGCAAGGCGTCGTCCGCGTCGAGCACATAAAGCTGAGACGGAGAGGTCGCCGTTGAAAAGGAAAGGGTGCTGCTGCCCGATGTCTTGTCGTAGCACAGCGACTCCAGCACGCCGTCCGCAAGTTCATCCTGCCCCACCAGCACACGGTCGATGCGAAAGACGAGGTTGGCGCGGTCAAAGCTGCCGGCATAGACCCAGGAGGCGCCGTCGATGTTGTAGGTCAGTGTGTAGCGCTCATGAATGCGCGCTTGCAGATCAACCAATTCACCGTTGCCTTTGTGCAGCGCGCCCTGCACCGTCACCGGCGTCACCTGCTCCGGCGCATCGAGACGCAGGAAGGCCAACCCGTAACGGTCGCTGAAAAGCGAGGAGATGAACAGCACCCCTTCTCCACCGATGATTTGCGCCGCGCCGAGGCCATTGGGCGTGATCTGCTGTCCTGGCGCACGCTGCTCAATGGGCGTTCCAAACAGCAAGCGTCGCTCGCCCTCCGCTTTGCGCCAGAGATACCACGCGACATCGCCAAACGTATACTGGTCGGCAAGCAAAATGGTGGTGAACGCGTCGTCGTGAGCAATGGGGGTGTTGCCGTAGAGACTCGCGCCCAGGCTCGTCAGGGTCAGCGACCCCAGATCCGCGAGATAACTCTCGTGGTGGGGGGAAGTGCGCGGATCCACGCTGAAGAGCGCCAGATTCTGCTCCGCGTCGCAGGCGGTGCAGTAGAGTTGCTGACCAACAAAGCGCTCGCCAAAGACAGCGACCGGCAGGCCGCCAGCAATTGGCACGAAGACCGGCTGGTAATTTTCGTCGCCATCCCGGTCGAGCATCAGCAGAATTTTGCCCAGCTTGGGCAGCACGCGATAGGTGACCGCGCCGTCAAAATGGTGCGGGTTGGGCAAGGCTATATCAGGCGGGATCAACGGCTCCGGCACGCTGCCGCCGACGCGCATCGTGTACAGGCTCAGGCGACCGGACATATTGCTGATAAAATAGAGACGGTCATCCACGCGCTGCGGGGAGACGAACTGGCGGGCGGAAAGCAGAGATTGAATCGGATAAACAGCCATGGATGCAGGTTCCTGAAAGCATTATCATCAAAATTGTTTTGTTGATCAGTGTTTCCGATTGTACGTCATCCGGCTGGACAATGCCAAGCGTAAGACAGATTACGGATAGCAGGCGCCTTGCGCACCACAATGAAGTGCACGGGCGGGCAAACAGAGTTTGACACGACAAAAATGTCGAGTATACTTCCGCCCACGTATAGAAACAAGGCACGTATAGAAACAAGGTAAGTCTTTATTCAGCTATTTCTGAATAGACGCACACCGAATAAACGCTGAGGGCATTTAGAAAGATTATGACATACGAGTTTTGCACACAGGCCACACGCCTGACTTGCTTGTGTCGATAGCGGGGACCGCCAGCATGGCGCTGGTCGTCTTCCCGCTGTCCGCGATTGCAAGCGATGAGCCTGGGCAAAACTCAACAAAATCCAGCAAAGTGCACGGTGACAAGTTGTTCTGCGTTGCGTTGCTGGCCTCCTGACGAACAGACCAAGATTGGCAACTGCGCCGAGTTCATCGTTCGATGGCTCGGCGTTTTTGTTTGTTCGCCACACAAGCAACGCCACAAGCACATGACAACGCAAGCGTCCACTGAGTATTTAGCAGCAACAGATTTAGCAACAACAGATTTAGCAACAACAGATAAGGAGCGCGACTGATTTATGACGATAGTCTATGTACCGACCCCGCTGCGCCGGCTCACCGGCGGGCAGGCCAAGGTGGAAGTGGCGGGCGAAGATATCGGCACGGTGATCCAGGCCATCGACGCCCAATATCCGGGCGTGGCGGATCGCCTGCTCGACGATGACGGCAATGTCAAACGCTTTATCAACGTCTTTGTCAACGACAGCGAGATCCGCGGTCTGCAAGGAATGCATACGCCCGTCACGGCCGGCGATAAAATCTCGATTGTGCCGGCGATGGCCGGCGGCCAGGAGACGACGCGATGAGCGCGATCAATCGAGACCAACTGTTGGAATGGGCGCGCCGCGAAGTGCCGGAGGTGACGGCGCACACCGTCAAGACGCAGATCGACCAGCGCGCGCCGGTGACGATCGTCGATATTCGCGAACGCGACGAGTTTATCCAGGGCCATATACCCAACGCCGTTTTCATCCCGCGCGGCTATCTGGAGCTGCAGATCGAGCAGCATCAGCCCGACCGCGACGCGCCGGTTGTGATCTACTGCGCGGGCGGCGTGCGCTCGTTGCTGGCCGCGCGCAATCTCAAGGAGATGGGCTACACCCACGTCAGCTCGATGATCGGCGGCTTTAACGGCTGGAAGAACGCCGGCTACAAGTTCACGGTGCCGCGCGTGCTCAGCGAAGATCAGCGGCTGCGCTACTCGCGCCATACGCTGCTCAAGGAAGTGGGCGAGGCTGGCCAGATCAAGTTGCTGGAAGCCAAGGTGCTGCTGATCGGCGCGGGCGGATTGGGCAGCCCCGCGGCGATGTATCTGGCCGCGGCGGGCGTCGGTGCGCTGGGCATCGTCGACTTTGATGTGGTCGATGTCTCCAACCTGCAACGCCAGCTTCTGCACGGCAACAAGGACGTGGGCCGGCCCAAGGTGGAGTCCGCCGCGGACCGCCTCCGCGACATCAACCCCGATGTCAAGGTCACACCGCACAACGCGCCCCTTACCAGCGACAACGCGTTCGAAATTATCCGCCAATACGACATCGTGCTCAACGGGTCGGACAACTTCCCGACGCGCTATCTGGTCAACGACGCCTGTCACATGCTGGGCAAGCCGCTGGTGGACGGCAGCATCTTCATGTTCGAGGGGCAGGCCACGGTCTATCTGCCCGACGCGCCGGAGCATGGCGTGGTGGGCGGCCCCTGCTATCGCTGTCTTTACCCTGAACCACCCGCGCCCGGCGAGGCGCCAAGCTGCGCGGAGGCGGGCGTGCTGGGCGTGCTGCCCGGCATCGTCGGCTCGATCCAGGCCATCGAGGCGATCAAGCTGATCCTGAGGCTGGGTGAACCGCTCGTGGGCAAGCTGCTGCTGCTCGACACACTCGACATGAGCTTCCGCACGCTCAAGGTGCAGCGCGATCCGAACTGCCCGCTCTGCGGTGAGCATCCAACTGTGACCGAGCTGATCGACTACGACCAGTTCTGCGGTTTCCCGGCGCGGGAGCATGGGGAAGAGCTGGTTGTTGCGTAGTGGGATTGGGAGATTAGGAGATTGAGAGATTGAGAGATTAGGGATTAGAGATTGGAGATTCGGCTTTGTTGCGGCGGTGCATCTTAGTCGCTCAATCCCTTAATCTCTGGATATCCAATCTCCAATCTCCAATCTCCACCAAGGGGGAAGATTGTGATTCGCACGCTGAAACAACCGCAAGCAACCACCAAAGGCATTCTGGCGCAGATCGGCAACACGCCATTGCTGGATTTGAGTGAATTTGTGCGCCGTCGCGGGATTTCACCGGGCGTCAGCGTATACGCCAAGGCCGAATGGATGAATCCGGGTGGGTCGGTCAAGGCGCGCGCCGCGCTGCGCATGGTCGAAGACGCCGAACGAAACGGCCGTCTGACGCCCGGCAAGATCATCATTGACAGCAGTTCGGGCAACACCGGCATTGCGCTGGCGCTGATCGGCGCGGTCAAAGGCTATGCCGTGCATCTGGTCATGCCCGCCAACGTCAGCGCCGAGCGCAAGGCGCTGGTCAAAGCATACGGCGCCCATCTGATCGAGTCCGACCCGCTCGAAGGCTCAGACGGCGCCATCGAGGTTGTACGCGGCATTGTCGCCGCGGCGCCGCAGCGTTATGCCTACACCAACCAGTACAACAATCCGGCCAACTGGCAGGCGCATTACGCCACCACCGGCCCGGAGATCTGGCGACAAACCGCGAGCCAGGTCACGCATTTCGTCGCGGGGCTGGGCACGACGGGCACCTTCATCGGCGTGGGACGCTATCTCAGGCAATGCAATCCTGACAGTGAGCTGGTCGCGGTGCAACCGGAGGATGAGCTGACAGTGATCGAAGGGCTGAAGCATCTGGAAACCGCGATCATGCCCGGCATCTACGACGCAGGCCTGCCCGATCGGTGTTTGGGCGTGGCGGCTGAGGATGCATGGAGCATGACGCGGCGGCTGGCGCGTGAAGCAGGCCTGTTTGTCGGCCTCAGCGCTGGCGCCGCGATTCACGCCGCCATCGAGGTGGCGCATGAACTGCGCGGCGGCTGCGTCGTCACCGTGCTGCCCGACGACGGCAGCAAATATGTGAGCTTAGGGTTGTTTGCGTAATACTCATTCGGCAGTTGTTTGCGGTGTGGCGCGAGGCGCTCCCTGCACGGAAGTTGCTGCACAGAAAATTCTCGATGGATGCAAGAAATGAGGAGCTATGAAAGTCGACCTGACCGCCTTGAAGTTCAACCAGGCCAGCATCATCACCCTGCTGGTATTGGCGTTCTTGCTGGATGCACCGTGGCTGGTGGCGTTGGTCGCCGCGGTCATGGGGATCGGCACGCTGTGGCCGGAGGCCGGGCTGTTCAAACAGCTCTATGCGCGCGGGCTCAAGCCAGCCGGACTGCTCAAAGCGCACGTCATCGACGATGACCCGCGGCCGCATCTCTTTGCGCAGGGGTTGGGTGGCGTCTTCCTGGTGCTGAGCGCGGCCGCGCTGTGGCTGGGTCTGCCTGTGTTCGGCTGGATGCTGGCCGGCATTGTGGTCGTATTGGCGGCGGTCAACCTGCTGCTGGGCTTTTGCATGGGCTGCTTTCTCTACTACCAGCTTGGCCGCGTGGGTGTGAAGCCGGCGCTGCCTTCCTGGCGGCCCGCGCCAACGAAGCAATCATGACTTTCAGTGCGTCCGCGCGCCGGGGAAAAACCAGAGGGTTGCTATGACGGAACGTCTTTTGATCGTAGTGGTGGTGGGGATGGCGGCGCTGACCATCTATGCACTTTGGCGTCTGTGGCAATATCGCCGTTTGCACACGCTGCGGGCGCGGACTGCGCCGGTGCACCTGCCGTCTGACATTAACAGTGGCAGACCCACTGTCCTCTACTTTACCACAGGGGAATGCGCCCAGTGCCGGCTGCAGCAGGCGCCGATTTTGATGCAACTGCAAAGCAAGATTGATGTCGCCGTGCACAAGCTCGACGCCATCGAACAGGCGACGCTGGCCGGCGTCTACGGCATCATGACCGTGCCCACCACCGTCGTACTCGACGCCAGCCTGCGGCCGGTGGCGATCAACCATGGCGTCGCGCCGCTGGCAAAGCTGCAGGGCCAGCTCACCGCGGCCAGCGAACAGTGACTTTGCCCGCCCCATCCGCCTCTCCAGCGGTCGGGTCGAACAGAATCGAGGTGCAAACGCAGAAAAGAGGGAGAAGAGACCATCTCTTCCCCCTCTTTCTATCAATTGTAAAAAGCAATGACGCAGCATCATTGAGTCGCAGAGTCTCGCAGACAAAAGCGCTTTTCACGCGGAGCGGCGTGGGGGGGTGATGCAAGAATCAAAAAGCGTGCATCCCTCTCCCCATCTCCAATCTGCCAATCTCTTCTTACGGCCCCCAACTCGCCACCTGCTCGCCGCCAAAACCGTAGTCGATCTCCATATCGAGCGGCAACGGGCGTTGGTTGCCGCCGCCCGCATCCATGACCCACAGACGCCACGGGCCGGCCTCGTTGTCGTCCTGACGATTGCTCAGGTAAACGATATTTTGGCCGTCAGGGCTGAAGGCTGGCGCCACGTTGCTGGGCAGCTCATCGACCAGCGTCGTCACCGGGCGGGTCAACGCAAACACGCCGCTGCCATCCGGGTTGATGCTGAAGATCTCCCAGTGCGGCCCCTCTTTGGATTGGTAGACGATCGGGCCGCCGTTGGGCGCCCAGTCCGGATCCCAGTCCCAGTTGCCCCACTGCACCGAACGGGTTTCGCCGTCCGGCTTGTCCTGCGTCACTTCAATGCCCGCTTTCGACTGGTAGACGATGCCATCTTCATTCCAGTCGGGCGCCTGCGCGGAGTCGAGCGCGGCAATGTCACGGAACTCTCCGCCGTCCGCGTTGATGCGCGTCAACCCAATGTTCGGGATGGCGACGCGGTCGTAGCCACTCAAGAAGATCTTCTGCAAGACGGCAGGGGGCGCAAATGGAAAGCGCTCGCGCAGTTCGCGCAAGGTGATGCAGCCAAAGAACTCGGTCTGCCAACACTTGTATTCGCCGATCATGCGGGTGAAGACAATCCAGTTGCCGTCCGGGCTCCACTTGGGCGACGTGATCAGATCGCTGCTGGCAAAGACTTTCCGCTCGCCAGAGCCGTCGATGTTGATGCTGTAGATGCCGTCCCCGCGCAACACCGCGACCTTGCTCCCATCCCTGCTGATCGCTGGATCATAGCCGCTGGTAAGTTGACGCACCTCGCCGCGCTCGAGATCATAAGCGTGGATGCCGCCGCGGCCATCCTGGAAAACAATTGTGCCGGTCAGTCCCGTTGCACCTGTACGCGTGGACGCGGCTGGCGCTACAGCAGTGGGTGCTTCAGTGGCTGGCGGCGCAGTGGCTGGCGGCTCGACAGTCGGGGCCTCCGTGGCTGGCGCGATCTGCGTGGCTTCCGCAGATGCAGAGGGTGTGGCAGTGGCCTGCGCCGGTGTTGACGCGGCTGGCGCCCGCGTTGGGGTCGCTTGCACCGGTGCGCTTGGAGCCGGTGCGCCTGGGGCAGGTGTAGTGGCAGCGGCGGTGAACTCATCTGCCGACGCTGGCAATTCGCTTACCGCGCCATCGAGACGCACCAGACCGGCTGACACCCAGCCAGCCCCTTGCGGCAGATCCTCACGGACGATGAGCAGCCAGGCGTCATCCTCGCTGCGCGCCGCGACAGCCAGTTCCTCACCACTGCTGGCCTTGCCGATGATGCGGTAGGCACTGCCCGCACCCGCACGGATGTTGAGCCGCGAGCCAGAGACGTTGGCCGTGCCGGTCATCTCTGTCGTAGGCGGCTCGATGGCTGTTGTGGCGGTGTTCGTCGCCGTAGTCGTTGTGGTGACGGTGGCGGCGGGTTGCACGATGGCAGCCATGGCCGCGGTGGTTGTGATGGCGCCGGTTGCATTCGGGCTGGCGGTCGCCGGCTTTTCGACGCTCTCCTGACCGCTCATCACCGGCAGTTCGTCGACGCCAAAGACGACCAGGTCGCTGGCGCGCATCCAGCCTTCGCTGCCGTCCAGCGTGGTCACCATCAGCCATGCGCCGTCGCTGTCGCGGCCGGTGACGCTGATGGCTTCGGCGCCAGGCGCCGATTGCAGAGCCTCGCCGTCGGGAGCATCATATAACGTCGCGCCAGTTCCGATCACCACGCCGATGATGCCCTCGCCGGCATTGGCAGTCGCTGTACCCGTGCCAGCGGGCGTGGCAGCTTTCACCGGCGTGGCAGCCTCAGCCTCCGTAGCAGATTCGGCGGCCTGGTTCGCACGCGGCAACGCGGTTGGCGTTGGCTGCGCCGTCGGCGTTGGCTGCGCCGTCGGGGATGGCTGCGCTGTCGGCGTGGGTGGTTTGGTTGCGGTTGGGGCAGGCGTCGCCGTCGCTGGCTTAGGCGGCTCAACCACCGGCAATGCATCAATGCCGAAGACAACGACGCTGCTGGTCGCCACCCAGCCTTCGACGCCGCGCTCCGTTTTGACCTGGAGATATTTGCTGTCCGCGCTGCGGCTCAGCGCGGTCAAAACATCGCCAGCGGTAAGTTGCGCAACGTCCTTGCCGCCAGGCGCCTCCTGCAACGCCGCGCCGTCCAACCCGACGACAGCCATTTTGCCGTCCTCCATGCTGCTCTGCGCCGCCACCGGCGTTGAAATGAGCGACAGCGGCATCACAATTGCGCCCGCCATGAGCAGCAGGATTAGCAGCCCACTCAAAAGCCGCCATTGGCGATTGGTTTGAATACGACCATTCTTCATAATAATGCTCCAACTTCTTGTCTATCGTTGCGGTGCAGTGGTGCACCATTTGGCAAGACTTTTCTGCCTGACTTTAGCATACACCCGACTGTAGCAACCATTGTAACCAGCATCTCTGATTTGTGGTTTGTCAACTGCTCTAAATTCTCGCGCTACTCTCATCTTCAGCCAGCAATGATACTTACGATGCGACAGGCAGGTGGCGTTGCGTGCACAAGCGGCTCTGGCATACAATACAGCCCACTTTAGCGACAGAGGATATTCATGCCATCGTCTTCCATCATTGTTGGTCAGCAAGCGCCGGCCTTTACCCTGACCGCCCTGGGCTCCAACCGCACGATCAGCCTGGCAAGCTGCCAGGGCGCGGTGTTATTACTGGTCTTCCACGACCAGAACGCGGTGGCCGCGGTGCAGACGATGCAGGAGGCGGTGCGCGCCCGCTATCCCGATGCGGCTCGCGTGCTCGCGCCCAGCGTCGTCAACATGAGCAGCGTGCCGGTCTTTCTGCGTTCACTGGCCGAGCAGGTGATGCGCAGCGTCTACGCCAAAGCTGCCGAGGCCATGCCGCCTGGTCTCGATGTGGCCGACTACGTGATCATCCTGCTTGACTGGGACGGCAAGGTTTCCAAACGCTACAACGCCCACAAGATCAGCGCCGCGCCTTTGCTCACCCTGATCGACGGCGACGGCATTGTCCGCGGCATCCACCAGGGAGGCGACCTGGCACATGCAGCACTGACAATGCTGGACGGCATCGCGCCCTCACCCGCGTCGCCTGATGCCTGAGGAGCTTGAAACCGCCCACCCACAAGGTTACAAGTCAATCACCCGTTTGCGTCGCAATGCTATCCGGGCCATCCGCATCGGCAGCTTCGTCCGCCCAACGCGCCTCGCGCAAAGCGCGGCGCGTTGCCCGCCGCGCCGACCAGCGCTCCTGCCAGCCAACCACCATGACATAGGCCACCGGCACGATCAGCAGCGTGAGCAACGTGCTCGTGACCATGCCGCCCATGATCGCGATCGACATCGACTGGCGGAACTCGCCGCCCGCGCTCAG
>JACSRH010000219.1 GCA_014879855.1 Caldilineaceae bacterium | reverse complement strand
CCTTCGGCCAGCGCGTCGTGGATGGCAGCGACCTGGCGCAGATGGCCTTTGCCGATGGCCGCATGTTCTGGAGCTACCAGGCAGCGAATCTGCTGCATTTTGGGGCGGCCGCTTTGCTGACGGGCGGGCTGGTGCTGTGGGGCGTGCGGCGGGGGAAGAGGGAGTCAATCTCCAATCTCCAATCTCCCCATCTTTTCATCGCCCTTGCCCTCATTATCCTCACCGTGCTCGATCTCTTTCTTGCCCACGGCCAGTTCAACCCGGCCAGCGATCCGGCCCTGTCACCGTGGACGGAGGCGGGGACGCCGCCCGTGGTCAGATTTATCAACGAGCGCGAAGGCGGCGACGCAACTCGCCCTTCGCCCCTCGCCCCGCCGTGGCGCTTCACCACCTTCAACGCGCCCGGCGAAAAGACCTTCAACGCCAACGCGGGCATGTATTATGGCTGGCACGACGTGCGCGGCTACGACTCGATCATCCCGCGGCAGTACGTGGCGTTTATGAATCGCATCCAGCCGCAGAGCGACCTGCTCTACAACCGCATCGCGCCGATCTACGCGCAGCAGGGCGGCGATGTCTATGCGGCGCTCGACAATCCGCTGCTCGACCTGCTCAACGTCAAATATCTGTTCAGCGAGCATGCCGTCCCCAACCCCAGCTGGCAGCAGATTTACCAGGACGAGGCCGTGCGCGTCTACGAAAACCAGGAAGTGCTGCCGCGCGCCTTTATCGTGCCGGAGGTGCGCGTGTTGCCGGTGGAGGAGCAGCCGCTCGCCAGCGCCGACCTGCGCAACATGCTCTTCATCGAGCAGATGCCGGCCGAGCCAAACGCGCTCGTCTTCGCCAGCCCACAACTGCGCGAGGCGCGCATCAGCCGCTACACGGCCAACGAAGTCTTCGTCGATGTCAACCTGAGCGACCGCGGCTGGCTGTTTCTGGGCGACGCCTATTTTCCGGGCTGGAAAGCCTATCTGCGTCCCTTTGGCAGCGATGAGAGCCAGGAGACCGAGCTGGCGATCTATCGCGCCGACAGCGCGTTCCGCGCGGTCTATCTGCCCACCGACGGGCAATGGACCGTGCGCTTTGTCTACAGCCCCATGAGCTTCAAGCTGGGTCTGTATATCAGTTTTCTGGCCGCGATGACGCTGCTCATGCTGCTGCTCTACTGGCTGTGGGGGCGCTACTACCGGCCAGAGATCGAAGATCACGATGTCAAGCGCGTGGCAAAGAACTCGCTGATCCCGATGGCGCTCAGCCTCTTCAACAAAGCGGTCGACTTTGCCTTTGCCATGCTCTACGTGCGCCTGTTGGGGCCGGTGGGCACGGGCGAATGGTACTTTGTTGTGGCGATCTACGGCTTCTTCGAGATCATCAGCCGCTATGGGCTGGGCACGCTGCTCACGCGCGATGTCGCCGCGGACAAGCACCAATCGAGCCGCTATCTGACCAATGTGCTGGGGCTGCGCACGCTGCTGTGGGCGATCAGCCTGCCGCTGATGGGGTTGGTGGTGGCGGGCTACTGGACGGTGGGCGAAATCTGGCCGAACTTGCAGGCGATCAATGCCCAGGAGGTGCAGGCGCTGTTGTTGCTGGCGCTGGCGATGCTTTTTGCCAACTACGCGGATGCGTTGAGCAGTATGTTTATGGCCTTTGAAAAGATGGAGTACCCAGCCGGGCTGACCAATGCGGTCGCCTTGCTCAAGGTGGCATTGGGCGCGGCGGTGCTGCTGCTGGGCTGGGGCTACGTCGGGCTGGCCGCGGTGGCGCTGCTGGTGAACATGCTGCAGGTGATTTGGCTCTATGCATTGCTGCGTTCGACGCTCTTCAAGCCGCAGTGGCAGTGGGACTGGCCGCTGCAACGGTGGATGGTGACAGTCAGCGGCCCGTTGATGATCAACCACCTGCTGGCGACGATCTTCTGGCGCATCGACATCTGGATCCTGCGCCCCATTGCCGGCGCGGCCGCGGTCGGGTTGTACAGCATCGGTCTGAAATATCTTGACGGGCTGAACATCATCCCCAGCATGTTTACAATGGCAATCTTCCCGCTGATGAGTCGTTTTGCCCGCAACGAACGCGGCAGCCTGTTGCGCGCCTATGGCATCAGCCTGCGTCTGCTCACCATCCTGAGCCTGCCGCTTGCCATGGCCGTGACCTTTCTGGCGACGCCTTTGGTCTTCATTGTCGGCGGCGCCCAATATCTCAACATTCCGGGGGAGTTTCATCTCTTCGGCCAGACGATCCCCTATATAGGCGGCGCGGATCTCGCCTTCCAGGTGATCATCTGGAGCATCCCCATCGGGTTTGTCAACAGCATCACGCAATATGTGCTGATCGCCGTCAATCAGCAGCACACACTGACGCGCGCGTTTGTGCTCGGCGTCATCTTCAATGTGGTCGGCAACATGCTCCTCATCCCCAGCTTCGGCTATGTCGGCGCAGCCACCGCGACGATTCTGAGCGAGTTCAGTCTGCTGATCCCGTTCTCCATTATGGTGCGGCGGCATGTGGGCGTGGTGTCGTGGGTGAGCGTTTTTGCCTCGCCGCTGCTCTCCGTGGCGGCGATGGGCGCGGCGACTTATGGGCTGATCCAGGTTGGCGCCAACGGGTGGACCGCGGTTGCGCTTGGGCTGGTTGTGTATACAATCGGGCTGTTGACGACCGGCGCCTTCCGCGGCGAGGACATGGCCGCCATTCTGAACGCGCTGCCAATCGGCCCGCTGCGCCGTCTGTTGCCGGCGGGATGAAAAGGCAACTCTCTATGAAAAGGACAAAATGATGCGCGACGACGAACGGCGCGGGATATGGTTTGCGATTGGCTGTTATGTGACGTGGGGCATTTTTCCGCTCTACTTCCGGCTGCTGGCGCCGGTGCCGGCGATCGACATTCTCGCCAACCGGGTGATCTGGTCGGTGGTCCTGCTGGTGATGCTGCTGACCGTGCGCCGGGACTGGGGCTGGTTGCGTCCGGCCTTGCGTACGCCGCGCACGGTGCTGCTCTATGCGTCGGCGGGAATCATTCTTGCCGCCAATTGGTACACCTACATCTGGGGCGTCAACGCCGGCTTTGTCGTCGAGACCAGCCTCGGCTACTTCATCAACCCGCTGGTGAGCGTGCTGCTCGGCGTGATCTTTCTGCGCGAGCGGCTGCGCGGCGGCCAATGGGCGGCGATCGCGACGGCCAGCGCCGGCGTGATTTTTCTGACGGTCAGTTACGGCCAGCTTCCCTGGCTTGCCCTGATCCTGGCCTTCACCTTTGGGCTGTACGGGCTGCTCAAAAAACAGGGCGCGCTGCGGTCGATGCAGGGACTCACACTGGAGACGGGCACGATCCTGCTGCCGGCGCTGGCGCTGCTTTTCTTCCGCGAAACGACCGGTGCGGACAGCCTCGTGAGCTATGGCTGGGGCAAGACCTTGTTGCTGCTTTCCACCAGCGTCGTCACTATCGTGCCGCTGCTCTGGTTCGCTTCGGCCGCGCGGTTGATCCCGCTGTCGATGCTGGGCATCCTGCAATACATCGCACCGACGTTGCAGCTTTTGGTCGGCCTGTTCATCTTCCACGAACCTTTCAGCACCACCCGGCTGCTCGGCTTTGCGATCATCTGGCTGGCGCTGCTGATCTATTCCATCGAGGGAATTCGCCATCAGCGGGAAATGAGGCTTGGCGTTCCTGCCCCGGCTCGGCGGTAAAGCGACAGGTAGCACGCGGATCACACCAGATTAGGCGCCGCCGCGTGAGCGAATGACCTGCCCTGTTATCCACTCCGCTTGTTGCGAAGCCAAAAAGCAGACCAGGTTGGCCGCGTCGGTTGGAAGTCCAATCCGACGCAGATAAGTTTTGGCCGCGATCGCCTCGCGCAGGTCGTCGTGCATCCAGCCGGTGTCGGTGGCGCCGGGATCCACCGCGTTGACGGTGACGCCGCGGCCGGCCAGTTCCGCGGCCAGCGTCACGGTCATAGCGTCGATGGCGGCTTTCGTGACCACGTAGGCCAGTTCGCCGGGCATCGGCCCCGCGCCCTGCCCCGACGTAATACTGATGATACGCCCGCCGCGCTCCCCTTGCCAACGTCGCACGAATTCCTGACACATCAACACTGTGGCGCGCACATTTACGGCGTAGTGGCGGTCGAGCTGGTCAGCGTCCAGATGCAGCAGGCCGCCGGCCTCCGAATGGCAGGCGTTGTTCACCAGGATCGAGGGTGCGCCCAGCAAGCCATGCACGGCGTCGAAGATGTGGTGAGGGGTTTGCGGCTGGCTAAGATTTGCCTCCAGGCCAAAGGCGCGCACGCCCAACGCACGAATTTCGCTCAGCAATGCTTCCACCTCAGCCGCGTCGCTCCCCAGGTGGGAAGTTTCGCTGTCATAAGGCAAAAAGTAGGTAAGAAAGATGTCGGCGCCGGCGCTTGCCAGCGTGTGGGCAATGGCCGCACCGATGCCCGCGCGGCGGCTCGCGCCACTGACGACAGCGATGCGGCCCGAAAGGTCAATCTTCATCCAGGGTGACCGGTTTGCCGTCGATCTCGATTTCCGGCGCCGATTCTTCAGCGACCTGCCTGTAGACCTGCGTCGTGCTGAGGCTGGCGTGGCCCAACCGTTGTTGCACTTCACGCAAACCTGCGCCCGTATTGAGCAGATGGGTGGCGAAGCTGTGGCGCAGGGTGTGCGGCGTCACCTGTTCGCGAATCTCGACCTCTTTGACATAGCGCTTGATGATCAACCACAGCCCCTGCCGGGTCAGGCGTTGGCCGCGATGATTCAGAAACAGCGCCTGCTCATTTGCGCGCACCACCAGCGCCGGCCGGCCACGCTCTATGTACACGCGCAGCGCCTCCTGGACGGCGGCGTCAAGCGGCGCCACTCGACGCCGTTTGCCGTCGGCGCCACACACCATGCGTCCTGTCTCAAGATCGAGATCCTGGACATTGAGATTCACCAGTTCGGTGACGCGCATCCCAGTAGCGTAAAGAGTTTCGAGCAGGGCGCTGTCACGCCAGGCTTGCGGCGTCTCCTGCCGCTTGGGGGCAGCCAGCAAACGCTCCACATCTTCGTGTGAAATCGTATGAGGGATATGTTTCTTGACCTTTGGGGACTCTAACAGAGCAGCCGGGTCTTCTTCGATGATGCCATGCATCCGTATAAACTCGAAGAAACTCTTGACCGCGGCCACTTTGCGCGCCACCGTCGAGGACGCGTAGTCGCGATCCTTGAGATGGAACACATAATTTTGGATGACAGCCGGCGTAACTTGATCCCAGCTTTTGACTTGCTGACCATCAGGTGCAGTGTAATGCATCAGAAAAGTCAGCAGTTGAGTCAGGTCGTTGCGATAGGCGGCAACGGTGTTATCGGAAGCGTCTTCCTCCACATCGAGCGATAGCAGGTAGCGTTGAACTTCCTCTTGCATACGATTGCTCTCCAATTCAGCACTCTACGGCTCACCTCATTCCACCTTATCATAGCATAACTTTGCATAAAACCGAAACCCGCATCACTTTCATATGCATATTCTTTGGGGCTATAATAGATGCCTATGGCACGCAAAGCGCAGAAACCTGCACGACCCAACCCCGCACCGCCCAAAGCGGATATGGCGCTGGCTGACTTTACAGCGGCGTACTTCACGCAATTTGGGGCAACGGTGCACGCCAACCCATCCATTGCCGACGCCCGCCTGGATGTGCAGCTCCCCCCCGAATTAGCCACTCATTTTGGGCGGGAACAGGTTCATTTATCCTTCCATACGTCAGAACCTGAAAGCGGTTTTGAACTTGTGGCGCACGGCAGCCGCGTGTTTGACCAGATGATGACCTTTCTCGATGCGCGCGGCGCTTTTAGTGTGCAACGCGCGCCCGCGCGCTATGCCGGGGGCGAGGCGTTGATGAGCGCCATTCGTCCCACCAATGCCAGCGTCAGCCGACTGCGCCTGCAAGAGCGGACGCGCACTGCATTCGCCTTTACCTGGCGCATCACCTATCGCGCCGACGATAAGCGACAGGAAATTTACACCATCTGGATGGATGATGACGGCCGCCCACTGACGCAGCCGGGCGCAGCCGAAACCCAGACGCCTGCCGCCGATCTAGAGCGCATGCTCGCCGATGCAGAGGCCGTGCCCATCGAGCGCAACGAGGCCGGCGAACTATTGCCGCCCAAGCTGCCGCCCCTCACCCAGCTTGTGCGACTTGCCGAACAGGCGCGCAATTACGCCACCTTTCACGCCGATGTGCGCTGCGTCAGCCACGAAGCAGAGATTCTACCCCGGCTCTACAAGACGCTCAATCGGCTGCTCACCTACTACCAGCAACAGATCGACGAGATCCAGGCGGCGCGCGACCCGGAAGGCGAGCGCCGCCGTGCGCTCGAAGCCGATCTACAACGCAAAGTGGCCGAGGAAATTGAAAATCATCGCCTGCGCGTCGAGGTGGAGTTGCTGGGCTATGTGGCGCTGGAGACGCCGACCGCGGTGGCCGACCTGACGCTGACCACCGGGTCGCGCGAAGTGGCTGTGCGCGTCGAGCAGGATCGCTACAGCGGAAAATTGCGCCGCCCCACCTGTTTTGCCTGCGGCGCAGAAACCACCGATCTCACCATCGATTCCCGCGGCCACGTCACGTGCGAACGCTGTACGCATCTGTGCGCAACGTGCAACGAGTTGGTCTGTACAACTTGCGGGGTGGCGCCTTGCCCGGTGTGCGGCGCGGAAAATTGTGAGAACTGCGGGGCCGTCTGTTGGGCCTGTGGGGAACGCGCGTGCGCGCAGCATATCAGCGGATGCCCCACCTGTGGTGACAATGTCTGCCATAGCTGCCAGATTGAATGCGCGGCTTGCGGCGTGCGCCAGTGTAAAAGCCACCTGCGTTTGGATGGCGTCGCCAGCACACAGGACGCGCCGGCGCTCATCTGCGCGCGCTGCGCGGTGCGTTGCCCGGGCTGCCAGCAATACAGTGCTCACACCGGCGTGTGCAGCGCCAGTGGCCAGCGCTTCTGTGAGAACTGCTTGCTGTCATGCACGGACTGCGGCCAGATTGTCGGCCCGGGCTTTTATCAGATCGACCCCGCGGATCGCAAACCATATTGCCATGCTTGTCTGCGCGAATGTCCGATCTGCCATGCGCTGAGCCACAGCACGACGGAATGTGCGATTTGTCAGCGCAGCGGATGCGCCACCTGCGTAAAGCGCTGCGTTGTCTGCGCGCGCAGCGTCTGCACCGAACACGGCATGAAGATGCCGGATTGCGGCCATGTTGTCTGCAACCGCGATTTGGAAGAGTGTGGCATCTGTCACGATCTTGTATGTCCGCGCTGCACTGACTCCTGTGCCATCTGCACCAGGTTTCACTGTGAGCGCGACGCCGCCGGCTGCGTACAATGCGGACAGGAATATTGCAGCGATTGCGTTAACAGCACCGGCCTCTGCGCCACCTGCACCGCGGCGGACGTGGCAGGCGTGGCAGTGGATCGACGAGCGCTTGCCTGGGGAGCGCACGAACAGGCGCAGGCGATCGCGCCCCATTATCACTGGGTTGTGATCAGCAACCGGCGCTATGACATCTATATTGGTGAGGGCGCGATGATGAGCACCGCGGTGGTCGTGGTGGATCGCCAACCAGACAAGCGGCGCGTCGTCCACGTACGCCGCTTCAGCGCACTGGATCGGCTGCGTGGGATGCTGGGCGTATGAGCGCCACGCCAACGCCAGCCGCACTCGCGGCGACGCATCTGTCGGATTGCCACCTTTGCCCATTTCACTGCGGCGCACAACGCCTCCACGCGCAGGGCGTCTGTCGCGTCGGTGCGGTCAGCTATGTTGCCAGCGAAATGTTACACTTTGGCGAAGAAGAAGTATTACGACCCGCGCACGCCATCTTCTTTAGCGGGTGCACCGCACGGTGCAGCTTTTGCACCGCGGCGCGGTTTGCTTTTCGCCCCACCTATGGCATCCCCGTCACGGCCGAGCTGCTGGCGGAGCGCATCCTGCGCCGGCAAGCGGAGGGCGCGCGCGCGGTCTGCTTCATCGGCGGCGATCCAGCGCCGCACATCCCGTTGATCCTGGCGACCCTGGAGCGACTGGGCGCCCGCCGCACACTGCCTGCGGTGCTTAACAGCAACTTCTACCTCACAGCCACCGCGCTCGATCTGCTTGCCCGCGCCATCGACATTTATCTGCCCGATCTCAAATTTGGGCCTGCGACTGGCCCACAAAGTTGCGGCGAAGCAATCGGTGGTATGCCGGATTACTGGGCTGTCGTCACCGGCTGCATTGAGCGTGTGGTCGCGCAGGGACGGCGGGTCATCGTGCGCCACCTGCTCATGCCGGGTCACTTCGATTGCTGCACCGCGCCCGCGCTGGCCTGGCTGGCAACGCAGCCCACAGTGGAGGTGAGTCTGCTCACCCAGTACCTGGCGCCGGTGCATACGCGTGGCGCGCTGGCCGGATCACTGGCCTCCGCCGAGGTCGAGCGCGCCCGGCAGCTCGCTGCTGAGCTTAAATTGGAGTTGGTGCGTTGAGTGGAAACAGGTGACAGCCATCTTTCTGAGATGACTGTCACCTTCAGCAGACTTACCTTGCGGGGGGCAGGGTTGGTGGCAGGTTGCTTTTGATGTCCGGAGCGGGAAGATCGTCGCCACCCTTTGGCGGGTTGACAAAGATCTCCTGCATATTGCCCAATGCGCCGAGGATCGCGGTCGCTTCATAAGGGACGAAAAGCTTCGACGCTCTGCCATTCGCCACCGCCTTCATCGTGTCAAGATACTGGATGGCGATCACGTTCTGGTCTGGATTGGCGTTGCGGATCGCGCCGTACACGGTGGTGATCGCATTGCCTTGACCGTTGGCTTCCGCCTCCAATTTGTAGCGCTCCGCGTCAGCGATGCGGCGCACGGCTTCGGCCTCACCCTCCGCCTCCAGGATGCGCGCGGCGCGTGTGCCTTCCGCGTCGAGAATCTGGGCGCGTTTGTCACGTTCGGCCTTCATCTGGCGATGCATAGCGGCCGTGACATCAGCAGGCGGGTCGATGCGCTTGATCTCGACGCGCACCACACGCACACCCCACTTGTCAGTGGCGTCATCGAGCACCGAGCGCAGCTTGGCATTGATCATCTCGCGCGAGGTCAGCGCTTCATCCAGTTCCGTTTCGCCAACTACGTTACGCAGGTTTGTTTGCGCCAGCTTGGTTGCTGCATTGTAGAAATCGGCCACGTTGTAGGTCAGCTTGACGGGATCAGTCGCTTCATAGTAGACAATGGCATCCACCGTCACCACCACGTTATCTTTCGTGATGACCTCCTGCGGCTGCACATCGACGACCTGTTCGCGCATGTCCACTTTGCGCATCGAGTCCACAAAGGGAATCAGAAATTGCAGGCCCGGCTGGGCAGTGCGTAGATAACGGCCAAGTCGCTCGATAACCCCTTTTTCGTAGGGAGATACGATGCGAATGCCCATTGCCGCCATTAAGAAAACCAGGATCAGCAATAACCCAAGCACCACCATTGCTAAAACGAATTCCATATTGCCTCCTTACTTCACTATATATAAAGGGGGTTGATTTACCCTTCGACAAGGACTTTTGCCTGGCTGGGCCGCACTATCAGCCGCGTCCCATCGATGCGAAGCACTTCGACGATCGTGTCTTTCGTGATGATACGGCCATCTTCAGAGGAAGCGCGCCACTCCTCCGCGTCGACGCGCACCATTCCTACCCCCAACGCAGGGTTGATGTCGGCCAGGACAATGGCCTGCTTCTCCAGCACACGGTCGCTGCCAACAAAGTTTTTGTGCTTCTCGTTCAACCGCCGCGTCAGTGGACGGGTCAAGAGCACCGCGAGACCCGACACCACAATAAAAGTCAGCACTTGCAGCAGCGGATCGACGCCCAAATAGGCCAGCAGCGCGGCTGCCGCGGCTCCCACGCCAAAACACACCAAAAAGAACCCGGTGGTGAACAGTTCGGCAATCAAAAAAATGATTGCCATCGCCGCCCACCCCCACATCCAGATATTGCTCATGCTTCTCTCCTAACTGTTGTTCGGCGCCACCCTGCCCGATCACATTCCATTGTAAATCATTTTAACGGGGGGTGGCTGACCAGATGCCGACATCGACTGGACTTGTTGCACCCTGGCGGGAGCGCAGGTGTTGCGTCTGCTCCCGTGGCGCGGCCCGCCTTTCGCCGTGACACTGCGGATAAAACGGCCACGCGCGAGCCGCCGAGCAGTCATCCTACTCTCCGAAACTCGGCGGAGATCAGTTTTGCCGTGCGTCTGTCCAGCGTGACCTCCACCTCCAGCGGGCCTCGTGTGCTGCGCACGCGGGCGACGGTGCGCAGCACGCCATCGCCGCCAAGAATCCGTTCCAGGGTGCAGGCGCCGTACAGCGCATTGACTATCCGTAAATGGGCAAGCACGCCGCGGCGGTCGCAGGCTGCGCTGAAAATCTTGGTGACCGCGCGCAGCGATGGCGTCGCGGTTGCCGCGAGCAGCGCCTCCAGCGCGGTCTGCATTTCGGCGCCAGGTGGGAAGATCGACTCGATGTTCAGGTATTGGACGCGCGGCGGCACGGTTGGCGCCAGCGTGATCGTGACTCGGCACCAGCCTTGCGCACCAGCCATCTTCCACACCCCGCGCAGCGGGTTGGTCACCTCGATGTCGCCGTCGACGCGCAACGCGCCGTGCTGGCTGCGCAGCGCCTCAAGCCGAGACTGCCAACGTGCGCGCGGCTCATCCAGGAAGAAATTGGCGGCCACAAGCTCGTCGGCCAGCGCGTCATCCCACTGGTCGAGCAGACGGATAGTGCGCGCCTGCGCCTTCACCAGCGCTGCCGCCGGGCGCACGCGCCGCGGCGTAAGCTGCGCCTGTGCGACGACCTGACGCAGTATCTGCATTGCGATCGGCACAGCCGGGGCGTAAGTGACGTTTGCCAGCGTCACAACGCCGACGTCGTAGTCGGGCAGCCAGACCATGTGAGAACCAAAGCCCGGCAGCCCGCCCGCATGACCGACGAAGCGCCCAAAATCGCTGGTAAGAGAGGCAAAGAGACCGTAACCGTAGCCGCCTACTTCATAGTGTTGTGGCGCGCCTACTGTGCGGTTGATGAGCGGAAGGCGTGGATTGGCGCAGCGCTGCATCTCACGCAGCGAACTGCGTCGCAACACCGGTCCTTCTTCCCCATCGCGCGGGGGCCAGGCCGCGAGAAAAAGCGCCACCCACTGCGCCAGTTCACGCACGGACGCGTAGAGGCCGCCGAAGGCTGCGGCGTCGCCTGCCGAACGGGCAAGCGCCAGCGCCTCCTCAACCAGTTCACCGCCGACGTAGCGATACCCTTTGGCGACCACTTGATCGGACAATTCGTCCACGTTCCATCCGCTTGCTGTCATGCCAAGCGGGCAAAGGATACGCTCCCTCACATACGCCTGGAGCGGCATTCCTGCCACCTGGCCGACGATGCGCCCCAGGATCATGTACCCCAAGTTGGAATATTCATAATGCACATCAGGAGCAGCGGCAAAGGTGACGCCGTTGCTCAGCAATTTGGAAAAGGCCTCATCCTCCAGCGCCAGTTGGCGGTCGCCCCAGGGATTGTCCTCCGGCCAGCCGGGGGCCATCGACAACAAGTGGCGCACCGTCACCACGGGCGAATCGCCGGTGGGGTAGGCCAGCGACGCCAATTGCGGAATATAACGGGCGGCGGGATCGTCGAGCGCCAGCAGGCCCGCATCGCGCAGTTGGAGGATGGCAACCGCGATGAAGCTCTTGGTCATCGATGCAATGCGAAAGAGCGTGCTGTCGTCCGCCGGCGTGTTGGCCGCCAGATCCGCCTTGCCGGCCCCGCCGCCATAAACGAGCCGGCCCGCGGCGACCACGCCGTAGGCCAGTCCAGGCAAATGCTCACGCTGTGCAAAATTGGCGACAAGCTCGGCAATTGCCGGCGCAGTCGTCGCAATGCGCGCAAATACTTCCAGGTCAGAATCAGTCGGAGGAGTAACGCTCATGGGAAGGCTCCTCAAAACCAGCAGGATTGGAAACAGGCAGGCGCCGAGAGAGACGCTGCCGCTCTATTATACCAGCATCCTGCCTGGCGGCGCTTTTCAGCTTCACCTTCTCATTCCGACGAGAAAATGCATTCTGTAGATGCAGGCGCGCGTGCGCCGAAAAACGAAGCCGTTCCCAGCGAGAACAGACGCGACGACCCGCCAGCCAACAAGCCAGCGGGTCGTCGCGGTGCATTTATGTGGGAAGGCATCCGGGTAGTCTGCTGCCAGCCTGCCATGGGCCAGACAGACTAGCCAGATAATGTGCGGCAATCCGCCAGCTCCATCCTGTCCGCGTGCTAGTTTGCGCCGCTCTTGCCGCGTCGCTCTCACCGTTCACTCGATAAAGACCTCGACGCGATCGCCTTTTTCGTCGTCAAGCACATCGACAATGCGCCCCGTCATCCCGTTGTGGATCGCTGCGCGCAGGGTTTCCGGATCGAACTTTTCGTTGGCGGGCACAAAACGCAACCCAAAATCGACCAAAGCCAGCGGAATGTTGACCGTTACTTTTTGCTTTCCGGTCGCGATATTGCTGACGCGCACGCGGAAAGAGCGACCATTGGCGTCTACGCTGGAGACCGGTGGCGTCGGATCTGTTTCCGGCTCCTCCGGTTGGCCCAGCGCGGCCAGCAAACGCGCGCCATCCTCTGGCGATAGTTTGCCTTCCTCCACCATTTGCAATACTTTGCGACGTTCTTCACTGATTGCCATTGTCATTTCCTCCAAACTATCTCTTCCAATCACGGGATACCGTTAGCGCTCCTGTTTGGCGCCGCTCAACGCCGCGAGCAGCTTTTCCGCCTGCTCGACCGAAATTTTGCCTTGTTCGACCATGCGCAGGATCAACATGCGCTCCTCATCGGTGGCGGGCGGGCGCTTGGGTTTGGTCGGTGCAGGCGGCAGCGGCGCCGCGGACGGCGCCACCCACCCTGCGGATTTGCGCCGCCGGCTTTCGGACTCCTGCGCACGCTGCTCGACCTTGCGCATGGCTTCGGCCAGTTTTTCCTCGGCGCGACGCATGGCGGTTTGCACTTTTTCCTGAATCGATGTTGCCAGCTCTTCGTTTGTGCCGAGCCGCGACAACTTGTCGTCGAGCTGACGCGAGAGCTCGTTGACCTGCGCCTCAATCTGCGCGGTGATCTGCTGCGTGATCTCGATGGAGCGCATGGCCATTTCTTCGGCAATTGGGCCGGCAAAGTCGGTTTCATTAAAGCTGTGCGGCTGGACGCCGTGCAGGAGGATATTGCCTTCCGCCTCCAGCGTCAGCTTGGCATGGACAGGTTCACGCTCGAAGTCCAGCACGCCGTGTTTCATGCTGCGCTCCTCGCCCAGCCCCCTCACCCGGATGTGGCCCTCCGCCTTGAGCGAAAAGGCGCCGCCAGCGTCGTGTGGAATCTCGCAGGTAATTCCCCCTTCCGCCCGGATCGAGCACTGTTGGCCCACCGCAAGCAGCGCCTGCGCCCTGACATTGCCTTCGGCCACAGCTTCGATGCTGCCGCCGATCTCGTTGAGCACAAGGTTGCCTTCAACCTGGCCGAGCCAGACGGCGCCGGCTACTTTGCTAATCTGCGCATTGCCTTCGATGACATCGACGCGCAAGTCGCCGGCCATCAGGTGCGCGGCAAAGTTGCCTTCGATCTGGTTGGCGGTGATGGTGTTGGCGCTGTGCACCACCGCGTTGCCTTCCACCGCACCGATCGTGAGGTTGTTGAGAAGCAGGCTGAACGAAGCGTTGCCCTCCACTGCATCAACCGTAATGCTGGACTGGACAGGAACCTGAAGCCACAGATCCTCCTCACAGTTGATGACGATGGCGCCATCCTGCTGTTCGACTGTCAGCGTGTCGTTTCCGCTACGCACACGCACCTGCACTTCGGGGCGATCCCACCCAGTCAAGGTCAGATTGCCCTCAATGCAACGCAGGATCAAGGTAGGCGCAAGTCCACTTTGCATGACATGCATGGCGTCCATCAGTCACCTCCCTGCAACTTCTGCATGGCTTCTTCAAACGAGAGCGTCCCGGCGTCAAGCTCGGCGAGCACCTGCTTGCGGTCGACGATCGGCGGCGCTTCCTCTTTGCCTGGCTCATAGCCCAGCGCGCGGATCACATCATGCAGGCGGCTGCGGATCGTCGGGTACGAAAGCCCCAGCTCGTCTTCCAAGCGGTTGAGCTTGCCCTCGTTGCGCACGAAAATCTCGACAAAATTGATCTGCTCCGGGGTGAGCTGGGCAAGGGGCGGCTCGACCACCGCAAAGCGCCCTTCGAGGCTGACATCGGCGTCAGGACAATAGATGCGGGTGACGACGATCTCCCCGCCTGTCAGCGGACAACGTGTGGGAAGTGGCAACATATTAATTCTCCTTTATCAATCTGCCTGATGTTGAAACGAGGGCAGCCAAGACGACCTTTCAGCCATCATGGGTGACAGCGCATGGGGCCGAAATGAAGACCGGGCGACACCGATGGCCGTCAAGACTGCACCTCGTTCAAACCGACGGGAACACGCATTTCGAGCCAACGCCCCAGCCGCACCAACGCACGCCCCAGGAAGGCAAGTCCACTATCGATCCATCCTGGCTGTGGCGCACAGACAAGACGGAACAAGCGCGCCTGCGCAACTTCCTGCAGCAACTCGTTGCGATGCATTCGTTGCGTTTCATCCAAAACATATTCGTTGTGTGGCAACATGACAGTCTACTCCTTGCCTCTGTGCACTTGGCTTTTATGCATCCGGCCCTTCGGGCAGCAAACGCTGCGCTTTCACTTTACGAATATATCTTAGCACTATTTTTGATAATGTCAATACCTGACTTTATAAAATTGATATGTATTCGCCAATTATTCAATTTTATGAAGTTACACATTGTTTTACTTGGTCCAGCCCGGCAAATCCTATATGGTCCAGTCCAGAGAGTTCGCCTGATCCCTTCATGCAGTCTCCTCTTGCAATCCACTAGCGCGCCTGCCGCGCCAATTAAAAAACCGTCTGGCGGAAATTCCGCCAGACGGTGTAACCAGTTGGAGTGACAAGGTCAGGGTTATAGCCAGCCCTGATCGCGCAGGAAGCTGGTGATCCCAGGAATGGCAAACCGCCGCCCCTTGTACGCCTGATAGCCGTAATAGAGCAACAACCCCATGCCACCGAGGAAGTACATCGGCGTCAGACACAAGAATGCAACGAGGGCGACGAACCAGCCTAGCACAGGGATGATCTGGACGATGCCAATCGCGATGCTAGCCATCAAAAAGACGCCCCAGAAGACCACCACCAACGCCAGGCTCTGCACGGCGTGATAGCGCTGGAAGGGTCGCTTCTTGCTGCTTTCGCTCAACAACACAATCAGCGGCATGATTACCGGCAGAAACAGTTGGGTCGCATAGCTCAACATGGCGATCAAGCGGTCGTCGCTGTCAGCCAGCGGGTCTACTTGCGATTGCTGCAGCAGTTCCCCACGGCGCAGCGCATCGGCCGCCTCGCCGGCCTGCGTGTAGGCGGCGCCGGCCATGCGCTCCACCGGCGTCCGCTCGACATGGTCATTCCTGCTCGCAGGCTGTGGCTCGCTCCACGGTTCGTTCTGCGGCTGACCCGGTGCTTGATCCATTGATTCGTGCGTCATATACCTTTTCTCCCTCCCGATAAACGCGGGATTCTCTATACTATTTGATCTTGCGCAGTCCGCTCGGCGGATGGGTCAAACACCTTCGGCGCCAGCCCTGATGCGGTCCGCTTGCTCTTTGTCAGATGCGCTTTGCGGCGTCATCTTCCAGGCATCCAACAATACGCAGGATGTGCACGAAAGTTTCATTGTTGCGTGTGATACAATCTGGCCATGACAAGCAATGGAATTGTACGTATCGTCTTTATGGGCACGCCGGAATTTGCCACACCGTCACTGCGCACCTTGCTCGCAGCCTCGCCGTCACGCGGGTGGCAGGTGGTGGCGGTCGTCACGCAGCCAGATCGGCCCACCGGCCGCAGCAAACAGCCCGCGAGCAGCCCTGTCAAACAGGTGGCAGAGGCGGCTGGCTTGCCGGTGCTCCAGCCCATCTCGCTGCGCAAGGACCCCGGCGCCGTGGAGAAGCTCCGCTTGCTGGCGCCCGATATTTTCGTGGTGGCCGCCTATGGATTGATTTTGCCGAAAAACGTGCTGGAGATCCCGACCTTTGGCTGCATCAACGTGCACGCCAGCCTGCTGCCGGCCTATCGCGGCGCGTCGCCCATCGCCGCGGCCCTACTCGACGGGCGGCAGGAAACCGGCGTCACGATCATGCTGATGGACGAGGGCATGGATACTGGGCCGGCATTGCGCCAGGCGACTCAGCCGATCCACGCCGATGACACCACCACTTCCATCAGCGCGCGGCTGGCTGAGCAGGGCGCGGCGCTGCTAGTCGAGACGCTGGCCGGCTGGCGGCGGGGTGAGGTGGCGCCTATCGACCAATCCTTGCTGCCGGGCGAGTCCTCCACCTGCCACTTGATCCAGAAGGAGGATGGACGCATCGATTGGACGCAGCCGGCCGTCACCATCGAGCGCATGACGCGCGCCTACACTCCCTGGCCCACCGCATACACTTTCTGGAAAGGCGAGCCCTTTCGCATCATCGACGCGTCCGTGCTGGCTGGGGCTGAGACGCCTGGGCGCGTTGCGCACACGCCTGATGGGGTGGTGGTGGGCACGGGCGCGGGTCGTTTGTTGCTGCGCACCGTGCAGCCGGCCGGCAAGCGCGCCATGGATGCACGCAGCTTTTTGAATGGCGCGCCGGACTTTGTCGGCAGCACTCTTCCCACTTGATGCCACGCCCTGCGCTGCCTGGCTAATGCCCGATCTCTACTCAGGGCAATGGCGTCTTCATAAAGAGCGGTGAGCAGGGGGTTGTGCTGGATGGCAAGATGCTGTGCTGTTCGCAGCAGGGAGAACAATCTTTAGCCGCCAAAGCCGCTCAGGGCAAGCCGGAGCCGTTCCTCAATGCCCATGACATCCTTGGGTAGTGATTGAATGGCGCGCTGCGCCTCAACGATGCTGTAACCCAGCGCGACAAGGGCATCGATCACTTCGGCGTCGGCAGCGTTGATTTGGGCAAGCGCCTCGATGCCGCTCGCCGGCGCCTTCACCTTGTCTTTCAGGTCCAGTACAATCTTTTCCGCCGTGCGCCTGCCAATACCAGGGACGCGTGCAATGACTGCCGGTTCGCCATTGGCTAACGCCAACCTGAGTGCATCGGGGCTGAGCGTGCTGAGTGTACTCAATGCGACCTTGGGGCCAACGCCGCTCACCGTCAATAATAGCTCAAAGATCGACAACTCATCGTCGCTCTCGAAGCCGTAGAGAGTCAGCGCGTCTTCACGCACCTGGAGATAAGTGTGCAACAAAACAGCAGCGCCTTCTTGAAAGCGCGCTGCTGTTGGATCGGGGGTATAAACTTTGAGGGCAATTCCGCCGCCTGCACCACCTACATCGACGATCAACGCATCTTTCTGCCGGATCGTCACAGTTCCACGAACAATACGCACCATAGGAACCATTCACCTGGCCGGCGCCGACGATAAAGATAAAAATGTGCTTGACGAGCACTGGAATGCAGACGATCAGCTTGCTCGCATTCCTTCTGAGTTGAACTTGTAACCGGCGCCACGGACCGTCAGTAAGTATACAGGCTGTGAGGGATCTTGTTCAATTTTCTCGCGCAGCCGGCGCATGGCAACTTCTACCAGATTGGTGCCGCCGACCATGTCGTAACCCCAGACGTGTTGAAACAACGTATCTTTGCTGATAGGGCGATCGGGTGAGATCATCAGAAAGCGCAACAGTTGGTATTCGATCGGCGTCAAATGGACGGACTCATCTCGTACGGAGACTTCGTGGGTATCATCGTTGAGACTAATTTCGTTGGCGGTCAGGATCGAAGGCTCCACGCGCTCCTGGCTCCAATAGACACGGCGCAGGATCGCCTGTAAACGCACTTCAACCTCACGAAAGGTGAAAGGTTTGGTGATATAGTCATCTGCCCCCAAATTGAAACCGTGGACGATATCGTCCGGGCGATTCAGTGCAGTGAGCATCACAATAGGGATATCGCTGCGCTTGCGCAATTCCAAACAGGTGGCAAAACCATCCATCTCAGGCATCATAATATCGAGCAGGACTAAGTCGATCTTGCGAGAAGCCGCAACCTCCAGCGCCTCGCGGCCGTTGCGGGCGATTGCAACGTGATATCCATGTCGCTGTAGTGAGATTTGAAGCAGATTCCGCAACGGCTCTTCGTCATCAACCACAAGAATGGAAATGTTGGTTGCCGGCGCCGTCGATTGAAGCAACGTGGGACTAGTCATGGTTGGTTTTGGGAGTGATTCAACTCGGCGGAATGTAAGCGTCTGATACATGAGCGGGTCTTCCACAGAAGGCCATCACTGGCCAAATAGAATGTAACAAATCAGTGTTGCTGATTAGTTCCACGCACCAGAGGCGTAGATTGCCTGGGCGCAGCTTATTTGAGTAGGCAAAAATCGGACGCTGTTGTTTACCTGCTCCATCATTGTAATCGCAAGAAGACGCCCAATCCTTCGCGCTGTGTTGAGAAATTGCTAAAAAGCACTTCATTTGTTGGAAGATCAGGTTAGACGGGCGTATCGCGCCGTTTGTAGATGACAAATGGCAATGGCAACGCCATCCGCAGCATCATCGGGACTTGGCGCTACGACGAGATTCAGCAACTGTTTCACCATCTGCTGCACTTGTTGTTTGTCGGCATTGCCGTATCCTGCGACCGCCTGTTTAATCTCCGCGGGGGTGTATTCCACCACAGGAAGACCAGCTAATGCTGCTGCAACCAGGATAGCGCCGCGCGCCTGTCCAACCGAGATGGCAGTCGTGACATTTCGCCCGAAAAAGAGTTTTTCAACAGCCACTTCATCAGGCTTGAACTCGTCAAGCAACGCCTGCATATCCTGAAACAATTCCAATAAGCGCAGATGCATTGGCTCGCCGGCCTCTGTGCGAAATACGCCGCAAGCGAGAAGTGCGAAATCCCCGTTCTCGCTTTCCCCGACTGCGCCATATCCAGTAATTGCCGTACCGGGATCAATGCCAAGCACTACCCGCGCAAAAGATTCTTTGGTCATGGATTTCCTCATGAAAACTAAAAGCGCCAGGGGTGACCGACTGCCATCGGTCACCCCTGGCGCTTTTTACAGCATTCGACCTCAAGCGTATTGGGTCATCATGGCTTCCGTCATCTCAAGGTTGTGATAGACTTTGTTTACATCGTCCAGTTCTTCAAGCGACTCGACCAACGTGAGGACAGAGATTGCTTCGTCGGCGTCGATCTCGATCGTGGTGTTGGGCTGCATCACCAGTTCAGCCTGCGATGCTTTGTAGCCCTGTTCGTCGAGCGCCTGGCTGACCTGGGCAAAGCTCGTGCGTTCGGTATAGACTTCCACCACATCTTCTGAGATTTCGACGTCGTCTGCACCGCTCTCGATGGCGGCCATAAATAACTCATCTGCGTCAAGGGCGATGCTAGCGCCATTCTCGTCGAATCGATTGAAAACAACATACCCTTTTTCTGTGAACTGCCACGCAACGGAGCCTGGCTCGCCAAGGGCGCCATTCGCTTTTGTGAAGACTCGGCGCACTTCCGAAATGGTGCGGTTGCGGTTATCAGTGAGGCATTCAACCAGGATGGCAATGCCATGAGGCCCATAGCCTTCATAGACAATGGTCTCGATCTCAATCCCGTCTTTCTCAAGCCCTGCACCGCGCCGAATAGAACGCTCGATGTTGTCTTTGGGCATGTTTTCAGCACGCGCCCGGTCGATTGCTAGCCGCAAGGTGAAGTTGGAATTGGGATCGGCGCCATTGCGCGCTGCCACCTGGATTTCGCGCGCCAGACGCGTAAACAGCTTGCCGCGCGCGGCGTCGGCAGCCCCTTTCTTCCGCTTAATTGTAGACCATTTTGAATGTCCGGACATGCTCTACCCCTTCGTGGTTCCACCCGCAGACAACACAATCCTGAAAAAATGCAAGACTTCCGCCGTCTACTTTATCTTCATTGCCAATCACTTAATTTCATAGTATGGCATAAGCTGTGGACTTCGACAACCGACATGGATGCTCAGAAATCTTCATGAACCCGTCCTATCCACGCTTCGGAAAGCCCGTCAATTCGCCCCTCCCAACATGAAATCCATGATCAGACTATGCACCACCTGCTCGACCTGTGACCGATCATCGGTGAAGACGGGCGCGTCCGGCTGCGCCGCGACCGGACGGATCCGCGGCGCAGCGCCTTGGACAAATGCCGTGAACTCGGCCGGCAGACCGTCAGGCAACATAGCTATGTTTCTGTGCACTTTGGCGAGCGTCGTGGGTTGTCTGGTCGCCACCACCAGCGAGTTCGCCAACATGCCTGGCGGGCCTGGCTCGTCGATGACAAATACGCTTGGAAAGACTTGCTGCAGGGTGGCTGCCACTGCCTCTACCAACGCATAATTCGTGTCGGTGCGCCCAACGTTGACAGCAATGACGCCATTTTCAGTCAGATGCTCGTTTACCAAAGCAAAGAACTCCACTGTCGTGAGATGAAAGGGAATATAAGGAGGACGGTAGGCATCGATGGCGATCACGTCAAACGCGACTCCGGGCTGTTGAGCCAGCCAGCGCCTGCCATCAGCGGCCACCGCTGTGTAATTCGGCCAATTCGCCTCGAAGAACGTCTGCCCTAGCGCGATGATTTCAGGATCCAACTCCACCCCTGTAATCGGGATGCCACCGTAGATCTCTGTGTAAAGCCCTGGCGTCGTACCCGCGGCCGCGCCGATCAAAAGCAGATTGGAGATCAGAGATGAGGGAAACAGGGTTTCTCCTCCTGCCTGTCGCTCTGTCGCCACCGCGTCAACCGCTGCATCGCCACGCGACCCTCGCCCTTCACCCCCACCAAACAACGGCGCCAACAGGAAATAATCCCAGATGCCCTGGCTTAGCAGCATGTCGGGATGATAGACGCTGTGGATGCCAATGCCGTCGTTGAGTTTTAGATGACGTTCGCTGCCCCATTGTCGCACGGCGATATAGTTGAATGCGCTTTCGTCCTCAAAGAGGATCGCTCCGCTGCGTCCATCATCCCAGGCGGCGCGCACACCTTGCGGCTGCACTGACCAGGCGACCGCCAGCACGATGGCGATTGCCGCCAGCGGAACCCAGCGATGCGACCGGCGGAATGCGCTGGCGCTGACCACGACCAATAACAGCAACGCCAGCAGATAGAAAGTCCAGCGCGTACCAAAGGTTGGGATCAACCAGAGCACCGGCAGAAATGCTCCGATCAGGCTGCCAGCGGTGGCCGTAGCGGAGAGGCGGCCCGCGGTCTTGCCGAGATCGGAGATTGGAGAGGGAAGATGCGTTTTTTCGCTGCTGCTCGCTGCTCGCCCTTGTTCGTTGGCTTCCATCGCCAGCCGCACGGCCCAGGGTGTAGCAGTGCCCAGCAGCATGGCCGGCGCGGCAAAAAGCAGACCCACGGCCAACAGCGCGCCGATCAGCAATCCTGGGGCAAACTCGGCCAGCCCTTGCGACGCCAGCCGCAGCACCGGCGTACTGAGCAGCGGCACGAACGCCACGCACAGCGCACCGGCGGTGAGCGTCAACTCCAGTGCACTGCGACAGGGATATCGATCGGCCAGCAACCCACCCAACCAGGCGCCGGCGGCAAGGCTCAACAGGATCAGCCCGATGAGCGCCGCCCACACGATCTGGCTGTTGCCGAAGGCAGGCTCCAACAGCCGGGACGCGCTCAATTCCATCCCCAGTGTGACCAGGCCAGCCACAAATACAAGCAGATAGAGCCATCGCATAACGGGGAGTATAGCATATGAACTCTGCCTGGGCGCGGTGGCGCATGGCGTGTCAGGTCGCGCCGCCGGCCACCCACCACGCCAACCACGCAGCCAGGAAAAATGCCACGGCTAGAATTCCCGTGACAAGCGTCCAGATCCATTGCGCCAACGCGCCGGCAGGGGTTGCGATGCGGGCGGTGGAGGGTCGCTCCGGATCAAACACCACAGTGACGGCATCATCCACCGCGTAGGCTGGAGGCCAACTGCCCACCCCGGTCTGCACAATCTTGCGACTCCCATCCGGCAGTGTAAACGCAACGATCGGATAGAAGAACTCATTCCCATTGGCGTCGCTGCGTGAAACCATACCGGTGACGAATCCTGGCGCCTGCGTCTCACCTGCCATCGACCGGGTGATCTGAAAGCCTGTCAACAAGGCAATAGTCAGCATGATTAGCGCGATGCCCAGGAATAGCCAGAACATCACGCTGCCAAAGGTAAATATCGTTCGCTGATTTGTCCCATTTCCAGCGTTTTTTCGCTGGTCAGTTTGTCGAAGATTTCGCATGCGTTTACGTGAGCCTCGACGCCGCGTGCATTTTTCCTTTTGGATGCACCGGCGTCAACGCGCCGGCGGCGGACGGTGAAGTTGCAGGCTGGCGTGTGTATATTCCATCAATTCGATAGCGTTGCCGTCGGGGTCGTTGATCCATGCCTGTAGCGAGTGATCCATGCCCAGCTTGACGGCAGTGACTTGGATGCCGCGGCCTTCGAGCATGGCCTTAACGTCGGCCAGCCCGGTGACTTCCAGGCAGAAGTGCTTATATTGGCTGCCGGGCTTCAACGCCTGCACCTGGCCGCCCCATTGCTTGACGGCGAGTTTCTGGTCAAAGACTTCGATAAAGGTCGTGGCGCCACAGTCGAAGTAATAGCCCATCAATTCGTCGTCGTCGGTGTGGAGGGTAAACTTGACGGGAAGACCAAGCCCGTCGCGATAGAAGGCAACCATTGCATCGATCTGGTCGGTAAAGAAACAGACGTGGGCAAGCTGGCGAATCATCACTCTCTCCTGGGTTGAATAAAATCACTGCATCATTTGAACGAGAAGACGAAACTTGTCGGCCGCGGTGCGAACGCGGAGATCAGTCAGCCGGCCCACCACTGCCGTCACCCCGTTTTCCAGCAACTCGCTGCGGGTATGCGTCGAGGCAATGCCAAGCACGCGGATGCCGGCGCTGCGCCCTGCCTGGATGCCCGCCGGTGCATCCTCGACGACGAGACACCGTTCTGGTGCGATGCCCAGCCGCTGCGCGCCGAGCAGATACGGCTCCGGCGCGGGCTTCCCCTGCGTTACATCGTCCGCCGTGACGATCTGCGCTGGAACCGGCAACCCAACCGCCGCCAATCGCGCCCTGGCCAGCGCCGCGCCGCCCGATGTCACAATCGTCCAGGCGTGGGCCGGCAACGTGGACAGCAAGGCATGTGCGCCCGGCATGGCGATGACGCCATTTGTGTCGGCCACCTCCAGCGCGGTGAGGCGCTCCGCCTCTGCCTGCGCGTCGAGATGGGGCGCCACCTGCTGGATCGTCTCAATCGAACGCACGCCGTGCGCCACCTTCATGATTGCGGCAACGTCGATGCCATGCGGCTCGGCCCAGATCTGCCAGTTGCGCGCAATGCACGCCGAAGAATCGATCAGGACGCCGTCCAGATCAAAGAGAATGGCGTCGCAGAGTAATTCGTTGTGCACGTGATTTTGACCTCTCGTTGGTCTTGTACTGCGCTTTACAGATAGTTTCGCACCGCGGCGTTAAGTCTGTCCAATGCGTGGGGAACGTTCACTTCCACCATCGCCAGCCGCGCAGGCAGACGCCACAACTCGCGCCGCTCGACAAAACCGGCGTCAAGTGGGGCGATCTCGGCATAACCGCCTAGAAGATCGCCCGGCACAGGCTCGAAAAAGTCCATGTAGGCCAGGTCCATCTCCGGATGGCCGTAGTAGACCGCAGGATCGATAAACACAGGCCCCAGCAGCGTGTTGAGACAGTTGTTTTTGTGCGCGTCGCCGTGCAGCAGCGCCGGGGCGACGGCAGGGCCGATCAGCGCCGGCAGACGGGCGCCGATCCATTCGATCGGCGCCACCAACGCGGCAGGCAGATGGCCGGAGTCCACCGCAGCTTTGAGGCGCGGCGCCAGCCGGCGTTCCCAAAAGAACGTTGCCCAGTCGTCTGCCGGTGTATTGTCTTGATAGAGATCTCCCCAGTAAGCGTGAGTTTCCAACCCAAAGCGCCTGCCCTTGACGCTGTGCATCTGCGCCAGCGCCTGCCCCATTTGCGGCCAGAACACAGCATCGCGCTCGATCTCCTGCACGGCCTGCATCACGACCACCGCGCTGTCGCTCACTTCCAGGAGGCCGATTCCTGCCGGTGTGAGCACGCCCGCTTGCGTGCTGAGCAGTCGCAGCCCTGCCAGCTCCCGCTGGAAGCGGTCAACGGCCAGCGCACCTTCGCCTGCCTTGACGAAGACGGCAAAGCCGGCGCCGGACAGCACGGCGGCAGGATGTGAAGCGAAGTCAGTGCGATCCTGCACCTGCTCGATGCGCCACGGCGCGCCACGATAGCGGGAGACCCGCCGCTCGATCAACCGGCGCAGATCGTCGTTCAGCCAATGGCTTGACCCTGCATTTTGCAAAGACATCAGCCTGATCCGGCTTCCTTCTTCGGTAAGCCCTTCGTCGCTCTGCATTACAGATCATCCCCTCCCGTGCACACTTCGCCCAGCGCCCGATGGATGGAAATGACAAGAAAGGCCTGCCGCGCGTCCGGGTCGGCGATCTGCGCAACCTGGCCCTGCAAGTGGCTGCACGCGGCGGCCAGCATCACATCGGCCCGTGCAGCATGATTGGCGATCAGAATGCGGTAGATCGACCAATACAAGCGCACTATATCCTCTGTTTGGGCAAGAAGCGCCTCATCGATATGTTCCCACTCGTCACCCAGCAGCAGAAGTGCGGCGTCGGCATCTCCTTCAGCCAGCGCGATGGACGCCAACCCCACCTGCGACTCCAGCACATGCCCGCCGGATTCCAGCATTCGCGCCAACTGCAACGCTTGTGTATAGTGACCTTTGGCTTCGTCACGCCGGCTTTGGTCGAGCAAAAAATGGCCGAGCAGATTGTGCGCCTCGCGGCAGCTCTGTTGGTCGTCGATGGCCGTCGCAATACGCAGCGCCTGTGCGATGCACTGCTCCGCGACGTCACCCTCGCCGAGCTTGTGCGCGATCACGCCGAGGTTGTTCAGCCCGATCGCTTCGCTGCGCCGGTCGCCCATCTGGCGAAAGATCGCCACCGCCTCCGCCAGGAAAGACTGGGCGCCGTGGTAGTCACACTGGTGCAGCGCCAGCGCGCCCAGGTTGCCTAGCCCGGCCGCCTCGCCCGGCCGATTGTTCAGTTGTCGATAGATTTCCAAATTCTCTGCAAAATAACGCCGAGCAAGGTCGGGCCGGCCCTGGTAGACCGCGTCGATGCCGAGGTTGCGCAGGCTATCCGCCGCGATGAGGGGCAGGCTCGAGGCTTCGGCAAAGCGTACAGCCGCTTCCAGCCGCTCCCGCGCCGCGTCGAAGTCATTTCCGCGACTCAACGCAACACCCCAGGCCAGATTGCCGAGCGCCTGCAAGTCGCCAGCGCCGGCTGTTTCCGCCAGGATAACCGCCAGCTGGGCCGCGTGGGCGGCATCGGCGTAGTTGCCGGTCGCTTCCGCATAGCGCGCCTGGCAGATAGCGGCGTCACTTTGCTTGCGTGCGTCGCGCAGCGCCGCCGCCAGATCGTGGAGAGCCGCCAGTTCGCTTGCCTGTTGCGCACGCCGGCCCAGGAGATGGTTGATTGCCTGGCGCTCCCTGCGTAGCTGGAAGGCCATTTCAAGATCATCGTCGCCCGTCAATTGCAGCGCGCGGCCATATTGCTCAAGGGCAAGCACGTTTTGATAGAGATCACGGGCGGTGTCGCCGGCAAGCCGCCAATAGCCGCGCGCTTTGTCCAACATGCCTGCCTGCTCCGCGTGATGGGCCAGTTCACTTGCATACAGCGCCAAGTGCTGTGCATAGAGCTGCTCCACGGTTGCGACGGCAAGGCGATGGAGCGGAGCGGCAGGTTCGCCGCTCTCGTGCAATTTCGCGGACGCCATCTGGCGCAGCAGTTCATGAATGGTGAAGCGCTCGGCTGCAACATCACGCACCAGCAATGATTTGTGCACCAGGGAGAGCAATTCACGCAGCGAACCAGCGGTCACTTCCTGCGCGACGCGCCGGGTGCAACCGCTGTGGAAGATCGACATTCGTGCAAGCGTCTGTTGCTCGTCGCGGGTCAGCAACGCCCACGAGTGGTCGAAAACGGCCTGCATGCTGTGCTGGCGCACGGGGTGATCCGCGCCTCCGTGGGCCGCGTCAATTGTCAGAAAAGCGACGTTTCGCTCGATTTCGGCGGCAATCTCGGCGGGCGAGAACAACTCGATCCAGGCGGCGGCCAGCAGAAGCGCCAGCGGGATGCCCTGCACTAGCTGGCAGATCCTGGCGATGTCCGCTATATCCTTGTCGCGCAGCGTGATGTTGCCATGGCCGCGGCGGATGGTTTCTATAAAGAGGCGAACCGCGCTGAATTGCAGCAAGGTGGCGTGGAGCGCCGGCGCGCCGTCCAGTTCTGCGACAGCCGCAGGGCTGGGGAAGTCCAGGCCATCGAGCATGACCGCGGTTTCGCCATGCCGGTTCAGCTTGTGGCGAGATGTTATCAGCAATTTTACGTGGGGCGCGGCAAGGAGCCGGCCAAAAAAGTCAGTATCGTTGAGCAGGTGTTCGGCGTTGTCCAAAACCAGCAACATAGCCTTGTCGCGCACGTAGTGCAACAGTTGCGCAATTTCGTCGTCGGTATCCTTCTGGAAATGATAGCCGACAGCCTCTGCAGTGGCCGGTGCGATCCCTGAGCCAGTGCTGACAGCCCCCAATGCGACAAAATAGATGCCGTCTGCAAAGTGCGGGCGCGTGTCAGCGCCCTCTGGCCCCAGTCGCTCCGCTTCCACCCATTGACGCGCCGCCTCAATCGCCAATGCAGTCTTGCCCACGCCGCCAGGGCCGGCAATGGTGATCAACGGTGTGGCCGGATCACGCAGCAATGTGGCCAGGTGCGCGAGCTCGGTGGTTCGTCCCCAGAAGGGCGTCATCGGGCGCGGCAGGGTGTGCGGGACAGGTTGACGGAAACCGCCAGGAGTTGCCTTTGCGCCACGCGGTAGCTGCCACGCGCCGGCGCGCATCCGTTTGCTCAGCTCAGTGGTGAATGGATGGGGAGGGACGTTCAGCTCCCGTGCCAGAATCTCGACGCAGCGGTCATACTGGGCGAGCGCAGCGCTTAGCTGACCCTCTGCGGCCCAGAGTTGCATCAATAGCTGATGCCCTTCCTCGCGCAACGGATCCAGGTTGACCAGGCGCTGCGCCTGCGCGATGCCGGCGCGATAGTCGCCCTGCTGCAGGTGCTCGGTCGCCAGGTCATCGAGCGCTTCGACGACGCGCGTCCACAGCCACTCGCGCTCCGTCGCCAGCCACTCCTCGAAGCCCTGTCCCCCGCGCAAAAAGAAGCCCGGCAGCAGCTCGCCCTGGTAGACTAGCAGCGCCTCGCCCAGGGTCGTGGCGGTCATTCTGGCGATTGCGCCGGTGCGGTCAATTTCCTCGCGGGCAGCAGCCAACACTGTTTCGAGGCCGTCAACGTCCAGGCGGTGCGCACTTTGCGCGTTAAAGGCAACTGTCTGACGGGTGATGATGATATAGGGCGCCAGTTCCTTACGCAGGTTGGCAAGCAGCACGCGCAGATTGCCCTGCGCCTTACTCTGCGGCAGATCGTCCCAGAAGAGATAGGCCAGCACATCGCGGGCGTGGGTCTGGCGGTTGCGGATCAGATAAACCAATAGCGCTTCGGTGCGGCGCGTGGGCAGCTTGAGTGGCTGGCTGTCCAGCCGGATCGAGAGCGGGGTGAGGAATGTGAGTTCGAGCAAGAGATTTCCTGGAACGATTATGGAACGATTGCTGGCTATCCTGCCACTATGCCAACGAAAGGCGCCACAACACCGGCAGGTCAAAGGGCCGTGCGAGCTCACCAATCGTTTCTGTTGCGCTGCTGGCGCGAACCGGATGGCGAGCAGCAAGGATCCTGGGTCTGGCGCTTCTCGGTGCGCGAAGTGGCGGCAGAACCGGACGAAGTACTCTTACGCACGCTAGGTGCATTGGTCGACTTTTTGATCGCGCGTCTGGCTGGCGGGTAAAAGGAAGACAGGTAGCGATGCGAGCCGAGTGATACACCCAGTATAACAGATTTTGCGCACAGGAGAGTGAGAACATTGGGGAGCCGCCGACAGATTTCACACAAACAAGACCCGCTCTGCCCGCACACTAACCCGCGCCCCGGCGCTCGAATTACTGACCGCTAGGGTAAGTATTTTTGCGGAACATCTTCCCGGAAGCTTTGGAGCTTCCGGGAAGATTACAGACTAGCATCAAT
>JACSRH010000365.1 GCA_014879855.1 Caldilineaceae bacterium | reverse complement strand
AATCTTCCCGGAAGCTCCAAAGCTTCCGGGAAGATGTTCCGCAAAAATACTTAACCTAGCGGTCAGTAGCGGCGCGTTAGGTATGAAGCTGGCTATAGTCAGTATAAAGTGAGCACAGATAGGCGCTGATAAACACAAATGAGCGCAGACACATTGCTGCTTTGATCTCATCTGTGTTTATTCAATTTCATCTGACGCTTAGCTGTGCTCACTTGCTGCAACTTGACCCAAAATTTAATGTTCGACACTTCACTGATGGGTGCAACGATGGTGCAGGAAATTCGTTATAACGAGGCGGGGCTGATCCCGGCGATCGTACAGGACGTGCGCACGCGCCAGGTGTTGATGATGGCGTGGATGAACGCCGAGAGCCTGCAACGCACGCTTGACGTGCGCGAGAGTGTCTTCTGGAGCCGCAGCCGCCAGGAGTTCTGGCACAAGGGCGCCACCAGCGGCAACGTGCAAAAGGTCGTCGCCGTGCACCTGGACTGTGATGGCGACGCGCTGCTGATCGAGGTCGAGCCGGCCGGGCCAGCGTGCCATACGGGAGCAGTCTCCTGTTTTTTCCGCGAGCTGACTTGAAAATAATTTCTTAACGCAAAGGCGCAGAGAAGCAGAGGCGCAAAGGCATTTCCATTTTCGATTGTGCCCCTGCAAGGGCATGGACACTGTTTGAATTTAGAAGGATCGGTTGATGTCCACACTACAAACGTTAGCTGCCATCATTCAGGATCGCAAAGAGCACCCGCGCGTCGACTCCTACACGGCGACGCTCTTTGCCAAAGGCGAAAATGAAATCCTCAAAAAGCTGGGCGAGGAGGCCGTCGAAGTGATCATTGCGGCCAAAGGCGAGACCGACGACCGCGTCCTCTACGAACTGGCCGATCTTGTCTATCACACGCTTGTTTTTCTCAACCTGCGCGGCTTGGCGTGGGCAGATGTCGAAGCCGAGTTGGAGCGGCGCTTCGCGTAGCAAGCATTGCTGCCTGATACAGCACTGCCTGATCCAGAGACCCCAAGCGCACAATGAGAATGCTTTTCTGGGCTTTTCTTTGTGCGCTCCGTGACTTGGCGTGAGGCGGCTTGGTGTGAGGCGAGCTTTGGTTTTCTCACCTGTAGGGAGTGGCGATGCAGGACAATGCAGAAAACATGCTGGAACATTTTATTGCTGGCATCAGGGCGCCTTCGTCTGACGGCCCTGCGCGCTGGTATCTCTTCCAGGGCGACCGCCTGATCGTCGACGAACGAGGTGACGGCTTGGCGATCCCAACCGCTCTGGCGGTGGAGCTTGGCGTGCCGGCAGGGCGCACGCACTATCTCGGCGCGCTGACCGGCGCCGCGCTCACTCCCTGCTTTGCCGGCGTCACGCCCGACGACGTTACGCTGCCGCCCGGCTTTGCCGCCCATGATCTACGCGCGCTTTTCGAGCACTTCGACGAATTTGAGATCGGGTTGGCGGGCCGCGCCAAGCAGATCGCCCACTGGGATCGCGACAATCAATTTTGTGGCCGCTGTGGCGCCACGATGGAGGCGCTCGACAGCGAACGCTCGCGGCGCTGCCCCCGTTGTGGGCTGACCAGCTATCCGCGCATCTCGCCCGCTATCATCGTTGCGGTCACGCGCCACTGTGAAGATGGCCCGCGCATCTTGCTGGCGCGCAATCATCGCTTTCCGGCGGGTCGCTACAGTGTGGTGGCGGGTTTTGTCGAGGCCGGCGAAACACTGGAGGAATGCGTGCGCCGCGAGGTGGCCGAAGAGACCGGCATCCAGGTAGCCAATATCCGCTACTTTGGCAGCCAGCCATGGCCCTTCCCCAACTCGCTGATGATCGGCTTCACGGCCGAGTATGCCGGCGGCGACCTTGTCTTTGGTGACGACGAGATCTCGGACGCCCAGTGGTTTGCGCCCGACGCGTTGCCCCTTGTCCCCCCCAAGATCAGCATCGCCCGCAAGTTGATCGACGATTTCGTCGCGCGCCACACGCAGAGCGCGCCGCCCATCCACACCTGGTAGGCGACGGTGACGCGCAGTTCCGCGTAAACTTTCTAAAACTCCGAACTAAAAACCGTCTCCGGTTATTCTCACCCTTTCTTCGTTTTGACAACATCCGTTCGCCTCCATATATTTAGTAGGCTAAATATATGGAGGCTAAGTAAATGCACGACTCATTTTTTCCCATCAGCCGGCTGGCGCGCCAGGTTCAAATCTTCAGCAGCTTGATTGCCAAGCTGGCTGGCCGCGCGCAGGAAGAGCGTATCTCCCTCCAGTTGCCCGGCATTAGCGGGCTGCAGTTTGGTGTGATGCAGATTCTGGCTCAAAAATCTTTCACCCTGAGCGAAATTGCCGACAAGATGATGCTTGCCGCCGCAACGCTGGTGCCTGTCGTGGATCGGCTGGAAAAGCTCGGCCTGGTTGTGCGTGGCGAGGACCCCGCCGATCGCCGCCGCCGCCCTCTGCACCTGACCCCGCTTGGCCGCGAGCAGATCGCCAGCGTTCCTCAGTTTGACGAAGACGATCTGGTTGCGCGCAGTCTGGCCGCAATGGGCGAGGTAAAAGCCCGGCAGTTGGATCAGTTGCTGCAGGAACTGCTGCACCATTTATCTCCGGAAATTGACTACGCAACACAGGTTTTGGAGCAGCTTCAGCGCTTAGACCACCAGGTCGAGGAGTAAGCAATGTCAGCGCAGAAACGTGTCATTGTCACCGGCGCGACCGGCCTGATTGGTCGCCCCTTTTGTCGCGCCTTGACGGAAAAGGGCTACGGCGTCGTCGTCTTCTCGCGCGACCCCGACGTCGCAAAACAGAAGGTCCCGGGTGGGTTGGAATACGTGGCCTGGCAGCCCGCTGCCAGCGGCCCTTGGGCAGCCGCAGTGGATAGCGCCTATGCCGTCGTTCACTTGGCTGGGGAACCACTTTTTGGTAAAAAGGTCAGCCGCAAAGCAGTGGCAGCATCGACGCAATCTAAAATCGAAAGCACCCGCGGGCTGGTGGCGGCGATGCGCAACGCCAAACGGAAGCCTGAAGTATTTATCAACGGCTCCTCGATCGGCTACTACGGCTTCACCGGTTTCAGCGACGAAAAGCTCACTGAAACCTCCGCACCGGGCGCCGATCACTGGGCGACAGACAATGTGGCCTGGGAGTCAGCTGCTTTGCCCGCGGCTGACCTGGGCATCCGCACCGTGCTGTTGCGTACGGGCGTGGTCTTTGGCATCGAAGGCGGCGCGCTGGTGGCGCAACTGCCGCAGTTCGAGCGCGGCTATGGCGGGACGGTGGCGCCGGGGACGCAGTGGTTCTCCTGGATTCACATTGACGATCAGGTGGGGATCATGCTGCAAATTTTGGAAGATGAACGGATTGCCGGGCCGGTGAATGTCTCGGCGCCGAATCCGGTGCGCCATCAGGAGTACGCCGCCATTATCGGCAAGGTATTGGACAAACCCGCCGGCCGCAAAATGCCGGGCTGGATCCTCAAGCTGTTCGTGATGGGCGAACCCGCTGAGATCATCATCCACGGCCGGCGCATGATCCCGCAGAAGATGCTGGAGATGGGCTATCCCTTCCAGTTCAGCGACTGCGAGGCCGCCGTGCGCGATATTGTAGCAAAGAGAAAAGCCAATGCGTGAGCACAGTTCGGTGCAGAAAGTTATGTTGATCACGGGCGGCAACCGCGGCCTCGGGCTGGCGGCTGCCCGCAAACTGGCCGAACGCGGCTATCGAGTTATCCTGACCGCGCGCAATGTCACCGCGGGCGAAGCAGCCGTCGCTGCGATCCGGCAATGCGCGCCCGGCGCCACGGTGGAAACTATGCAGCTTGATCTGGCCTCCTTTGCCTCAATCCGCCAGTTTGTTGAGGCGTTTCATGCGCAAGGGCTGCCGCTGCATGGGCTGATCAACAACGCCGGGCTGATGGTGGTGGAAAAGCAGCCAAAGTTTACCGCCGACGGCTTTGAGCTGACCTTTGGCATCAACCATCTGGGCCACTTCCTGCTTACGCATCTGCTGCTGCCCGATCTGTTGCGGTCGGCGCCGGCGCGGCTGGTGGTCGTCTCCTCGCAGACGCACATGGCGGGCATCGGCAACGGGCCGCCGGTGGATTTCGACTACGACAACCTGCGCGCCGAAAAGTACTATCAGCCGGAGGTCTTCTACAAGAACTCCAAATTAGCCAATCTCTGGTTCACTTATGAATTGCAGCGCCGCCTGGCAGGCAGCGAGGTCACGGCCAACGCGGTCTGTCCCGGCTACGTTCCCGCCACCATTGCGGAGCACATCCCCAACCCCGTGGGCCGCTGGATCTTCAAAAACATCGTCACGCGCTTTGCCGACACTCGCACCGTGGAGCAGGGCGCCGACAGCCTTGTCTTCGTCGCGGCCGACCCCAGCCTGGAGGGGATTGGCGGCAAGTTCAGCACCGATGGCCGTCTCATCTCTTCCAGTCCAGACTCTTACGACGAAGCCAAAGCCAAAAGGCTGTGGGAGTACAGTTGTAATGCTTGCGGTATTGAGCATTTTGGCGCCCCGTCCGGCGTTGTTTGATTTGTGGAGTCGTAAACTCCATCTGAAGGGTGCTGGCGCGGTCGCTGCCGCATCAGCGCCGGCTGTTGCGCACATCCTGATCCCAATGTTCGGGCCGTCGCGTGATGCCGCCCTCGCCGACGATCTCGCCGATATACTCGCCGTAACAAGGGTGAAGTTCGTAGAGAATACTGTGCAGATTGCCCAGATAACCCTGGAGATGGACGAGCAGATCGTCCAGTGTGGTTGCACGTTTGCCGTTGCGCAGATCTACGATCCATTTGCCCTTGAGGTCGGGCTTGTTGCGTTCGATGCGCCGGTTGACGCGCACGCGCGGCATCAGCGCCAGATCGATGACCGAGTAAAAAACAAAGCGCTTGCCCACGACGTCCTTGACCGCGACCCCAGCGCGCGGGGCAAAGCCCAGGCATTTGCGCACGGTGAGATCATCGAGGATAAACATGTGCGCCTCCGGTGTGTTTTGCGGCCACGCCTGCACGGTGTATGTCTGACGCTTTTCCTTGACTTCCAGCGCAAAACGCGACCCGTCCGACAGCATCAGCGCAAAGTCGGCGTCATAAAATCCCTTTGTCTGGTCGATAAAACGCGCATTCTTCTGGTGGAGGAATTCACGCAGTTCCTTCTCAAACGGCAGATCGTTGAACATTATTTATCGATGACCCTCGCGCCGCCAGGCGGCCAGCAGTTCGGCTTCGCGCGCGGCAGAGAGGCCAGCGCGCAGCGTGGTCGCAGCCGGTCGCGTGGCGTGCCAATCCAGCGTGTCAGAAATGACGTCGAGCAGGGGCCGGAAGCGCAGTCCATGCGCGATGGCTTTGCGGCAATCGACGCGGTTGAAGCCCACATAAGCCGCCGGCACCCACAGCGGCATTTCCGTATAAGGCGCCACCTCATGCGCCAGCAAGAACTCTTCATCGACCCAGACGAGACGCGCCGCGCTCGGTGTGACCACGCGGCACGCATCGAAGACTTCGCCCACTGTCAATGTATAGTCAGGACCGGTGGCGTTGAAGACGCCGGTGACGCCCTGCTCTGAACAGCCGAGCATCCACGCGGCCAGGTCGGCCGCGTGGATGAATTGCACGGGCGCGTCGGCATCGCCGGGCGCCAACACGTCGCCGCCCTCCTGAATGCGCACAGGCCAGTAAGTAAAGCGGTCGCTGCGGTCATAGGGGCCGACGATGAGACCGGGGCGCACCACCAGGCCGTGCGTTGGCATGGCTTGCAGCACTTCCTGCTCGCACAACGCCTTGAGTGGCCCGTAGGTCTCGCCGCTGACGACCGCGGCCTCCACCTCGCCGTCCAATGAGGCGACGGGCGAATCCTCGGTCACGCCGGCCGGCGCGTTGTCGGCATAGACCGAAAGCGTCGAGACGAACTGGTAGTGGCCGACCTGCGTCCTGAGCGCCTGCACGGTGCGCCGCACCTCGCGCGGGTGATAGCCGCAAGTGTCGATCACCGCGTCCCAGGTGCGCCCGGCAAGCGCGCGCACATCGCTGGCGCGGTCGCCCGTGAGATGTTCGGCCGCTGGGAACAATGCCGGATTGCTCTGCCCGCGGTTGAAGAGGGTGACGGCATGGCCGCGCTGCAACGCCTGCTCGGCCAGATGCCGGCCGAGGAAAACCGTCCCGCCGATGATAAGAAGTCGCATGTTACACCCCCATCGCCCGCCCGATCACTTCTTTCATGATCTCATTTGTGCCGCCGTAGATCGGCTGCACGCGCGCGTCGAGGTAGAACCTGGCGATAGGATATTCGAGCATATAACCGTAGCCGCCGTGCAGTTGGAGACATTCATCCATCACGCGTTTCTGCAAGTCGGTCGTCCACCACTTTGCCATCGCCGCCTCCTCGGCCGTGAGTTCGCTGGCATTGAGCGCTTCGATGCAGCGGTCGACGAAGACGCGCGCCACCTGGATTTCGGTGTGCATTTCGGCCAGTTTGAAGCGCGAGTTTTGAAAGCTGCCAATCGGTTGGCCAAAGGCCGTGCGCTCCTTGCAATAGCGCAGCGTCATTTCGAGCGCGGCAGCCGCGGCTGCCACAGCCACCACCGCGATGTCGAGCCGCTCCTGGGGCAGGCGCTGCATCAGGTAATAGAAACCCTTTCCCTCCTCGCCAATCAGATTGGCGACCGGCACGCGCACGTTGTCGAAAAAGAGCTCCGCCGTATCCTGCGCCTTCATGCCGATCTTGTCGAGGTTGCGCCCGCGTGTAAAGCCTTCCATGCCGCGTTCGAGCATCAACAGGCTGATGCCTTTGTGGCGTGCAGTCGAGTCAGTCTTGACCACGGTGACG
>JACSRH010000443.1 GCA_014879855.1 Caldilineaceae bacterium | reverse complement strand
GCTACTTATATAAGTAGCGGCTGCTTTTCTTCATTTTTATCCAGAAATCCGCTGCGGCGCGGTGCAGCTACCTCTGTGCGGCAAGTGCTGCGCAGAAGTTTCTGGCTAGATGCTTAATCAGCGCCGTCCGTGACACTGTTTGAACTTCTTGCCACTCCCGCACGGGCACGGATCATTGCGCCCGGCATCGGCAAATGTCTCGGCCAGCCGCTGGTCGCGCTCCTGATAGAGACGCATGATCTCAGCGGGTGCACGCCGTTGGCGCAGCAACCCGGCCATGACGCGCATTGGTTCGTCGATGTGATGGAAGAAGCGCTTGAAGCCGGCGCAGAGATAGTTCAACCCCGGCGCGCCGTCCGGCGTATGCAGAAAGCGATCCTTGGGGCAACCGCCGTGACAGGCAAAGCGCACATCGCACTCCAGACAGTACTGTGGCAGTGTGTCAAACTTGTCCTGTCCAAACTGCTGTTGTTGGGGGGAAGCCACCAACTCGATCATCGGCGTCTCCAAAATGTTGCCCAGTTTGTACGCGGGTTCCACAAAGTGATCACATGAATAGAGGTCGCCGTTGTGCTCGATCGCCAGCGCCAGCCCGCACGTCTTGGCATGCACGCACAGTCCAGGCGGTTCGCCTATCCAGTTCGCCAGCGCCACGTCGAACATCTGCACATAAACCGCACCCACGTCACGGCGCACCCACTCCTCGAAGACGCCGATCAGAAAGTCGCCGTACTGTTCCGGCAGCAGTGAGCGGTCGGTGATCAATTCGCCCGCCTGCGTGTAGAGAGGTCGATCACGCCACGACGACCACGGCGCCGTGCTCACCTGGCCGGGGACGGCAAGTTGCGCCGCTGCATCAGCCTGGGTGAGCGCGCTTGCCGGCACGCGCTCGATGATCGGGATAAACTGGATGAAATTCGACTTGCACTCATTGCGCAGAAAACGGTAGACCTCGACCGGGTGATCGGCATTGGCGCGGTGCAGTGTAGTCAGCGTGTTGTATTCGACGCCATGCGCTTGCAGAAAGCCCAGGCCGCGCATCACCTTGTCGAAAGTCGGCTGTCCACCCTTATCCACGCGATACGCGTCGTGCATGGCACGCGGCCCATCGATGCTGATGCCCACGAGAAAGTTATGTTGCTTGAAGAAAGCCGCCCACGCGTCGTCGAGCAGAGTGCCGTTGGTTTGAATCGCATAAGTGACGCGCATCCCTGGTTTGCGATACTGTTCAACAAGCTCGATGGATCGCTCGAAAAAGGGCAGCCCCATCAGCGTCGGCTCGCCCCCCTGCCAGGCGATCTGGACTTCGGGCACAGTATGCGCCTCGATCAACTGGCGAATGTAGGAGGCGAGCAACTCGTCAGCCATGCGAAAACGGCTGCCCGGATAGAGCATCTCTTTGGACAAAAAGAAGCAATAGGCGCAGTCCAGATTACAGGTGGCGCCGGTGGGTTTTGCCAGAAGATGAAAGGCAGGTGGCGGGCGTAAGGCTGTCGTCATGATAGGATCCTGAAGTAGATTGATTTACGCACCTCTTGATACCATAAAACCAGAGCACGGACAAACCACTGCAAGACGGCCTGCACAGCTTATTTTGTTGTTGCCTGCAGCGCGCAGAGATAACAGCCGCTTTGAAAGTGCTGCCATCTTTGCGCAGGTGCAAACATGGTTAGCGTGAAATCAACCCATAAAGTGGGCTGAATTGGCGTGCCTGAGCCCGCGATCATGCAGATATGCGCAACATCAAACAAACTTCACTGCCTCTTGAACAGTTCTTCCCATTTTTATTGACAAGAAGATCTGGCAAAATGGAGGAGCTTCGACATAAAAGATGCCGCTTTGCTGCGCTCAATGCGTTCACGCTACATTTGGTCAGGCTCCTCACCCTCCGGCCGCCTCCAGCGCTGTCCTCAGCGCTGCAATTTGCGCAGGATCAGCGCAGCGGTGGCTCTCCCCTGCGGTCGATTGCACACCGCCAAAGTGCAGCTTGAGATTCGCCTGGGTCGAACGATCGAGTTGGAGCGTGCTGGCCGATGCGTGCACCTGACTTACTCCCGTGCGCCGCACCAGCTCGGCGACATGCTCGGCGCGCACGCCGCTGCCGGCCAGGATCTCGATGCGCGCCGCCGCACTCTCCACCAGTTGCCGGAGCAGCTCAGCGCCTTCCCACGCGGTTGGCTGCTGCCCCGATGTGAGGATGCGCGTGACGCCGAGATCCACCAGCGTCTCCAAGGCCGCCAACGGATCGGCGGTGCTATCGAAGGCGCGGTGAAAGACTGTCTGCTTCCCAGTTGCCAGGGCCATAAGTTGCGCGGTGCGTTGAACATCAACCGCGCCTGCCGGCGTCAGGCAGCCAAACACAAAGCCATCGACTCCGTTTGTCAGGCCAAAGGCAAGGTCGCGGCGCATCTGCGCAAATTCTGCATCTGTGTAGCAAAAGCCCCCTTCGCGCGGCCGCAACATCATCATGATCGGCAGGCGCGTGGCGGCGCGCGCAGCCGCCACCAAGCCCGCGGAAGGCGTCAATCCTCCCACTGTCAGCGCCGCGCAAAGCTCAATGCGGTCGCCGTGTGCGCGCTCGATCAAGGCGCAGTCTTCGGCGGAAGTGGCTATGATCTCAAGCAAAGTGCTCAATTCTGTTCCGTCCCTGGTCAATTTTTGTGATGGCTGTATGGCTACGATTTTTTGTGTGTAACCGCAATAATTTCCGCCAGAATGGCGATGGCGATCTCGGCCGGCGTTTCTGCGCCGATGTCCAGACCGATCGGGGCATGGATGCGATCAAATTTATCGCGGGGAACGCCGCGCTCACTTGCGAGCAGATCGTAGACCGCGCGGATGCGGCGGCGGCTGCCGATCATGCCGAGATACGCCAACGGATCGTCGAGCACTTCCAGCAGCAGATCGACATCGTACTGATGGCCGCGCGTGACGAGCACCAGACAGGTCTGGGGGTCGAAGGCATCGCGTGCACCACGCAGTTTGCGCAACTCTTCCCGAAATGGGCCAGCGATCACACGGTTGGCGGTTGGAAAGCGCTGCACATTGGCATATTGCGGGCGATCATCCAGCACGGTCACGGTGAAATCACACAGCGCGGCCATCGTTGCCAGGGGTGCGGCGACATGACCGGCGCCGGCAATGATCAGGTGATAGGGTTGAGGCTGAACTTCTACGAACAGGGAAACAACGCCACACGCCGTCTCGTAGGCAAGTGAGGTGTGACGGCGCGCGTGCAAGGCGGCGCGCACCGCATCGAGCAGTGCAGGTTGCCATTCCCCCAGCGCCAGGTTCCCCACCGCTGGCCGATCATCCGCCCACACAACGAGATGACGACCAATGGCGTCTGTACACTCACCTGCGGCGGCCGTGACGCTCACCAACGCCACGGCTTCGCGCCGCTCAGCGGACGCGGTCAGCGCGGCCAGCACCGTGCGCGTCATCTTCCCTCCGGTGCACCGGCATCGGTTTCAGGCGTCCACCGTTCAATGAACACATCGAGAATGCCACCGCAGACGCCGAGACTCTGCATGGCGATGGGCTCGGTCAGGTCGATGTGCACGATGCGTGGTTGCCCGTCCGCCAGTACATCCAGCCCAGCGCGGATCACATCCGCTTCGCCGCAGCCGCCGCCCACCGTGCCGACATGCTTGCCATAGGGATGGATGATCATCTTGGCGCCGACCTCACGCGGGGTGGAGCCTCTGACCTGGACGATGGTGGCGACCGCGACGGTCAGCCCTTCATCGAGCAGATTTTGGAGTTGGTGATAGAACGTTTTTCCCATGGTTCATCAAAACAGTCAACTAAAGCGCCAAAACCGGCCCATCCATGCACAATACTTTACCGTCATGTTCGCACGCGCCGCAGATGCCGATGGCGCAACGCATGTAAGCTTCCCAACTCATTTGGCAGGGAACAGTGGTGCGGCGCGCCAACTGTGTGAGCGCGTGCAACATCCCATGGGGGCCGCACGCGTAGATGGCGTCGAGCTGCCCGGTGTTGAGGAGCGGCGCCAGCACATCAGTCACGCGCCCGTGCACGCCTGCGCTGCCGTCTTCGGTCGTGAGCCGCACCGTTAGCACACCCGCACCAAGGGTATCGGCAAGTGTTGCAAATCGGTGAGCATAAAGCAAGTCGGCCTTTGTCCGCGCGCCAATGATGGCGGTGACGTGTGCATCTTGGGCAAGCTGCCGGCGCGCCAGCCACAGCAAGGGCGCCACGCCATACCCGCCGCCCACCAACGCTATCCGGCGTGACGTAGCAGGTGCGTCGAAGCCACGCCCGAACGGCCCACGCAGCCACAGAAGATCGCCAACCTGTAGCTCATGCACTAGCCGGGTGAAAGGCCCTACCGCCGTGATCATCAGTGTCACAGGGTCTGCGCTGACGAGCGAAAAAGGTTTCTCGTCGAAGCGCGGCAGCCATGCCATGATAAACTGACCGGGGGCAGCCTCCAGCCGCACATCGAGAATAAAGGTTTTGGTGCGATAGTTGTCGGTTTCAATGTCGGCAATCCGCGCCGCGGTGGGCAAGGTGAAGCAGTTCATGTTGGCGATTCCGTTATTGCGCGTTCTCAGCTACAAAGATGACCGTTGGCGGGATATGGCGCAGCGAGGAAAGCGGGTCGTCGTAAGGCCAGATTTCGTCGAGCGCTGTTGCCGGCGGTGCAGGCTCCAGCAGACGCACCAGCCGAAAACCGGCCTCACCCAGCATGTCGATCCACGCGGCGAGCGTGTGGTGATAGGAATGCATCCATACACCCGTGTCGCTGAACGTCCAGGTCATCGGGCTGTGGTCGAAGTAGCTGCGCGCAGGATAGAGCGTCACATCGTTCTCCTCGAAGTCGAAGAAACAATCTCGAAAAGGATGATCCAGGCTGAAGACGAGACGGCCTTGCGGCTGCAACACCCGCGCACATTCGCGCAGGGCCGCGGGCATATCCGCCACGTATTGAAAAGCATAGGCGCTGAAGACAATGTCCCATGCGCTGTCAGCAAAGTAGCCGAGGTCTTCGGCCGCACCGCGTACAAACTCGACGGCGACGCCCTCCTGTGCAGCAAGCTGCCGGGCATGGTCAAGCTGGGCGTCGCTCGGATCGATGCCAGCGGCGGTTGCGCCCTGGCGCGCAAAAGCGATGCTGCACTGCCCACCGCCGCAGCCCACTTCGAGAATACGACGGCCGCTGACATTGCCCAACAGACGCAACTCGTTCTCCAGCGGCGCCCAGGGGCCGTAATGTGCGCTGTCGGTCGGGATTGCGTGACGGCGCTGGTAGTGCGCGGCAACCTGATTCCATGCAGTGCGCATATCGATGTGCGCCATCCCTTGCACCTTCCTGTAATCACCCGCTGGCGTAGATCGGGCGAGTCGCCCAACACCTCACGATGCGCCCCAAGCAGCTTATGGCGCGTGACGCAACATGGCGGGCGAGCAGCCCAACCTGCGCAGAACCCAGCCTGCGCAGAACCCAACTTACGCAGAGTGGTTGATCCTGTACTGCTAGCTGCTGATAGTGAACCACATCAGCGGGAAGAGGAATCCGCACAGACAGCTTAGCCCAAAGGAGATGACTCCCAGAATCAGAAAGAGCCTGGCCGCGGCCTGATCCTCTGGCGCTGATTTGCCGCGGTAGACAAAGAAAAGCACGATCCCCACGATCGGCACCAAAAAGGACAAGATATAGAAGATGACCTTCAAGCCCGGCGATAACTCCGGCTGGCTGGCGCCAAAGGCCGCCGCGCCGGACGGTTGCAGCGCTGGCTGCGCATAGGCTTGCGGCGACAGATCCGGCGCCGCGGGTGGCGACATCATCGGCGACGCCACGCCTCCCGTGGCGCTGGGCGGTGACGCTGGCGTCCACTGCTGCGTCGCCGCATCATAGTAGTTCCACTGGCCGCTGTCGCGCGCCTTGGCCCACCAACGCCCCTGGGCGTCTTGGATCATCATCGACATGAGGGCTTCGTTGAATGCAGTTTCGGATAACTCGCCGGCGTGAAACTGTCGCTTTAGCTCCAAATATTGCTGGTCGACTTCGGCAAAGGTCATGGGCGATCCCCTTGGGTTTGGTGTAATTGAATCGATTGAAACGCCTTTATGGCCACATCTCTACAGTGGGCCGTAGATGTCACTGTATTTGGTGCGCAGATAGGCCAGATAGGGTTCGATGGTGAGTGGCTTGCCTGTCACGCGTGCAAGCAGTTCCTGCGCCGTGTACTTAGAGCCGTGACGGTAGATATTTTCACGCAGCCACGTGTGCAGCGTATCGAAACGTCCCTGGCCAATCTCGGCTTCAATCTCCGGGTGGCTGGAGAGCGCGGTGGCGTAGAATTGTGACGCCATGATATTGCCCAGTGTGTAGCCCTGGAAACTGCCACCGATCGGGCCGCCATACCAGTGAACATCTTGCAGCACGCCGTCACGGTCGTCGGGCGCGCGCAGCCCCAGGTTCTCTATGTAACGAGCGTGCCAAGCCTCCGGCAGCTCGTCGACAGTCAGCTTGCCCTCCAGCAGATCCAGCTCAAGACCAAAGCGGATGATGACGTGCAGGTTGTAAGTGACTTCGTCGGCCTCGGTGCGGATCAATGAAGGCGCCACGCGATTGACGGCGTGGTAAAAGGCGTCCAGTTCAACGTCGGCCAGTTGCTCCGAAAATTGCGCACGGAGCGCCGGGTAATAGTGCTGCCAAAAGCGCCGGCTGCGCCCCACGATATTTTCCCACAAACGGGACTGGCTCTCATGAACGCCGGCCGACGCGCCGGTGTCCAGCGGTGTAGAGGCATAGGCGGCGTCGATGCCCAGCTCGTAGAGAGCGTGACCCGCCTCATGCATGGTGCTGAAGAGCGCGTTGCCCAGATCCTGCTCGTCAATCCGTGTGGTGATGCGCACGTCGTCGTGAGCGAACTTGGTCATATATGGGTGGTGGGTTTCATCCTGGCGTCCGCGCCCGAAATCGTAGCCAAACGCGCTGATGATCTGTTCACCAAATTTAATCTGTTGTGCTTTTGAATAATGACGATACAGAAAATCATTTTCCACCGGCGGTCGCTGGGCAATGGTCGCCGCCAGGGGCGCCAATGCCTGACGCAACTCCTCAAACAGAGGACGGATCGCAGCCACGGTCATGCCTTCGTCGGCAACATCGATCAACGGATCGGCAATGTGCGCATATCCTGGAAAGAACTCTGCCATCTGGCGGCTCATCTCCAGCGTCTTTTGCAGACCTGGACGCACCGCGGCAAAGTCGTTGCGCGGGCGCGCTTCGGCCCACACCATGTAGGTGTTGGCGGTGTGCTCCGCGAATTTGGCGGCGAACTCGGTCGGGATGCGCGCCGCGCGTTCATAAAGCTTGCGCATGACGCGCAACATGCTCACGTCGTCATGGTCTGCGGACAGCGACTCTGCATAGGGCTCCAGGTCGTCGAGCAGCCGGCCAATGGCAGGATCGGTGCGTCGCTCATGGGCAAGACGTTCGAGCAGCGCAATTTGCCGAGCGCGTACAGGCCCACCGCCCGGCGGCATGTAGGTGGTCTGATCCCAGCTACTCAATGCAGCGATTCCCGTGAGGTCATAGATTTCCTGCCAGCGGCCGATCAATTCATCGCGTTTTGCCTGCCCTGAAGCGTTCACATCGATTCCTTTCCTTTAGTTGCACAATGTTGCACAATATCGCCACGGTCTCTGAGTCGCCACCCATGGCGGAATTAGAAAGCCATTATACCAGAGATCGACCGTCAGCCGTGTGTGAGTGGGCGCGGGTAGGTTTGTGCAATCTGTACGCCTTTGCTTTGGCAAATCTTAGCAGGAAGGATATACTTGAAGGGATAATCAGATGAATCTTTTGATTCGACTGCATGAATAGAATTTTGTGTGAATCGAGGCGCATTAGCGAGCTGCGCCGGTAGTGTTCGGGAGGACATGGAAATGAGCGAGCAAAAATTGGTTCAGGCGACAGAGGTGAGCGCACCATCACAAGAACCACAACTACAAGAGACGCAGCCACAAGAGACGCAGCCCGTCGAAACAATGCCATCAGATACGCCCGTGTCAGCTGTGAACGCACCAGAGGCGACTCCATCAGAGGCGACTCCATCAGAAGCGACTCCATCAGAAGCGACTCCATCAGAAGCGACTACGCCAGTGGCGTCCACGTCAGATGCTGCTGCGTCCGAAACCGCTGATGGCGCTGACGGGGATGTTGCTGACGGGGATGTTGCTGACGGAGATGTTGCTGACGGGGATGCTGCTGACGAGGATGGCCCTGTGGTCAAGCTTCTCAGCGTCGGGCAGGCGCTCCAAGGCACTGTCAAACGCATCACCGAGTTTGGCGCCTTTGTGGATATAGGAGTCGGGCGCGATGGCTTGGTGCACATTTCCGAACTCTCGACTACACGCGTCGCCAAGGTGTCGGACCTCCTCAAGGAAGGTCAGGCAGTCACCCTCTGGATCAAGAAGCTGGATCGCGACCGCAACCGCATCAGCCTCACCATGATCGAGCCGGGTCAGCGCACGATCCGTGACCTCCAGGTCGGTGAAGTTGTGCCAGGGACCGTGACGCGTATTCTCCCGTACGGCGCTTTTATCGATATCGGCGTGGGACGCGACGCGCTGCTTCACGTGCGCGAAATGGCAGAAGGCTTTGTCGCCAAACCAGAAGATGTCGTGAAGTCGGGGGACGCGGTTGAAGTGCGCATCATCGAGATTGCCCGTCGCCGCAACCGCATCGACGTGAGCATGAAGGGACTACGCCCAGAACCGGAGCCGGTGCAATCTGCGGTGGAAGAAACACAGGCCGCGCAGACCGCACAGGAAGAAGCTGAGTATGAAGACCGTTTTGCCGAGATGGAAGCGCTGACGACCATGCAAGTGGCGTTCCTTAAAGCACAAGAACGCAGCGGCGTTGTCCTTCCCACCGGCAGTAACAAGAAGCAGAAGCGCAATCAATCGTATAAAAAGCGTTCGTCCCAGGACGCAATTATTGAGCGCACGTTGAGTTCGCAAGGCAAAAAATAAATTTACCACCGCCAGGTAAGTGCGGGGTGACGGCAATGCCGTCACCCCGTTTTGTTTTTCCCAGCCAGTGGCTATAATAGGGTGCACGCTGATTCTCAGGTGCATGAGCAGGAGTGGCTACATGGAAATCAAGGGCAAAGTGGCGCTCGTCACCGGTGGCGCCGTGCGCGTGGGCCGCGCAATCGCGCTGATGCTGGCAGAAGCCGGCGCCAATCTTGTGATCAACTACAACTCGTCTTCAGATGCGGCCGCGGCGACAGTGGCCACCGCGCGCGCCTGCGGCGTCGATGCCCTCGCCCTCCAGTGCAATGTCGCGGATCTCGCCGCGGTGCAGCGCATGAAGGACGCTGTGATCGAACGGTTCGGCGGCGTCGACATCATCGTCAACAACGCCAGCGATTTCGGCCAGCTCGACATCCCGACGGATGACTTGGATGTATGGCAGCGCGTCACGCGCGTCTCGATCGACGGCACGTTTTATGTCACAAATGCGCTGCTGCCCTCGATGCAGGCGCGTGGGGGCGGGGTGATCGTCAATGTCATCGATCTGTCGGCATGGCAACCATGGCATCACTTCACCGCGCACGCGGTCGGCAAGGCTGGGATGCTCGCCTTGACGCGCCAGCTTGCGCTTGAACTGGCCCCGTCGATCCGGGTGAATGCCCTGGCGTCCGGCCCCGTGTTGCCGCCGGACAATCACCCGCAGGCGAGCATCGACCGCGCCGCCGCGCGCACCTTGCTCAAGCGTTGGGGGACGCCTGCCGACGCCGCCAATGCCGTGCGCTATCTGATCGAAGCGGACTTTGCCACTGGCTCGGTGCTGGTGGTCGATGGGGGAGAGCAGTTATTGTAGACAGGAGGCCACGATGATCGTCACTGCCAAAGAGCTGGAAGCGCGCGAGCGCCTGACATTGGCGCCCTATGCCATGCCCAACAGCGCCAGCCGCGGACGGCGTTACCCTGAGGCGCCGCACCCCTACCGGCTGGGTTATCAGCGCGACCGCGATCGCATCATCCATACCACTGCGTTCCGCCGCCTGGAATACAAAACCCAGGTCTTTGTCTATTCCGAAGGCGATCATTATCGGAACCGGCTCACCCACAGCATTGAGGTCGCCCAGATCGGGCGAACCATGGCGCGCTCGCTCGGCTGCAACGAAGACTTGACCGAAGCAATCTGCCTGGCGCACGATTTGGGACATCCGCCTTTTGGCCACGTGGGCGAGGACACGCTCAACCACCTGATGCAGGAGCACAACGGCTTCGACCATCAACGCCAGACCTACCGCATTCTCACCGAGCTGGAGCATCGCTATCCTGACCATCCTGGCCTCAATCTCACCTATGAGGTGCTGGAAGGGGTGGTCAAACACGACACGGATTACGATGTGATCGACGCGAGCGACTATTCCCCAGAAGAGCGCGGAACGCTCGAATGTCAATTGAGCAACCTCGCCGACGAAATCGCCTACAACACAAGCGATCTGGATGATGGCTTGCGCAGCGGCATTCTTCATCCCGAGGGAGTGAAAGGACTGGCGATTGCGCAACGCACATTGGCTTCTTTGGGGTTAGGGACGGAAGCGGATCTGCGCGAGGATATGGTGCGCTACCGCTTTGTGCGCCGGCTGATCGGTCTCGAAGTGAGTGATGTGATCGCGGCAACTGCGCAGAAGATCGAGCAGGCCAGCCTCCAGTCGCTGGCCGAGTTGCGTGCTTTGCCGGAAAACGTCGGCTGTTACTCAGCTATCTTCGACGAAGAAAACCGGGAATTAAAGCGTTTTCTTTTTCAGCATTTCTATCGCCACTACCGCGTGGTGAGGATGGCAGTCAAAGCGGCGCGCACGCTGACTCACCTCTTCGACGCCTATCTCAGCGAACCTCGCCAGCTTCCGCCCGAAACGCAGCGCCGCGCCGAGACTGCCGGCGAAGGCTTGCCGCGCGCCATCTGTGATTATCTGGCCGGCATGACCGACCGCTACGCTGTCCAAGAATACCGGCGTCTGTACGATATGGAAGAACGGGCGTAGAGCCGGCGCTACACTTTCTTCTTGAGCTCTAAATCCATATTGACGCGTTCGAAGATGCCCTCGGGCGTATAGCGCACCTCATTGATGGTGCAGAGCAGGATAAACTGCCGCGCTTCCAGTTGCAAAGTTGTTTTCGGCTGCGCCACGATCGGGCCAAGCCGATCCTTTTCACGCTCAAAATGTCTGCGCAGATTTGTATCCGCATATTCGCTCAACACCACGCGACTGACATTCACCAGATTTTTTTCGTCGGATTTATCGAAGATGTACACTTCGATAGCGACGACCTGGTCGGGGTCATTGTTCAACATGCCGTGCCGATCGCTGACGCCAATGCCGTACTCACCGAGATAGACGTCTTCCTGCGGCCCTGGGATATTACGCGTCCAATCGAAATGGTCCATACCAGCGGTGAACCTGGCCTCGAAGTGGTCGATCGTCGGGTAGCGCTCCACGCGCCCGACGCCCGGCGCCCATCCCAAGCTGGATGCACCAGGACGCTGCCCAACCGCAGTCGAGGGAGACGTTGCGTCGGCTTGATGCGGGGAATCATCTTCTTCGTCGTCCGGCGCATCTTCTATAAATGCCCCTGGCGCGGTCGGAGGCACAGCAACCGATGGGGCAATCGGCTGGCCGCCGCGCACGGGTGCGGGTGCGCCGGCGCCTGACTCTTCTGGCTCGAATGGAGGCACGTTGCCCATCGCAGGGGGCTGCACTGGCTGCACCTGCGTGGCGGCCGCCTGGGCGGCAGTGTAGCCAGGAGGCGCGGTGCGCGGCGGCGCGGCGCTGCTATATGCTGTGATAGGTTGGCTGGCAACCGCAGGCGCCGGCTGGCTCAACGGCCCAATAGCAGGCGGCGTCGCTTGTGGCGTCGCTGGCCGCAGACGTTTGAAGAGCAGCCAGCCGAGGTAGGCGCCAATGGCAAGGATGATAACGCTGGCTAGGAACTGAAGCCCATTCCAGAAGCCATTTGGCTCATTCCGCTCTATCATGCCCGCGGCAGGGGTGGCCGGCAACGGCGCTTGAGCTGCTTGGTCGGCTGGTATGGGCGCGGCCGGCAATGCCTTCACTGGGATGCCTAGCGCCGACGCCAATGCAGCTAGATTGGCGACCTGTGCGCTGCCATCTGGCCGCGCCGTGTACGTAACCAGCGCGGCGTCGAAAAGGGTGGGCAGGTTGCCATCTAGCAGTGCAAGCCGCTGACGCGCCTGCTCGAGCGCCTCCTGAGTGCTATACGTTGCGTAGGCGTCGGCAACCGTGCTGACGTATTCCGCCTGCGTTTCACGGCTCAATGCGCTCAGCGAGCCGCCCTGCCACTCTACGGGCCACCACACCCAACCGATCAGGAGGCCAAGCACCAGGCCGGCGACAGCGCCAATCAGCACCCAGATCAACTCCTTGCGGTTGATCTGAACTTCCTTGAAGCGATCTAGCGTCGACTGGAATGACATCGGCGACTCCTTCGTAGGGATGGACTTTTGGATAATTCTGTGTGTCGCTTCGTGTTCTTTGCGTCTGGATGGCAACTTCCCAAACAATTTGTTAGAACAGAGCAACCAGGATTACAACAGTTCGGTGCGTCCTTGTGCGCGCAGCATCTCGACGACTTCCTTGACGCGCTGCATGTTGCTCTTGTCGCCGATCAACAAAGTGTCTCCAGTATCGACGACGACAAGATTGTTGACGCTGACTAAAGCTACCAGGCGCTTGTCACTGTATACAATATTTTGGCGGCTGTCCAGCAGCAGAACTTCGCCGCGAGCGATGCTGTTGCCTTGCTCGTCCTGTTCGAGCACCGTTTCCAGCGCGTCCCAACTGCCCACATCGTTCCAGCCAGCCTTGAGCGGCACCACCGCCATCTTCTGCGCGCCCTCCATGACAGCATAGTCGATGCTGATGCTGGGCATCTGCGGCCACACCATTTCCAACGTTTCCTGCGCCGCCGCGGTGCCGAGCGCACCGTCGATCTCTTCGAGGCAAGCATAGAGGGTCGGGGTCTGGCGCGCAAATTCGCTCAACATCGTATCGACGCGGCTGACAAAGATGCCGCCATTCCAATAATAGGCGCCGTCGGCCAGGAATTGTTCGGCGGCTGCGCGTTTGGGCTTTTCCAAAAATCGTTCAACTCGATAGGCTGGCAGATCGCCGCTGGTAGAGAGGAGCTCACTCCGCTTGATATAGCCGTAACCGGTATGGGCAAAGGTAGGCTCGATGCCTAACGTGACGATGAAGCCATTCTGCGCCACATCAGCGGCGCGACGCAGCGCCACGCGGAAGCGATCAGAATTCAGCATCACATGGTCAGCAGGCAGGATCGCCATGATGGCTTCGGGGTTTTGCCGGCGCAAATGCAGACAGGCCAGGCCAATCGCGGGCGCGGTGTTGCGGCCGCTCGGCTCCAGAATGATGTGGCTCACCGGCATCTGTGGCAGTTGCTCCGCGGTCAGCTCGGCGTAGGCGGCGCCTGTCACGACGAAAAGATCCTTCCCATCCACGACGCCTTCGAGACGCTCCGCGGTGTCCTGGATCATGGTCAGCCCGCTGCCCGTAATATCGCTGAACTGCTTGGGCCGATTTTCACGGCTGCGCGGCCAGAGGCGGGTGCCGACCCCGCCTGCCAAAATGATTGCATACATCTGGTTCACTCCTTTGTGTTGACCGATCGCCTCATTTCTTCAGGCGCGCATGTAGGTCATGACCCCTACCTGACGCACCAAACCTCTTAATTCCATGAGCGCCAGCAAGCTGCTGACCTGGCCAGGCGTCATGGCAGTCATGCGCACGAGATCGTCGACGTGCGCAGGTTCATGCGACAAGTGCGTCAGCAGCGCAGCCTCGGCCGGGTCAGCCGGCACGCTCTGGCGCGCATCCTGATGGTCGACGATACTGCTCATGTTCAACTGTTCCAGCACATCGTCAATAGCAAGGAGCGGCGCCGCCCCTTGCTGAATGAGGGTGTTGCAGCCGGCGCTGCCGGGTGACAAGATGCTGCCCGGCACGGCAAAGAGTTCACGTCCCTGCTCCGCGGCAAATCGTGCGGTGATCAAGGCGCCGCTGCGCTCGCCCGCCTCGACGATGATCACGCCGCGACTCAACCCACTGATAATGCGGTTGCGTGGGGGGAAGTTATTTGCATCCGGACGCGTGCCCAGGGCGTACTCGCTCACGAGCGCGCCTTGTCCGGCGATTGCCTGGGCCAGGCCGCGATTCTGCGGCGGATAAATCTGATCGACGCCGCTGCCCAGCACAGCAATCGTCCGTCCACCCGCATCGAGCGCCGCATGATGCGCCACGGTGTCGATGCCAAGCGCCAACCCACTGACCACAGTGACGCCCGCTTGCGCCAACGCGGCGCCCAGCACGCGGGCGACCTCGCGGCCATAGCTGCTGGCGTGGCGCGTGCCCACCACGGCGATTGCCCACTCATCCTGGCTGACGATGCGCCCCCGCACGTACAGGACAGGCGGTGCGCCATCCACGGTGCGCAGCGACTCCGGATAAGTCGCATCTTCCCAAGTCAACACCTCGACGCCGGCGTCGACAGTGCGCTGGAGTTCGACCGCCGGGTCGATGGTGCGGCGCGCCTCCAGGAACAACTCGATGGTGCGGCGGTCAAGACGGGCTGCCCGCATCTGTTGGATCGACGCACGCCAAGCCGCGCCAATGTCGCCGCAGGCTTCGATCAATGCGGCGAGGCGAACCGGCCCAATGCCGGCAACTCGGTTGAAAGCGATCCAATAGGCTCTGGTGTCCACAAGCTATGCATACAGGCTGTAGCGGCGCCGCTTACGTTTGAGCAGCGCGGGAAAATCTACGATACTGTAGGTCGCAGATATACTTTTGTCAATCGACGGTTTCCGCCTCGATCAACCCATCAGGCAGATGCACAGTCATCCTGCGTTGCGCCAGGTCCACGGCGAGCACCACTTCAGGAATCGCCGGCAGCAGAATATCCTGGCCGCGGTTTTGTCCCTCTGCGGGACGCACCACATAAACGTCATTGGCGCCGGTTGCAAAGACATCGACCACGTCGCCTAAGCTACGGCCATCTTCTTGCAGAACCTGCAGGCCGATGATGTCGTGGATCCAGTAGGCGCCTTCCTCCAGCTCGGCTGCATCGTCTTCGGGTGCGAAAAGCCAGAGCCCGCGCAGCTGTTCGGCGGCCGTGCGGTCGGCCACGCCTTCGAGCTGCATCAACAATTGGTTCTTGTGGGGCCGCACTGATACAAGCCTGACTTCCATCAGGTCGTCGCCCACCAGCAGCATAACGCCGGGCGCAAAGCGTTCCGGGAAATCGGTGTATAGCTCCACTTTAATCTCGCCGCGCAGCCCATGCACACCCACAATGCAGCCAACCGCCATATAGCCATCCGGGACGACGACATTCTGATTGCGCACCCGGTAAATTTGGCTTTTGCGGTGCGTGGGCCTGCCGGAGACGGTGGAAAGATTTTTTTCAGACATGCGCATCACTTTTGTATAGAACAAAGAAAGGGCTGCCGGCGGCAGCCCCCCAATTCCATCTACCTGGCGAGCCAGGCAGCGGAGCCATCAATCAATCTCAAGCAGCACTGGCTGGCGATGATCGCGCGCCGCGACTTCGAGCACGGAGCGCATCGCGTTGGCAACGCGCCCATTGCGCCCGACGACGCGCCCGATGTCAGGCTGCGCCACGCGCAATTTGACAATCGTTTCGCGGCGCGTCTCTTTGGTGTAGACGCGCACGCGATCGGGTTCTTCAACCAGCGATTCGGCGAGAAAACGGATCAGATCTTCCATGATCGGTTTGTGCGCCGCGCTCAGGCGGCCACAGCCACTTCGGCGGCCGGCGGCGTATACGGCATGGGGTTGCCCGTTTCGTCGATCAATTTGACGCGGCGCAGAATGCGCACGACGCCGTCACTCGGCTGTGCACCATTGCTCAACCAGTACGCGGCACGCTCCATCTGCAATTCAACCGTTTCCGGCTGCGTCTTGGGATCGTACGTTCCGATGCTTTCGATAAAGCGGCCGTCGCGCGGCGAACGTTTGTCGGCCACTACAATGCGATAATAAGGTGATTTTTTAGCGCCCGTGCGACGCAAGCGAATACGAACCATGACTCGAAACTCTCCTTACCTATGAATCCAAACCTGTTGCTCCGATAGGAATACGTTGCATCCGCTATCGATCCAATCGAGAATGTGCTGATCTATATATTCACGGCCAATTGTCGCCCACAGGACAAATAGAGAGGTGCGCTTTGGACGGTGCGCGCTATCGTACCCAGGGCGGAATTGGCCATTATCCAACCAACCAGGCGACCTGTGATTAACGGCCGCCAAAAAGATCGCTCAACCCGGACGGCAGCATTCCACCACCGCGTTGACTGGGCATCCCGCGTCCTTTTTTGTTTTTATTCTTCTTTCCACGCCCCATGATGCCAAGCTGCTTCATCATTTTTTGCATTTCCCGGAACTGTTTGACAAGCATATTGACATCCTGCACAGTCGTCCCGCTGCCCGTGGCGATGCGGCGGCGCCGGCTCGCGTTAAGCACGTCCGGATTGCGACGTTCGTGTACAGTCATGCTGTTGATGATGGCCTCGGTTTTCTTGAGGCTGTCTTGCGCCAGCATCGGGTCAATGTCCTTGGTCATCCGATTCATGCCTGGGATCATGCCCAGGATGTCGGTGATGGGACCCAGACGCTTGACCTGTTTGAGCTGATCTAGAAAATCCTCGAAGTCAAACTGTCCTTCGACCAAGCGTTTTTCCATGGCCGCGGCGTCAACTTCGCTGATATTTTCCTGCGCCCGCTCGATGAGTGTGAGCACATCGCCCATGCCGAGGATGCGCCCGGCGAGCCGATCGGGGTCAAATGGTTCGAGATCGGGTAGTTTTTCGCCTGTGCCCAGAAATTTGATAGGGACGCCGGTGACCTGGCGCACGCTCAAAGCTGCGCCGCCGCGTGCATCGCCGTCGATCTTTGTCATGATCAACCCGGTCAGCGGAACGCGGGTGTTGAAGCCTTCGGCGACGTTGACGGCTTCCTGGCCGGTCATAGCGTCGACGACGAGCAGAATATCGGCCGGGCGCGTCACCATGCGCACCTGTTCCAGTTCCTGCATCAAGCCTTCGTCGATCTGCAAGCGCCCTGCCGTGTCGACGATAACGACGTTATAGGCTTTTTCACGCGCCTGCTTGAGCGCATCTTTGGCAATCGTGGAGGCAGGCGTCTGCGTGCCGGCGCTGTAAACAGGCACATCGACCTGAGCGCCCAGCACCTCAAGCTGCTTGATAGCGGCCGGGCGGTAGATGTCGGCGGCCACCAGGATCGGGCGCTGCCCGCTCTTCTTCAGGCGTAGCGCCAGCTTTGCGGCCATAGTGGTCTTGCCGGCGCCTTGCAAACCAACCAACATGATCACATGCGGCGGTTGCCCCGACGTATTGAGCGGCGCTGGCTTGCCCAGCAACTCGATGAGCTCTTCGTGCACGATCTTGACGACTTGCTGCGCCGGCGTCAGGCTCTGCATCACTTCGGCGCCAATGGCGCGCGCCTTGACTCGCTCAATAAAGTCTTTGACAACTTTGTAGTTGACATCCGCTTCGAGCAGCGCTAACCGCACCTCGCGCATGGCGGCATTGACGTCGGTTTCCGTCAATTTGCCCTTGGTGGCAAGCCTATCAAAGACGCTTTGCAGTTTGTCAGTTAAACTCTCGAACACCAGGCCACTCTTTGTTCGTCGCTTCTATCTCTAAACAAATGCACCTTTCAGGAAGTCTTCATGCGACTCTATCTGACTGGCGCAAAACACACCCTATTGTACCGGCAAGCGGATGACTGGTCAAACTTAGGACAAGTCAGGGACATCATTCAATTTTGAGTTTGGTTCAGCAAACCGCGCGCATCATGGCTCGGCAGCCGGATTGTCGCTGACAGTCGGTAGAGCAGCTGGCGCCGCCGGAATCACCGTGGGCGGCGCGGCTGTGGGTGGCGCGGCTGTGGGCGGCGCGGCTGTGGGTGGCGGCAAGATAGGCGTGGGCGACGGCGGAATGGGAGTAGGCGCGACCGTGCTTTGGGCGGCTGTTGCTGGTTCTGCACTGGCGGGCGCAGCCGTTGTTGACAGCGTTTCCTGAGTCACCGTTGGCGCAGGGGGCGCAGTTGACGTGGGCGAGACAGCCGTCGCGGTTGCCGTGCTGGTGGCAGTTGCGGCGTCTCCAGGCGCGGTTGCGCCAGGAGAAGGCGTCGGTGTTGGACTTTCCAATGTTGCGTTCTGCGTCGGTGTGAAAGAGACTGTCGCGCTTGGGGCGCTCGCTTGCGTCAACGTCACAGTAGGCGCCACAGTTGAAGTCGCAGTTGGAGTCGCAGTTGGAGTTGCAGTTGGAGTTGCAGTGAGAATCGCAGTGAGCGTGATGGTCGGTGAAACCGCCGTTTCCAGCGTGGCTGCTTGCGTCAACGTTACAACAGGCTGCGCGGTCGATGAAACTGTCGCATCCGGCGCGTCTGTTTGCGTCGGCGTCACAATTGCCGTCGGCGTCAGTGGATCTGCGCCGCCGCCTTGCGCCTCGGTTGGTTCGGGTGTAACGGTGGGCGCGCTGGTCGGCGGCGACGGCGTGCTGGTTGGAACGATCGGCGCTGCAGTGGCGGGCGCCTGCGTGGCGATGGCGGTGACAACAACTGGCGGCGGCGCAGACGGCAAGTCTCCGACGATATTGGCCGGTACGAAGATCGTAGTGCCGGCGCGCAGGACGCCGTCTGTCAAGCAGTTCACACGGCGCAGTTCGGCGACGGAGGCTTGCGAGCGGGCAGCGATCTCGCTGAGCGTTTCACCTTGCTTGACAATATAGGTGACCCAATTGGGCGCTTGGACGCGCTGGCAGCGGTTGCTCACCGCCGGCGTCGCGGTCGGCAACGGCGTGGGCATCGGCGGCGCCTGCATCACGCGCAGCGCCATGCCCTGCACAGCGTCCGACGCGCCGGGCACAATCTGATAGCGCAGCATCACGACTGCGCCTGGTTGGAGTTCGCCGTCGATCGTAATGGGGAGCCATTCACCCTCGTCCGCGCCTTCGGGGCGATGCCAGGGAATCACCTTCAAATCGCCGACGAGCAACTGGTCGCCATCAAAGCCGCGAAATTGGAGAATTGACACTGCGGTGAGCAGGTCGGCGTCCGGGGTGGACTGAAGCTGCCCCGCGCGAGTAGCTACATCTCTGGCCTGCGCTCGATCCGCCAGCCAACGCTCTGTCGCTTGCTGCTCGGCCGGCGCCGTGGCCACGCGTTGCTCGCGGATCCACGACTTCATTGGATAAGCAAGATCGCCGGGCAACGCGGCCTCTGCGGCCGCGACGATCGTGAATGTTGAGATGTAGAGCGCGAGCAGCAGCAAGGTCAGCGGAGCCAGCCGCATGAGCGGAGCCGGCGCGCCTGCCGGCCTCCACGCCTCGCTCAGGTCACGCCAGAGCTGCCGCAAGCGTCCCGGGTGAGGCGTCGTCTTTGGTGCAGCTGGGGAGGGCGGTGAAGCTGTATAAGGCGGAGCCGCGGAGGGGGGAGAAGCTTTTAGCTCACCGCGCAATTCTGCCGCGCGCTGGGAAAAGACCACGCGCGCGGCAATGCGGTTGAGCGGGGTGCGCTGGGGCGGTGTGACCGTAGCCGTCCTTTCTGCCAGCTCCACCACGGCAAGCAGCGCCTGCAATTCTTCGCGCAACTCGACAGGATAGTTTGCGACAATCCTTTCGAGCGGCTCGCCATTCAGCAAGCGATCGGCCGCGTCAGCAAAATAATCTTCCATTGGCTTAGAAGTCATCAAATCTTCCTGCATGTTCTAGCGTGACTGCTCATACAGAAGTGTGCGCAGCGTCGCAACCGCGCGATATTGCAACGCTTTGATGGCGCCTTCGGTGCGGTTCATCATGGATGCCACCTCACTGATGCTGTAGCCTTCCAAGAAGCGCAGACTGACCACCTCCGCCTGCTCATCGGTCAGGCGCCGAATGGCGGCGCGCAGTCTCTCGGCTTCGAACGTGTGCTCCACGGTGACGGCGGGGTTGTGATCCTCGGATGCCGTTGGCGACGCTTCCTCAATATCCACCGAGCCTTGCCTCCCCCTTCGCCGATAGTGGTCGATCACAAGGTTATGTGCAATTCTGTATAGCCACCCGGAAAAGGAACTGTGCCAGGCTTTCTGGTCGCGGATCGATTCCAACATTTTGAGAAAAACCTGCGCCGTAAAATCTTCGGCCAGAGCTTCCTCCCCGGTGCGTCGATAAATATAGCTAAAGATCTTGGCCTCGTAGCGGTCGTACAATTCGCCGAGCGCAGCATCATCATATTGCATGGCAGCCGCCAGCAATATGTCTTCGCTTGCCTCAGAGACAGGCGTGGCTTCGATAGTACGACTTGAGTGCGAGCGCCCTTTGAGCATGATGACGATAATGGTCAGGAAAAATGACGGTCAATTTTGCAGGTCGGGGCATCCGGGTGCGTATGCACACGTGAACCTGTACGGTTTCGACGCGCCCCGGGCTTACCGCCCGGCATTGGTCTTGCGATAGACATCAACAATGCGCTGCACCGCGGTGAGGTTGGTGAAAAGCGCTAAGATCCACAAGACCGGCGCCATCCAGCCGGTTAGCAGCCCGATGATCAGCACGACGATCCGTTCTGTGCGTTGGAAGAAGCCTTCCTTGCACTCGATGCCAACCGCCTCGGCGCGCGCACGCGTATAGCTCACCATCAGGGAGCCAACCAGGGTGGCGGCCAGCAACAGCACCTGCATCCTGCCCTCCGGCTGCGCCGTGTAAAAAATCATCAATCCAATCAGGGTCACAGCCTCCGAATAGCGATCCAGAACGCTGTCGAGGAAGGCGCCAAAAATGGTGACCTGGTCGCTGTGACGCGCCAACGCGCCGTCGAGCGTGTCGAAGAGCGCGGCAAAGATCAGCAGCACCCCCCCGCTGAGCAGATTGCCGGTGGCAAGAATAGCTGCAACCGTCAACGTGAGCATGAACCCAATCAAAGTCAAAGCATTGGGGCTGATGCCGGTCGCCTCAAGCCCACGAGCGATGTGAATAAGCGGGGTGGAGATCCAGCCACGTCCGTATTTTGAAAGCATGATTGCCTGCTTATGGAAGTACGATGGTTGCACCTGCCTCAGGGACAGTCACATTTGGAAATGACTGTCATCTTCGGTCACAGATGGCGAATACGTCAATGAGGAATGATGTTACCCTGTTGGCCGTGATGCGTCAAACATCGACGGGTTTACGGGTGTGTCGCAGCATAGTGGCGGGGTGCGGCAGACACTACAGATTGTTTGGCAAGGGATGGAGTTTCTTGAGAGAACACAAAGCCCGCAAAAAGACTTCCTTCTCTGCGGGCTTTGTGTTCTCAGGTGACAGTCACCTGTGGAAGCGGCTGTCACCTCTGGATGAGGAAAGTTCGACAGTCTTACTTACTTGCCGAGCATATACAGCAGCATCCGCATATGACTCTGTGCCTGTACACTGTGTGGCAGGTTGGGCGCCATGCGAATCAGCGTGCCGGCGCTGGCATCGATGGTCTCGCCGCCCAGTATGATCAAGGCATTGCCGTCGATCACGTGGATCAGCGCCTCCCGCGTCGAGGTATGTTCGGTTAACTCCTGGCCCGGCGCGAAGGCAAAGAGCACAACGCGCACGCTGCCGCTGGTGTAGATCGTCTTGCTGACAATGCTGTCCGCCGGCGCCTCCAGCGTCTCCTGGAGGGCAGTCAATAGGGTGAATTGGTCGGTCATGAATTCTCCTGTAATTGGGAGATTTGGAGATTAAGAGATGGGAGATTGGGTGGGGCAGTAGCGCCGCTTTCAATCTCCCATCTCCAATTTCCCAATCTCTACCTTTCATCTCCCCGGCGGGAACACATGGATCTCGTCGCCAGGGTTCAATGCCACGGCTGGGCCGCCAATGTAACTGATATCCTTGCCGTTGAGCAGCACGCGCCACATCGGCTTCACGGCGTAGACGCGGTTGACAGTGAGCCAGGGCGTGCCGTGGCTGTCCACCCGCTCCCCGTCGGTCCAGGCCGCGTCGAAGACTTCAGCGCGGCTTTGTGGATAGTAGTTAAAGAACTTGCGCAGCGCAACTTCCACGGTGGCGCCGCGATCGGCGTGGATAGTCAATTGCTGGGCGCCGGTCACAGTGCGCATCCGTCCAAAGAGCACAAACGGTACGCTAAAGTCACCGTGGTCAAGCGCCAGTGCGGTCTGATACCCCATCAGCATCAAATGGAGATGCAAGGTGAGCACCTTGTTCCAGCCGGCCAGGGCCAGCGGCGCCAGGGCGTGGCCGGGCATCTCTTCCATGATAAAACGGGCAAAGGTGGCGTTGACCAAGCTGATCGAGCCGGTGACATAGATGGGCGGCACGTGGGCGCGCCGCGGGCCGTGCGCCGCATGAAGCTTGCCGGCGCGGAAAAGATAATTGGCAAAATCGGCGCTGAAATCCATCCCCAGCAGCCGCGCCAGCCATACCGTGAAAAAGCGGCGCCGTTCAGACAGGTGCGCAGGATCCGCGCCATTTTCCCAGCCGAGAATGGCGGCGGTCTCGTGATTATGCAGCAGATAATCGTAGGTGGCGACGACCAGTTCGTGTCCGCGGCGAAAGAGCGCCTCGACCGTGCTGAGCATAGCGTCCATCTCCGCGTCGCTGAGCGCCACGAACTCGCGCATCCGCGCCCACTCTGCTTCGGGCAACGGCTCCAGCCCATCAAGTTGCCAGCGTTCTGGGTTGCCAAAGCCGTTCAAACCGGCAAATGGGTTGTGGCTGCGTTCGGTCTCCGTCGCGTGCATGACTGCCTTCTTTCTGCTCGTTCCGTCGTTATCCAATCCAGCGCGTCATTCGTTTACGGATTGCACGTCCTATCAGCTTGCCAAGATGGCGCGGGTAGACGCGCTCCTGGCAGGTAATGCGCAGCGTCCAGAGCGTCTCTGACTCATTGTGCAGGCGGTGAGTGCTGCCTGCTGGCACAAAGATGCAGCGGCCAGGCGCGCTGACAATGGGGCGTCCATCCACTTCGATGATGCCCTCGCCTTCGAGCACATCAAACAGTTCATGCTTGTTTTCATGCACGTGGGATTCAATGGCGCCGCCGGGCGGCACCACCAGTAGATAGGCGTGCAGTTCCTCACCGGCAAACAAGCGCACCAGTTGCACGTCGCGCGCGTGGACATTTCGATAGCTGAAAACGTTGATCTGGCCAGCTTGCAGTGTGTCGAGTTCCATCATGAGTTATCTTCGTTGCTTATGATCTCGCTTCAGCCCGCATCACGGAGGCCGCGTGATAGTGACGCGGCCTCGTGATGCGAAGCCAGGCAGCCTGTTATTGTTGGTGAATCGAACGCACGTAGGCGACGATGTCCAGGATCTCCTGCTCAGACATGGCCGGGTTGCCGCCTTTGGGGGGCATGGCGACGCCGGTCGTGTTGAGCGGATCGCCAGCGTCACGCCCTGTTTTGATAAACTCGACCAACTGCGCGTCGCTCTGTGTCGCCACCCACTCACTAGTGGTCAGATCTTTGCCCAAGCCAGTGACGCCCTTGGCGTCCGGCCCATGACAGGCGATACAAATTGTAGAATAGATCTTGGCGCCATTGGCGGCATCGCCGGCCGGCGCGGCGGCTACTGCTTCCGTCGCCGTGGGCTCCACCACTGCCTGCGGCTCCGGCGTTGCGGTTGCTTCCGGCTTATCGTCGCCGCCACATGCTGCCAGCGCCATGACTGACAGCACAAGGATTGTCAATAGAATAAATCGCTTGAACATCATTCACTCCTCTAGAAAATTGTCGAATAAACTTGTAAAGAAGGGGGGACAAGGATGAAGCGTTAATGGTGGATTCTTTTCCTCTCCCTGTCTCCTAGTCTCCTGATCTCTGCAGATTCTCCCAATCGAACACAGCGCCTGCGGTTTCGACGGCAAGTTGTTCGGCCGCGGCTTTATCGGCAAACGCCGCGATGCCGTGACCCATTGGCGACATGATCGCAGTGCTCACCACGTAGTAGGCGCTTTCAGCCTCGATCCACTCCTCGCTGTTGTAGTCATGCACCCAGATGCCCACCGGGGTTAACTCGCTGTGCGCCCGCATGTAGCTGAGCATGTCGCCGATATCGTCGAAAGGCAGGCTCTTGAAACGCCCCTCGCTTTCAGCATAGGCAAACGAGCCAGCATACTTGGGCTGGCTGATGATCATGCCGCATTCTGTGCAGATCGTCTCGCCAAGACGGATCTTGGCGGGCTCCGGCGTGGCTGGGTCGCCGCCACACGCCGCCAGCACAACCATCACGATTACAAACAGCCAACGTAGCTGCATTGAAACTTTCATACGTCTCTCACCCATCAAACTGAGCATTGTAAACTGACAATTATGATTGGCGCGCTCCGTCCAACTTGCCCCCCGCAACTCTCTACAGATCGCCGCGCAGATGAAAGCGCACATACGCCGCCAGCGCCGGGACAACGATCCAAAACGCTGTCAATGCTAGAAAGACGCCGCGCAACTGCTCGCCATATTCCTGCATTGCATAGATGCCCGCAGGTCCGAGCAAGTCAAGCGTAGCGTTGATGTCAAGGATCGACGCCATTTTGAAAACCTGCAACGGGTTAAGCAGCGACAGCCACAGCAGTTGCTCCACCGGCAACCGCATTGTAATCGCCGTACCCATCAACCCCAAATCGCCCAGAAAGACAAAGGTCAGCCACAGAAACAGCCCGATTCCAATTGCAACGCCCGACCGCTTGGTCAGCGCCGAGACGAGAAAACCGACGCTGAGCATGGTCAGGCTGAGCAGAAAGGTCTGCCACACAAGGCTGACATAGGCCAGCGGCGAGCCGGCGCCACTGGCCAGCGCCAGCACGACGCCTGCAATGCCAAAGCCCAGCCCCAACGAGGCCAGCAGACTCAACGCCAAGCCGAGATATTTACCTGCAAAGACTTCGATGCGCGTGACCGGCTGCGCCAGCAGATAGGCCAGCGTGCCCTGCTCTTGCTCCTGCGCCAGGCTCTGCGCGCCGACGGTGAGCGCCATCAGCGGAATGATGAGCAGCACCAGGTTGATCAGGCTGGCCGCGGTGCGGCCGAAGCCGGCAAAGCCGGCAATCCCCGCGCCTGCCAGCGACATATAAGAAAGCGCCAACGACAACCCAATAAAGGCAATCGTGTAAAGCAAAAACCAGCGATTATGCAACGCATCGCGCAACTCTTTTTGTGCTATCGGCCAAACAATTTTCATAAGTATAACTATCCCTCAACTGCCTAACGCAGAGTCGCAGAGCTGCAAAGGCGCAAAGAAAGCGGCTTAGCGCTTTTGCAGCTTTGCGTTGAATACAAACTGCCTAACGCAGAGGCGCAAAAAGAGCGGCTTAGCGCCTTTGCGTTAAAATCGCTACTCCATCTCAAAATCGATCACCTCGATGTCGGCGCGGCCCAGCACATGGATGGGGCGCGCCTTTTCACCGTGGGCGACATCGACAATTACACCGACGCCGTTGCGGCGCACGGCCAGCCCGTCATCGCGCAGGATCGCCAGCGCGTGGTCAAGCTGATCGCCAGGCACCACGAACTTGACCTGCGTGCGCAGGCCGATGCGCTGCGCCAGCGCGCTCGACGGACAGACGAATTGCAACCGCCCTTGCTCCATCACAGCGACATCGTCGGCCAGCGTTTCGACCTCCTCGATGCGATGCGAGGTGAATACGATCGTCTTGCCAGCCTGCTTGACTTGCGTGAGCAGTTGCAGGAGCTGGCTGCGCGCGGCGGTGTCGAGGTTGGAGGTTGGTTCATCCATCACTAGCACGGGCGGGTCCGCCAGCAGCGCCAATCCGAGCGCCAGCCGCTGCTTCATGCCGCCGGAAAGCGCGCCCACCGCTTTGGCCTGATGTTCAGCCAACCCCACCTGTTCGAGCACCGGTGCGATATGGGTGCGCGGCGCGCCTTTGAGACGAGCATAGAACTCGGCCATGTCAAAGGTGGTCATTTCCTTGTAAAAGGCTAACTCTTGCGGCACATAGCCAATGCGCTGACGCGCCGCGCGGCCCTGGCGTCGCACGTCACAGCCATCCACGGTGATCTGTCCCTCAAAACGCAGCAGACCAAGCAGGCATTTGATCACGGTCGTCTTGCCTGCGCCGTTGACGCCCCACAGCGCCACCGCACCCTGCGCCGGCACATGCAGCGTCAAGTGATCGACGGCGGTAAATTTCCCATAACGTTTAGTGAGATCGACAAATTCAATCATAGTTTATTCCAAGCAATGGTTTAATCGGACAGGGTGGCCGTGGCAGCGGCGGAGTTGCGCGGCAAGATGCGAGGCAGCCGTCTGTCGAGACGGAGGCCGGCAGCCAGCACGCCACATGCCAGTAAAATCATCGCCAGCGCCACGCCAAGATTGGCGGCCACGGGCGGCGCCTCCATGCCCGGCGCCGGCGGCAACGCGGGCGGCTGCGTCAGCGGCGCGGGGTCGCTCATGCGCGCTTGAGGCGCAAAAAGCGGAAAGGCTTTAGCAGCCAGATCCAGCGCATCGCTGGCCGGGCTGAGTTGAAACAGACGCAGTTCCGGTCGTGCACCCAGCAGGCTGTCAAACAGGCTCTTGCTGGTATAGGGCAGATCGCCGATGGCGTCGCCGTTGGCGTCGAAGCCCGCGTAGTCGCTCCAGTAATTGCCGCGGCCATCAACTGCCCACTCATTGCGCATCAGATCGCCGCCGCCCGCCACATTGACCTGTTCGCCATTATCGAGCATGATGTTGTCCTGGAAGCGATTGCGCTGCGTGTTGGCCAGCAGTTCCAGCCCGATCTCGTTGTAGGCAAAGAGGTTGTTGCGATAGGTGACGGTCGTCTCCGGCTGCAGCGGTGAGGCGTCTGAGTAGACGCCCGCCCGGTTGTTGACGATGCGGTTGCCCTCCAGCAGCACGTCGCTGGCCTCCTTGAGGCCGATGCCGTAGCCGCTCGGCCCGCGGTTGCTGTCAAGCAAATTCTGCCGCATCTCAAAAACGTTTCCGTACATCACATAGATGCCGACCGAATTGTCCCGAAAGATGTTGTGCTCGATCAGATGATGATCGGATTGCATCATGTGCAGCCCGTAGCGCCCGTTGGCGAAATCATTGTCGCGCACGATGCTGTAGGATGAGTACCAGAGAATGGCGTCACGCGTGTCGCGCATCACGTTGGCCTCGATCAGCGTGCGCGGACTGTAGAAAACTTTCAAGCCATCCCCGCGCCGTGAAATCGGCAAATCCATGCCGCGGATCGTGTTGCCGCGCACGACGCTGTCCGCTGCCTGCTGCAGATAGATGCCGAAGAGCGCATCCTCGACCCGGTTGTTTTCCAACACCGTATTGGCGCCGGTCGAACGAATGCCCGCATCCTCGCGGTCGAGCGAAATGCCCGTCCCGCGCACGACAAAGCCGCGCACTGTCACATCCGGCGCCTCGATCAGGATTACATCACCGCTGCCATCGCCCTGAATCACCGGCCAGGCTTGCCCTTCCAGCGTCAACGGCTTGTCGATCAGCAGCGGCGCGTGATAGGTTCCGGCCGGTATCACCAGCGTGTCCCCGGGCGCGGCCGCATCGATCATCGCCTGCAGACTGACATGGCCACACTGCGTGGTCTCCGGCAGCGCCGTGCTCGTCGCGTCGGCTTGCGCCTGCAAAGGAAGCGTCTGGCCGAGTGAGAGAAACAAGCTCACCAGCAATAGAATGGTCGCCGTTCTCGCCCGATTGAATGCCTTTGTCTGCACCACACCACTCCTGACCGACCAAACTTCACAATTCACAATTTACAATTCCACAATTTGTTACAATTCCACAATTTGCAGTGCCATTAACCCGCCTGGGTCAACTCCTGCTCCTGCGCCTCCACCAACGGCTTGTACGCGCGGCGGTGAAAGAAGAGCCCCACCAGGATCAGCCCGGAGGCCCACAGCGACAGCCAGAAGCCGCTCAAGAGCCGCGGCACGGTGCTGAACTGGGCAATCGTCCCCGTCCACAACACCGGTGGGATGAAGGGATCGACACTGCTGGAGAGCGCCGCCGTCGGGTTCAGATTCAGCCCGAAGTTGGCGAGCCAGAATTGTAGATCGGCGAGAAAGATCACCGGCAGCAGCAGCGCCGGCAATGCCAGCAGCGCGGCCCACCGATTGTGCACAAAGGCAGCCGCCAAAATCAACATCGCCACCGCAATGATGCCGATCACCGAGATCGACTGCTCGAAAACCGCCGCTTCCGACAGCGGGCGCATGCCGATATAGTGATTCAACCCGTCGATCTCGCGGATGTCGCCGGTCATCCGGTTGACGTAGGCGGTGACGTAAAGTCCCGCCGGATATTGCGGCGCGTTCAGTTTTAACCGCCACCACGGTCGCTGGATCGAAATAATCAGCAACACCGCGGCCGCCACAAAAAGCAGCGTAGGGATGATGTAGCGCGCACTGTTTGCTTTGAAATCGTCGGCCGGAATACGCGGCCCTAGAATTTTATCAATTTCGCCAGACATCGTTTGCGTCCTTTGGTTTGAAGAGGAGGGGAAGAAAGAAAAGGAGAGGGGGAGACCAGAGAAATCATCATGAATGACTTTTCCTGGACTCCCAATCTCCCGTCCTGATTCCCTTGCCTCTTTACTTCTTACTTCGCCGCCTCTGCCTCTGCTTGTGGCGCCACCATCATGTAGCCCATCATCTCCAGATGCAGCGCCGAGCAGAACTCGGTGCAGTAGTAGGC
>JACSRH010000364.1 GCA_014879855.1 Caldilineaceae bacterium | reverse complement strand
CCGCTTGAACACTGCCGGATGCAGAGTTCCTCAAGAGTTCTGCATCCGGCTCCCTTTGTATAGCGCATCTGGAAAGGGCATCCGTCTGATGAGTGCCACCACTGCAACGCCACGCCAGCGCAAAGGCTTCTCGCTACGCCAGCGCGAAGAGATCGACTTCTATCTATGCATCGGGTTATGGTTGATCGGGTTGATTTTGTTTACCGGCGGCCCGATTCTGGCTTCGCTCGCCTTCAGCTTTACCAACTGGACGGGCTTGACCACCCAGGAGTGGGTGGGCCTGCAAAACTTCCGCCAGCTTCTTTTCGACGACAAACTCTTCTGGATTGCCACGCGCAACACCTTCTTCTACTCCTTTGGCAGCGTCATTTTAGGCACGCTGGGTGCGTTGTTCGTGGCAATTCTGCTCAACCAAAAGCTGCCCGGCACGACCCTGATGCGTGTGCTCTATTACATCCCCTCAATCGCCAGCGGCGTCGCCGTCTCCATCTTGTGGATCTGGATGTTCAACCCGCAGGTGGGGCTGGTCAACTATCTCCTCTCGTTGATCGGCATTGAAGGGCCGCTGTGGCTGGGCAGCCAGCAGTGGGCGCTGCCGGCGCTGATTGTCAAAAGCACCTGGGCCATCGGCGCCAATATGATCATTCTGCTGGCCGGGTTGCAGGCCGTGCCCAGCTCGCTCTACGAAGCGGCCAAGATCGACGGCGCCAACCCGTGGGACGAGTTCCGCAACGTGACGATCCCGATGCTCTCGCCGGTGCTCTTCTACGTCATTGTCATTTCGACCATCGCTTCATTCCAGATTCTGACCGATGTGCTCGTCATGACCCAGGGCGGGCCGGGAACCGCAACCTTGGTTTATGTCTACTACATCTACCAGAATGCCTTCCAATATCTGAAAATGGGATATGCTTCCGCGCTGGCCTGGATTCTGTTTGCCATCATTCTGGTGCTGACACTTCTGCAACTGTGGGGCAGCAAGAAGTGGGTCTACTACGAAGAAGAGAGCGTATAAGGCGCTTCCAGGCTACTGCTGCAAGGAGAAGAGCAAACGATGGAGCAAGCAACCGGCCACTCGCTGTCCAATCAACCGCCCTTGTCGGGGCGCACCATTCACACCACACCCTGGTATCAGCGGCGCAAGACGCGCCAGATCGCGCACGCTGTGCTCGTTTACGCGCTGGTGATTCCCGGCGCGGTGCTGTTTACCATTCCGCTATTGTGGATGCTATCCACGGCGCTCAAGGATCCAAAGCAGATCTTTGTCTATCCGCCGCAGTGGATTCCAGATCCTATACTCTGGAGCAATTTTCGGGAAGGCTGGATGGATTACCTGCCTTTCAACCGTTTTCTGTTCAACACGCTCTTTATCACGACGGGCAACATCATCGGCAATGTGATCTCGTGCAGCTTGGCAGCCTTTGCCTTTGCCCGGCTGCGCGCACGCGGCAAAAACCTCTTCTTCTTGCTCGTGTTGGGCACCATGCTGCTGCCGCAGGAAGTGACCGTGATTCCGCAGTATGTACTCTTCACGCGGCTGGGCTGGAACGACACGTGGCTGCCGCTGATGGTGCCGGCCTGGTTTGGCTTTCCGTTCTTTATCTTTCTGCTGCGCCAGTTTTTCCTGGGCATCCCGCGCGAACTGGACGAGGCGGCGCGGCTGGACGGCGCGTCCTCCTGGCGAATTCTATGGAGCATCATCCTGCCGCTCTCCAAGCCCGCGCTGGCGACGGTGGTAATCTTTGGCTTTATCGGCAATTGGAACAACTTCCTCTACCCGCTGATCTATCTCCGCTCGATGGACAAGCAGGTGCTTGCCGTAGCACTCAATATGTTCCGCGGGCAGTACGGCAACGCCAATTACCAGCACATGATGGCGGTCTCTCTGCTCGTGCTGCTGCCCGTGCTCATCGTCTTCTTCTTCGGCCAGCGGCTCTTTGTGCGCGGCATTGCGCTGACCGGCATCAAGGGGTAACCCTGAATACTAAAATCACCGATGAATACAGCACAAAAAAATTCGCAAAATCTTGCACCCAGCCCGGCTGTCGCGCTGGACAATATCTGGCTGCGCCCCACCGCGCGGTGGGGCCACACGGAGTATAGCTTCGAATACCATAAAGCGTACCTGGCGCGCCATACCGGGCTGGCCGGCGACACCCCAGAGCGGCTGCGCCAGGGCTACGACCAGTTCGCGTTCGACTTCATCTGGCACACGCAGGATGGGCTGATCGACTGGGCGCAGGCTGGCCGTACAACCGACATGGGCCATGCCTCCTACGCCATCGATGCCAGCGACCTGCGCCGGCCCAAAGAATGCCCCTTCACGACCGAGGAAGAAGTCTGGGCGTTCGACGCGGTTGCAGAGTACGGTCTGCCGGATTTCGACGCGCAGGTGCGCGCGTATGAGACGATCCTGGCGCACGCACGCGCCACTTTCCCCAACCAGCTCACCACCGGCGGCTACTACAAGACGATCGTCTCCGGCGCCATCGACGCCTTCGGGTGGGACATGCTCCTGCTGGCCGCGGCGGACAGCGCCAAGATGGAGAAAGTCTTCGACAGCTTCTTCCGCCGCACGCTCTTTCACATGCAAGCCTGGGCGCAGACGAGTGCGGAGGTCGTCATCCAGCACGACGATTTTGTCTGGACGCGCGGCCCGTTCATGCGCCCGGAGATCTATCGCAGCGTCATCATCCCGCGCTATGCCGAACTATGGAAACCAATCCACGCGGCCGGCAAGAAGGTGCTCTTCTGCTCCGACGGCAACTTTATGCAGTTTGCGGGCGACATCGTCGCGGCGGGCGCGGACGGGCTGATCTTCGAGCCGTGCAACGACTTCGACTTCATGGTCGAGAATTTCGGCCAGACAACGTGTCTCGTCGGCAGTTTCGTCGATTGCCGAGATCTTGCCGCGGAACGATGGGAGAAGGTGCAGGCGGACATCGATAAGACGCTTGACCAGCTTGCCCGCTGCAAAGGTGCGATCGTCGCGGTCGGCAACCACATGCCGCCCGACATTCCGGGGACAATGGTCGATCGCTATTTTGACTATTTACTGCCGCGCCTGCCAAGGTAAGGCTATATACATCCAATCGACCACGGACACGGCGGATTTGGCGGATATACACGGATAAAAATCTGTGAAAATCCGTCGAATCCGTCAAATCCGCGGTCTATTCTTGTCGTGGCTTCTACAGTCACCCACGGCTAAGAAAGCGAACCAACTGCCATGACGGCGCGCGCCGCAACTGATCTGACCGCCCCAGCCAATCTGCGCTGGAACTTCACCGTTAATCTGATCGACATTGCCTTTATCACACTCGGCATCAGCCTTGTCTCGCGCGACACGGTGCTGCCGGTGCTGATCAGCACGTTGACCGACTCCAACCTGGCGATCGGGCTAATCGCCGCGCTTTATGGCATGGGCATCTATCTGCCGCAGCTTTTCACCGCCAACTTCACCGAGCGGCTGCGCTACAAGAAGCCTTTCGTGATGCTCGTGGGCAGCGTCGGCGAGCGGCTGCCCTATCTGCTGATGGGCATCGCGGTGTGGCTCTTTGCGGTGCGCGCGCCGAGCGTGGCGTTGATCCTGGTGCTGGGCTGTCTGGCGCTTACCGGCTTCAGCGCCGGCGCGGCCACGCCGGCCTGGTACGATCTCATTGCCAAGGTGATCCCGGTGCAGCGCCGCGGGATGTGGTCGGGCGTGAGTCATGGCATCGGCGCGCTGATGGCGATCTTCGGCGCGCTATTGGTCGGGCGCATTCTGGATGGCTTGGCTTATCCCAACAATTTCGCCCTGCTCTTTGGGCTGGCCTTTCTCGCCACCTGCATCTCCTTTGTTGGGCTGGCGCTCAATCGCGAACCGCCGAGCGAAATCGTCAAAGCGCGCGTATCGACGCGGCATTACTTCCGGCAGTTGCCGGACTTGCTGCGCGCCAACGCCAATTACCGCCGCTTCTTCATCAGCCGCACCGTCATTTTAATGGGCGCGATGGCCAATGGTTTCTTGATTATCTACGGCCGCGAGCGCTTTGTGCTCGACGGCGCGACCATCGGGCTGCTCACCGCTGTCCTGGTGGCCAGCCAGGCAGTGATGAGCCTGGTGTGGGGCGTCATCGGCGACCGCGCCGGGCACAAGATCGTGCTGACATGCGCGGCCTTTGTGCTCGCGCTGGCCGCCCTCACCACCCTGCTGGCGCCCAGTCCAGGATGGCTGATCCTGAGCTTTGTGCTGCTGGGCGCGGCGTCTTCGGGCGATGCTGTTTCCGGCCTCAACATTATCTTGGAGTTTGCCGCGCCGGCGGATCGGCCCACCTACATCGGCCTGACCAACACCCTGCTGGCGCCGACGATCATCGTGGCGCCGATCCTGGGCGGCTGGCTGGCGACGGTGGCTGGCTTCCCAACGCTGCTGGTGATTGCCACGGCGTTCGCCGCTACGGGGGGGATGCTGCTCGCCCTCTGGGTGCAAGAGCCGCGACGCCAGCCGCTGCCCATCAAGACATAGAACGCGGATGACGCGGATTGAGCGGATCAATGCGGATCAAAAAATCTGCGAAAATCCGCCGAATCCGCGTCATCCGCGTGCCATCAAAGCCTTTCAACCCATCCTATCGCGATTACAAGGAATAGCCACTTATGAACCGCACTGACTTTCTGCCCTACCGTGAAATCCATCTCGACTTCCACACCAGCGAGGACATCCCCGGCATCGGCGCCGACTTTGACCCGGACGAGTTTGCCGACACGCTGGTCAAGGCGCATGTCAATTCGATCACCTGCTTTGCGCGCTGCCACCACGGCTGGATCTACTACGACACCGCGCTGAACCCGGAGCGCCGCCACCCGCACCTGACGCGCAACCTGCTCGCGGAGCAGCTCGAGGCGTGCCACCGCCGCGGCATCCGCGTGCCCATCTACACCACGGTGCAGTGGGATCACTTCACCGCGCGCCAGCACCCGGAGTGGATCTGCACCGACGAGAACGGGCGCATCGTCGGCACGCCGCCTTTTGAGGCCGGCTTCTACCGCGAGATGAATGTCAACTCACCCTACGTCGAGGAGTTCCTCAAGCCGCACGTGCGCGAGATCCTGAGCACGCTGCCCACCGACGGTCTCTTCTTTGACATCGTGCGCGTCATCCCGTCGACCGACCCGTACACGCAGGATCTCATGCGCGCGGCCGGCCTTGATCCGGCCAACGCCGCGCACCGCAGCCGTTTTGCGCTCGATGCGCTCAACGCGTTCAAGCGCGACATGAGCGCCTTTGTCTGGTCGATCAACCCGGAGGCGAGCGTCTTCTACAATTCCGGCCATGTTGGCCCGCGCCACCGCGCCGTGGTCGATGCCTACTCGCACTGGGAGCTGGAGACGCTGCCAAGCGGCGGCTGGGGCTACCAGCACTTCCCGGTCAGCGTTCGCTACGCGCGCACGCTGGGTCTTGACGTGCTGGGCATGACCGGCAAGTTTCACACCTCGTGGGGCGACTTCCACTCCTTCAAAAATCTGGCCGCGCTGCAATACGAAATCTTCCAAATGCTGGCGATGAACACCAAGTGCATGGTGGGCGACCAGCTCCCCCCGCGCGGGCGCATCGAGCCGCATGTCTACGATCTGATCGGCAAGGTCTACGCCGAGGTCGAGCAGAAGGAGCCGTGGTGCCACGCCGCGCAGCCGGTCACGGAGATCGCGCTCTTCACGCCAGAGGAGTTTAGCGTCCCCGGCGCCAGCCACATTTTGCCCGACGCCATTAAGGGCGCCACGCGTATGCTCGAAGAAGGTGCGCACCAGTTTGACATCGTCGATTCGGCCAGCGACCTCACCCCCTACCGCGTGGTGATCCTGCCCGACTCGATCCCGGTTGACGCGGCGCTGGCCGCCAAGCTCGACGCCTATCTGGCGCAGGGCGGCAGCCTGATCGCCACCTTTGAATCCGGGCTGAATCCAGACAAGACAAACTTCCTCGCCGCGCTCGGCGTCGCCATCGCCAGCGAAGGGCCGACCGATGCGGCCGGTAAGCTGGCGCGCGGCCGCGTCTACGACCGCGCCGACTATATCGAGTACATCCTCCCCGGCGCCGCGCTCGGTGCGGGGCTGCCGCCGACCGAGCACGCCATGTACATCCGCGGCATGGATGTCGCCGCGCAGCCCGGCAGCGAAGTGCTGGCGCAGATCGTGCCCAGCTACTTCGACCGCACGTGGGAGCACTTCTGTTCGCACCGGCAGACGCCCTCGGCCGGCGAGCCGGGCAACCCGGCGATTGTGCGCAGCGGCAATGTGATCTACTTCAGTAGCCCGATCTTCACGCTCTACCAGAAGGTGGCGCCGCTGTGGTGCAAGCGGCTGCTGCTCAACGCGCTCGACCTGCTGCTGCCGGAGCCGCTCGTGCGCCACCACGGCCCGTCCACGCTGGGCGTCACGCTCAACGCGCAGCCGGCGCAGGCGCGGCAGGTGCTACACCTGCTCCACTATATCCCGGAGCGTCGCGGCGAACTGTTTGACGTGATCGAGGATGTCATCCCGCTCTACGACGTTGCGGTGTCGGTGCGCGTGCCCCAGGCGGTGACCGGGGCGCCCCAGGCGGTGACCGCGGTGACTGCCGTGCCGCAGGACGTCGCGCTGCCCTTCACGGTGAAGGGGGAGCGGGTCGAGTTCGCCGTGCCTGCGATTCACGGTCACCAAATGGTGGAACTGAGTTTTTAAGAGATCTTCTGGGAAAGGCATATGAACACAGCAACGGTTGAGCAGAACTTATGGTATACGACTCCGGCCAACACCTGGGTCGAAGCGCTGCCGGTCGGCAATGGCCGGCTGGGCGCGATGGTCTTTGGCGGCATCGCACAGGAGCGGCTGCAACTCAACGAGGACACGCTCTGGTCGGGCGGGCCGCGGCCAGGCGACAA
>JACSRH010000212.1 GCA_014879855.1 Caldilineaceae bacterium | reverse complement strand
AAGGATTCGTTGCATGAAACGGACATCGACTTCCGCCTTTGGCGTGGGCAAACGCGAGGGGCACGACGCTTCTACTTTCTATAGCCGCCAACTTTATCAGCAGAACGACGACGCGTCGCTCGCCGCGGAGACGCCGGCTGTCGCAGAGCCGACGCCTCCGCTTGCGGTGTGGGCCGACCGCATCTACTGCCAATCTTCGGCCGCGCTGACGCCCATTCCTGACAACGCCGTGGGGCTGGCGTTCACGTCCCCCCCGTACAATGTGGGCAAGGATTACGATGACGACCTTCCCTTCGAGGCCTATCTGGCGCTGATCGAAGAGGTGGCGCGTGAAGTCTATCGCGTGCTCGCGCCGGGCGGTCGCTATGTAGTCAACATTGCCAACCTGGGCCGCAAGCCCTATATCCCGTTGCACGCCTACTTCTATCAGCGTCACATGGCAGTCGGTTTCCTGCCGATGGGCGAAATCATCTGGCAGAAGGCTAAGGGGGCGAGCGGCAACTGTGCGTGGGGAAGCTGGCAGAGCGCCAAGTCCCCACGCTTGCGCGATATCCATGAATATCTGCTGGTCTTCGCCAAAGCAGGCTACTCGCGCCCCGACCGCGGCGTATCCGACATCGACCGCGACGAATTCATGGCAGGCACGCTCTCGATCTGGGACATCGCGCCTGAATCGGCCAAGCGCGTCGGCCACCCGGCGCCTTTCCCACTCGCGCTGGCGGAACGCGTCATCCATCTCTACTCCTACGTGGATGATGTTGTCCTCGACCCGTTCGCCGGTTCGGGCACGACCTGTGTAGCTGCAGCCATGCATGGCCGGCGCTATGCTGGTTTCGACATCGACCCCACCTACTGCGCCCTGGCCGAAGCGCGCGTGCGCGCCGTGCTTGCGTAAAATCAGCCATAAATCAGACACTGTTTGAACAGGCGTCCCTTTGACGCGGAGACGCAAAGAGGCAGAGGAACGCAGAGAGAAATGCAAAAAAAACGAGTGAGGCCTGCTCTTTCTTCTCTGCGAGCCTCTGCCCCTCCCCGTCTCCGCGTCGAGATTTGCCCTTTCCAAACAGTGTCCCCTTTCAAACAGTGTCCATGCCCCTGCAGGGCGCAATCGAACATGAAAATGCCTTTGCGCCCCTGCTTCTCTGCGTCTTTGCGTTAAGGATTATTTTCAAGTCAGTTTCTCAGAAACCCCCACCTGAATTTTGGTGAGATCGCGCCCGCGCTGGCCATTTGTGACATTCTGCTTCACCGGCTTGTGGGGTTACGCGCCGGAGACCTCAGATCGTGAATCCCGGTTGATCCCCAATTTTGTAACCTTTCTTGTAACCCTTTGTTACTGTCATACAACGCTTTTTTCTAGTAAATTGTAACTGTCCAGTTGTCGCAAAACAGACGACGGCTGGCGCTGAAACGTCACGCGGCTCTAGCTGCGAGATAGCAATGCAGGCCACAACTGATCGTCGTTTGCGCTTCTCACGAAACAGGCGTTCATTGTAATAAACGCTCGATAAACGCTTGTGCATTATTTTGAATCCATCAGATTGCAAGCGGCGTCATCCGAAGGACGCCAGCTATAGCACCGTAAGTTCTTTGGAGAGAAATGAAGATGAATGTCATGCACATGATCCAGGCGTTGCTCCTTACCCTTTTGCTTCTGGGCGGTCAAGTCATCAGGGTGGAAGCGGAAAATGGCGCCGCAGTGGTTTTGACCACCGCGGGGCAAGCCGCCGCGCCTCGCCAACCCACGCCAACATCGCGCCCGACGCAAACACATCGTCAGACGCCCACCCCTCAACCAGAGGCGACGCCATCCGTCGATGCGAAACTGTTAGCGGCGGGGAAAGCGATCTACCTTGCAAGTTACTGTGGCGTCTGTCATACCTTGGCGGCAGCGCAGACCACCGGTATATTCGGCCCCAGCCATGACCATATCGGCCACACCGCAAGGCAGCGCATTGCCGATCCCACCTATCAAGGCGCCGCCACTACAGCGAGCGACTACCTGCGTGAAAGTATTGTGGCCCCCTCCACTTACTTTGCGCCTGGCGCGATGAATGGGCGCCATCCAATGCCCTCTTACGCGCATCTGTCTGATGCGGATTTGGACGCCCTTGTCTATTTCCTGCTCCAACAGCAGTAAGGCGTGTGCAATCGATGATTTCTCTGGCGGTGAAGCTCCATATTGGAGCGCAATGGCTGCGGACAGAAATCATTCCATCCTGTGAGACCCAGAAGCGGGCGCCCCACCGACTTCTGTTGGCTCGATCGATTTTAGTCATTCTTTGTAGCACTTGAGGAGGAGACGTATGAAAGAGAAAGTGTTTACTTTGCACTGGCTGGCGCTGCTCGCCTTGCTCGTCGGGCTCTTGCCCGCGCAGGCGCTCTTCGCCCAGGATAAGGACATGGCCGCACCCGGCGAAGTCGTGGCCGAGGGACTCAATGGCCCCATGGGCATTCTGGTGGATCCCAACGGCGACGTTTGGGTGGTGGATTCAGGGCTGGGTGGCGACGAGGAAATCGAAGGGATGGATTTCAGCGGACAGCCCGTGACGATTAAATATGGATCCACCGCGCGCATCGTCAAGATTTCACTGGCCGATGGCGCCATGACCGACGTGGCGACGATTACATCTGTAAACAATGGCGAAGAGAACGAAGGCGGCTCGCGTCTGGCGCTGGTCAACGGCGAACTCTTTGTCACCGGCGCTGGCTGGCATCCGACCGTTGCGCCGTCTACAGCGGAAGCACCCATTCCCGGCACAGGCAGTCTGTGGCGCGTCGAGGCCGATGGCTCGGTCAGCGAAGTCGCGCCCATCTGGCAGCTCGAACGTGACAACAACCCGATCAGCGCTGAAGTGGACACCCATCCGTACGGCCTGTTAGCGGCTGCCGATGGCAACCTGTGGGTGGCGGACGCAGGGATGAACGCGCTGCTCAAAGTTGACCCGGTGACGGGCGACGCCGAAATTGTCGCCGCATTCGATCCGGTGCCTGGGGTCTTCCCAAATCCAGCCTACGACAACGAAATGCTGACCGATGCTGTGCCGACGGGTGTGGCGGTCGCCGACGGCGTCACCTATGTAAGTTATCTCCCTGGCGCCCCCTTTATTCCAGGTTCGGCCAAAGTCGTGAGCGTGGCCGAAGATGGCAGCGTCAGTGACTACGCCACCGGCTTGTCGATGCTCACCGATCTGCGCACCGGGCCAGATGGTATGCTCTATGCCACTCAACTTGGCCTAGTCACCGAACAGGGGCCCGTGCCGAACAGCGGTGCTGTGATTCGCATCAAAGCAGGCGATGCGTCCGAGGTCGTCATCCCCAACCTGATGTTCCCGACTTCGATCGACTTCAACGCCGATGGAGATGCTTTCGTGACAGTCAACGGGGTGGGAGCCCCTGGCTCCGGTCAGGTTGTCAAGTTTGCCGGGCTGACTGACATGGCCGGTGCGCCCGTCGCTGCAGCAATGGCGGCGATGGCGCCGCCCGCCGAAGAGACAATGCAGGCAGCCCCCACTGAAGAAGCAATGGCGGAGACGACGCCCACTGCCGAGACAATGCAGGCAGCCCCCACTGAAGAAGCAGTGACAGCCGAACAGACGCCCACTGTCGAGACAATGCAGGCAGCCCCCACTGAAGAAGCAGTGACAGCCGAACAGACGCCCGCAGTCATGCCCGTCACCGGCGCTGACGCCGGCGAGCGAAGCAATGCAATTTTAGTGGTCATTGCCTTCCTGGTCCTCCTTACAGGGGCGATTCTGTTCGGCCAGCGCCAGGCTGCCTAGCCCAATTATCCATGCTTCCACTTGGCAAGAAGACCCGGTAAAGGAAGCTTACTACGTTTGCCCAAGGGGGGACGGACGCACATCCTGTCCCCCCTTGGCTTTTTGTTACGTCTTTGTCATCGCGGCGCCATTCCTCAAGATGTCGCGCAAAAACACTCGCTCCGCGCGTGCTCGCCAGTCACATCCCTTTGAAACCAGTCCGCGACTTGTCACCCATTACGTATATGCCGGGTGATGAAGCCAATTGTGAGGCGCTCTACGGAAGCCTATCCACAAATCCCCTACAATCGCAGAGGATTTGCAAACATTTTGCAGAGACTTTGCACTACAAAACGTCACAATACAATTTACACACAAGGAGCACACCATGAAACAGCGCGCGCGCAAGATGTTCCAGGCAATGATTGTTTTTGCCCTGGCATTGAGCCTCTTTCCCATGCAGCCTGCCTTTGCGCAGGATTCCGCCGACATCGTCGACACAGCAGTGGCAGCCGGCAACTTCAACACACTCGTCGCCGCGGTGCAGGCCGCAGGCTTAGTCGACACCCTCAAAGGCGAAGGGCCATTCACGGTCTTTGCGCCGACCGATGAAGCGTTTGCCAAGCTGCCGCCCGAAACGCTCGCGGCTGCGCTGGCCGATCCAGAAGGCCTGCTGACCCAGGTGCTGCTCTATCACGTCGTGCCCGGCAAAGTGATGGCCGCGGACCTGAGAGATGGCATGAACGCGACAACCGCACAGGGTGAAGCTGTTCAGTTCACCTTGGGCGACGGCACGGCAATGGTCAATGACGCCAACATCATCGCCACCGACATTGAGACCTCGAATGGCGTTATTCATGTCATCGACACAGTCATCCTGCCGCCGAGCATCACCGGCGCCGCGGCTGACGAAGCAGCGATGGCTGAGCAGCCTGTGGTCGAGGCGAGCAGCGCAGAAGCCACAATGGAAATGGCGGACATCGTTGATACGGCCGTGGCAGCGGGCAATTTCAGCACGCTGGTGGCGGCGGTTCAGGCGGCGGGTCTGGTCGATGCACTCAAAGGTGAAGGCCCCTTCACTGTTTTTGCCCCGACCGATGAGGCGTTTGCCAAGCTTCCTGCCGGTACAGTCGATGCACTCTTGGCCGACCCCTCCGGTGACCTGACCCAAATTTTGCTTTACCACGTTGTGCCCGGCAAAGTCATGGCCGCGGACCTGAGTGACGGCATGACCGCCAACACGCTGCAAGGTGGCGCGGTCACCTTCAGCCTGAGCGATGGCGGCGCCATGGTCAACGACGCCAATATCATTGCCACCGACATTGAGACTTCCAACGGCGTCATCCATGTCATCGACAGCGTCATCCTGCCACCGGCCGCGGAAGCTGCGCCCGCCGCCGAGTCCGCACCGTCTGTTGATGCTGCACCCGCCGCCGCAATGTCGAGTGACCAGGCGCCAGAGCGCATGCCCGTCACCGGCGCGGGTGATTCTCAGAATAGCATCCTGATTGTCTTTGCGCTGCTGACCGTATTCGCTGGTCTGGTGCTGTTCGGCCGGCGCCGGATGGCCTGAACAAGACAGGCTCTTCCGTCAAATCCCTTTGAGTAATGATGGGGACTTGGCAAAAGCTTGACACAGACTTTACGCTATCCTCGGCGTAAAATCATGCAGAATCAAGATGACAAGGGGCAAGATGGGTTGGATTTCCCCATCTTGCCCCTTTTTTATTGCCAATCCGAGCTAGACGAAATAACGTTTTCCTGATAGAGTGATTGACATAGTGGGACAGCTAGTTCAGTCTTGCGAGAGATTCGCACCGTTTCTGTGCTATTTTTGCACAGAAGCAGGTTCGACTCTTTGATCATCCACCAATCTCACACAAAGGAAGAACGTATGGAACAGCAATTGCGCAAAAACCTTCAATGGCTCGTTGTGCTGATGATGGCAGTGACCAGCCTTCTGCCCGTGCAGCAACTCTTCGCCCAGGATGGAGGCGCTCCCAGCGTCACCGCCAGCGACCAGACGTCGGACGGCAGCACTGTCACAGTGGACAGCGTCACCGCTACGGTGGATGGTTGGATGGTGATTCATGCTGACGCGGACGGCGCACCCGGCCCGGTGCTTGGACAGACCGCAGTGATGGCTGGCGTCACGGACAACGTCGTCGTTGCGTTGGAACCGGCGCTGGAGGCAGACAGCAGTCTGTGGGCCATGCTGCATGTGGATGAAGGCACGGTTGGCGTCTATGAGTTTCCAGGTGCAGATGTTCCGGTCAAGAATGGTGACGCCATCGTCATGGCTCCCTTCATGGTTACGCTTGGCCAAGCCATGTTGGAAGACAGCATGACTGAGGGCGCTATGGCCGAAGCAGCTACGACCGACGAGGCGATGGTTGAAGAGGCGATGGTTGAAGAACCGATGGCCGAAGCAGCCATGACCGACGAGACTGTGACCGACGAGACTGTGGCCGAAGCAGCTACGACTGACGAGACTATGGTTGAGGAGGCGATGGTTGAAGAACCGATGGTTGAAGAGACTATGGTTGAAGAACCGATGGCCGAAGCAGCTATGACCGACGAGACTATGGCGGCTGACCAAGCGCCGGATCACATGCCCGTTACCGGCGGCGAATCCAACAATGGGCTGAACATGGCCCTGATCGCCGCCCTGGTCGTGTTCTTGCTGGGTGCCCTGGCGGTTGCCTCACGACGTCGCGTCGCGTAAGCACGCTGCCAGCAGACTGGCAAGCTATCTACATGAAGATGGGCAGGTGGGGATCTCACCTGCCCATCTTCATGTAGATTCATATCTCGGCGCATTGCCATCACACAACAGCCGCTTTGCACAATAGCCACTTCGATCCCAATAAGTGACTCTGCTGCACCCTCTGGTATAATAGACGCCAGGGTTCTAAAGAATCCTGATGCAACACAGCGCACCTTTCATCATTGTACCTTTACTAATCAACTAAGGAGAGTTGTATGAAACAACGCGTCCGAACCATGTTGCCGTTGGTAGTGGTGTTGGCACTCATGCTGAGCCTCCTGCCTGTTCAGACATTTGCGCAAGAAGGTCTGAGCGAAAAGGCAGATCTCGTCGAGACAGCGATTGCCGCCGGCGACTTTGACACACTGGTTGAGTTGGTGCAGACGGCAGGGCTTGCCGAAACGCTGCAAGGGGAAGGCCCGTTTACGGTCTTTGCCCCCACCGATGAAGCCTTTGCCGCGTTGCCAGCCGATGTGCTTGACGCGCTGGCCGCGGATCCGGAGATGCTGCAAAGCGTTCTGCTCTATCACGTCATTCCCGGTCGCCTGATCGCCGCCCTGATCAGTGACGGCAAGGAAGTCGCTACGGCCGAGGGCAGCAACGTCCTCTTCTCCTTTGTCGACGGCGTCAAGCAGGTTAACGGCGCCACCATCGTAGCAAAGGATATCCAGGCGTCCAACGGCGTGATTCACGTCATCGACAGTGTCATGCTGCCGCCGGCTGTCGCCGCGACGCTGGGCGTTGCCGCGACAGCTCCCGCTGAGGAAGTCACTGCCGAAGATGACGCGGCCGGAACTGATGCAGCAATGGCTGAAACTGAAGTGATGACGGACACCGCCGGAACTGACGCAGCAATGGCTGAAACTGAAGTGATGACGGACACCGCCGAAACCGACATGGCTATGGCCGACATCGTCGACACCGCGGTGGCTGCCGGCAGCTTCAACACACTGGTCGCCGCGGTGCAGGCGGCTGGACTGGTCGATGCGCTCAAGGGCGCTGGCCCCTTCACTGTCTTTGCGCCGACCGACGACGCCTTTGCCAAGCTCCCGCAGGAAACCATCGACGCACTGCTAGCCGACCCGACGGGCGATCTGTCGCAGATCCTGCTCTATCACGTTGTGCCGGGCAAGGTAATGGCCGCCGACCTGAGCGACGGGCTTGAAGTGGATACGCTGCAAGGCAGCCCGGTGGCCATTACGCTGAGCGACGCCGGCGCCATGGTCAACGACGCCAATCTCATTGCCACCGACATCGAGGCGAGCAACGGCGTCATCCACGTGATCGACAGCGTGCTGATGCCGCCGTCTGAAGAGGCTGCCATGGCAGCCGATGCTTCGGCGGAAGCGATGCCTGAGGCCGCGGCTACGGAAGCCGTGAGCGTGGAGAGCGCTGAGACGGCAAGCGCTGCAGAAGCCACAATGGCAGAGGAAGCGCCTGCTCCCGAAAATCTGCCAGTCACAGGCGGCGAGCGCAACGACTTCGGGGCATTGGCCGCCGCGCTCGTATTGGTGATTGTCGCCGGGTTTGCCGTGGCGACGCGCCGCCGCCTGGCATAACCCAACTGCAAGCAAAAGCTTTATGCAAAAAGGCCGGACAAATTTGCCCGGCCTTTTTGCTGCCCATCATGACCCGACAAAACAGCAGTGCACGCAGAAGTCATCACAGATTTCGTAGATATTACTCGATTGCTACCTGCGCACGTAAGCCGCCATCAAGCGCGCCAGGGACTGCGCCGGGTCGTGCGTAATCCCGGCATGTACGGGCGAACATTGAATTGTCGTGCTGTGTGGCGCCACGAGCCAATGAAATGCCTCCGCCTTGCCCAGTTGTCCAATGGGGCCGGCGCCGGCGCAGATGGCTGGGATTAACGCCAGATGACAGCGCACAAGCGCGATGTCGAGTTGCGGCGCCAGCGCGATGAGCCGAGCTTCCTGCAACTCAACCTGCGCGGCTAAGTAGCGCCGCGTGCGACAGAAGAGGATCACGCCGGCATTGACGAATTCCCCGCGCGTGACATCGGGCACGACGCGAATTACAGCATAATCAAACGAGCAATCCCCTGGCACGCACCGCCTCCTCCACGAAAATTGAAGAATTCACCAGTCGCTCGGTCAAATAGGCGACATATGCCGCGCGCAGCGTCGCCGGGTCCCCGAGCGATGCGTCGCTCGCCAACCAAGGCTCCGGTATGGCGGCGACGATCTTCTCGAACATGCGCGCGTCGAGCCGAGCGCGCAGTCGGGCATCGGCAGCCTCTATTTGACTCGCCAAAGGCAACAAAGTGTGCTGCGCAACCAGCGGAAAGGGGGAAAGCGCGCGCTCGTGATAGGTCGCCCAGTCGTGATGAAAGTAGAGCGCGGCGCCGTGATCGATCAGCCAAAGCTCCTGCTGCCAGAGCAACATGTTGACGTTGCGGTCGGTGCGGTCGACATTGGTCACAAAGGCGTCGAACCATACAATGGCCGAAGCCAGGTCCACGGCCGGAGGCGGCTGCAAGAGCGAATTGTAGGCAAACGCGCCCGGCAGAAAACGCATCCCCAGATTCAACCCAACGCTGGCGCGCAGCAGATCGAGGATCTCTTCATCACGCTCGGTGCGCGAGAGGAGGGGCGACAACTCCATGAACACCAATTCAGGCACATTCAGCCCCAGCACACGCCCGATTTCACCCGCGATCAACTCGGCGATCAGCGCCTTTGGCCCTTGGCCGGCGCCCACAAATTTCATGACGTAGAGCGCGTCGTCGTCCGCCTCCACGACCGCGGGGAGCGATCCTCCCTCGCGCAGCGGCACAACATAGCGACGCGCCTCGACCGTTCGTAACATAGCCACATCCATCTTTACCAGATTGCGCCCGATGCACATCTTCCCTCTATAATATCGGGAATTGTCGAAAGAGAGAAACCATCTGCCCGGGAAGGGAATGATGCCACAATTTGTTTTGCAACCTGCCGGCGCCGCCATCCCTCTGTTGCTGCATCTGATTCACGCCGCGTTCGAGGAAATGCGTGGGCGTCTCGACCCGCCTTCCGGCGCGCACGCAGAAACCGCAGGCTCGTTGCAAGCATTGTTCGATCAGGGCGAACGCGCGGTGCTGACGACTGTCGAGGGCGCGGCGGTGGGCTGCGTCTTCTTTGTGCGCACGGGCGTTGAAATGTATATGCACCGGCTGGCGATCCTGCCGGCCTATCGAGGGCGCGGCATTGGGCGCGCGTTGATGACTTGCGTCGAAGAGCAGGCTTTACAGGAAGGCTGCGCCTATGGACGCGTTGGCGTGCGCCTGGCGCTGACCAGCAACCTCACCTTTTTCGAGCGGCTCGGCTACAGCGTCATCGCGCAAGATAACCACGCGGGCTACCGCGCGCCGACCTTTGCGCATATGGTCAAGGAACTGGGGCCGCAGATGATGCGCGTGGTCGAGGTCGCGCCTTATGACGCGCAGTGGCCGGCGCGCTTTGCACACGAAGCCGCGGCCGTGCGCGCGGCATTGGGCGACGCGGTGGTCGCCATCGAGCATGTGGGCAGCACCTCCGTACCGGGTCTGGCCGCCAAACCGGTGATCGACATGATGCCGCTGCTGCGTGACATCCGTGATGCAAACAAGGGCATCGCTGCAATGGCCGCCAGCGGCTATATTCCGCGCGGGGAATTTGGCCTGCCCGGCCGCAGCTACTTTGTCAAAGGCTCGGCCCATGCACGCCTTGTCCACTGCCACGCCTATGCTTTCGACCATCCAGAAGTTGAGCGCCATCTCGCCTTCCGCGACTATCTGCGCACCCACGCGGCAGCGCGACGCGCCTATGCCGCGCTGAAAATCGAGCTGGCGCAAAAGCACCCGACCGACATCGTGGCCTACATGGATGGCAAGGATGGCTTGATCAAACAACTGGAAGCAGAGGCGCTGCGCTGGCGGCGGGCAGAGGCGCTGCGCTGGCGGCGGGCAAAGGCGCTGACATGACATCGCTCATGATCGAGGCAATGCAACCTGTGGACTGGCCACAGGTGCGCGCTATCTATCTGGAAGGCATTGCCACCGGACAGGCTACTTTTGAGCAAAGCGCGCCTGAGTGGGACGCGTGGGATCACAAACACCTGTTGCCCTGCCGTTTGGTGGCAAGGCAGCACGCGTCAAGCCAAACTGTGCAACATCAGACGCGGCAGATCGTGGGCTGGGCCGCGTTGACGCCCTACGCCGCACGCGCGGTCTATGCTGGCGTCGCAGAAGTGAGCGTCTACATCGCTGCCGCGCACCGCGGCGCTGGCGTGGGGCGCGGGCTGCTCGACGCGCTGGTGGCCGCCTCCGAACTGGCTGGCATCTGGACACTGCAAGCCGGCGTCTTTCCCGAGAACACGGCCAGTGTGCGCCTGCACGAACGCAGCGGCTTCCGCATCGTCGGCCGGCGTGAGCGCATCGGCCAACTGCACGGCGTCTGGCGCGATGTGCTGCTGCTCGAACGCCGCAGCCAGACAGTTGGCATCTGAATTGTCCAACACTCACGCCTCTGCTACACTGCACCGGTAAGACAAAAACCATTTGTATAAAGGAAAAATCTGATGACAGACAAACAATGGAACACCCCCCCGGCCATGCAGATCGACCCGAAGCAGACGTACAAGGCAACGATCGAGACCATTCGCGGGCCGATCGTGCTGGAGCTCTACCCCGAACACGCGCCGAAAACGGTCAACAATTTCGTCTTTCTGGCCAAGGAAGGCTTCTATGACGGCGGCGTCTTTCACCGCGTCATCAACGACTTTATGATTCAGGGCGGCGACCCCACCGGCACCGGTCGCGGTGGCCCTGGCTACAAGTTCGAGGATGAAGTCAAGAACAACCCGCTCAAGCACGAGGCTGGCGTCATCTCGATGGCGAACGCCGGGCCCAACACCAACGGCAGCCAGTTCTTTATCACCCATTCGCCGCAGCCGCATCTGAATGGCAAGCACACTGTCTTTGGCAAGGTTGTCAGCACGATGGATGTCGTCAATGCCGTCCGCCAGGGCGACAAGATCATCAAAATCGTGGTGACGGAAGCATAACGCGGCGCACGGAGATCTCGTCCCCGCCCAACATAGTGGACGAGATCTCCGTGCGCTGGGCTGCATTCAATGGAAAGTGTGCACCCGCAAGATGAGCGAACTCACCTTCATCCATCTACAGGCTGACGCCGGCTACGGCGCGCCGCCGGCCACAACGTGGCAGCCGATCGCCATGCGGCCGGTGCTGGTGCTCGTCGGCGTGACCGGCGTCGGCAAGAGCACGACGCTGGCCGCGTTGCACAGCGCCGGCCTGGCCTTTCGCCCTCTGCCTGACCGCCGCGCCCTGACCGACCTGCTCATCATCCCGGCGATGCAGGCTGTGTTGGGCGAGACAGCCGCACCGGTTACGGATCGCACACAACGTTTTGGTTTGACGCGCGCCTACCGTGAACTTCATCCTGGCGGCATGGGAGAGGCGCTGGCTGCACTCCTGATAGACACGGCGCAAACGCCCGGACTGTTGCTCTTCGATGGCTTGCGCGGCGAAAACGAAGTTGTCTACGCTGCCCAGGCTCTGCCGCGCGCCCGCTTTGTCATGCTCGACGCGCCCGATGTTGTGCGGGTGATCCGGCTGGTGGGACGCCACGACCCCTTTGATGTCATCGCCGCGCGGGTGGGCGATCACGCCGCGCACGAGTTGCAGCGCTTTGCCAATCTCGGCGTGGAAAACGCTGCGGCGTTGTTTACAGCCCAGGAACAGCACATCCTCGCCGACCTCGCCACTACAGGTGAAGTGACCGCCGACGACCTGCGCAAGGCGCTGACCATCGTTGTCGAAGAGCGGCGCCACTATGATCCCGCGGCTACACGCGCCGCGCTGGTCGCGGCTGCGCCCCATCGCGCGCTGGTTGTCGACACTGTAGCAGATGCGCCTCACACCATTGCGCTGAAAATTCTCGATTTTCTGCGAGTGAACTAGATGTCTGTTCCGACGATTGCCGCCATCGAAACCACCGAGTTCCGGTTGCCCATGCATGGCGAGCTACGTTGGGGCAGCCAGAGCAGCCTGGCCGCAGCCCGCCATGTGCTGGTGACTGTGGCGTTGAGCGATGACAGTCGTGGCGTCGCCGAAGCGCCGCCGCGCCCCACGATCTACGGAGAAACCGCCGCCACCGTGATCGCCATCATCCGGGACGAACTGGCGCCGCGCCTGCTAGGGCAGCCCGCGCACAAAGCCTGGACATGCATGGCGCCGATTCGCAACAATCACACCGCCAAGGGCGCGCTCGACATGGCCGTGCACGATGCACTGGCCCAGCACGCAGGACACTCGTTAGCAGAGCATCTTGGCGCCACACAAGCGCGGGTGCGCGTCAGCTATATCCTCGGCATCGGCGCCCGCGATGAGGTGCTGGCCGAGGCGGAGCGCGTCGTGGCGCAGGGAGTGCGCGTGCTCAAGGTCAAAGTCGGGCGCGACTGGGAGGACGATCTCGCCCGCATCCGCGACCTGCAAGCAATGTTTGGCGCGACAGTGGATCTCTATGCCGACGCCAACGAGACCATGCAGGCCGACAAAGCCGGCGCACGGCTGGCCGCGCTGCGGGAGATGGGGCTGCGCTATTGCGAAGAGCCGCTGCCGGTGGAGCAAATGCGCGCTCGCGCCGCGCTGCGCGCCCAGGACGCCCTGCCGATCATTGCCGACGACAGCGCCTTTACCGTGCGCGATCTACAGCGCGAACTGGAATTGGACACCTTCGACATCCTCAACATCAAGACCCCGCGCACCGGCTACACCGCGTCGCTGGCAATGGCCGCGCTCGCCCACGGACATGCAAAGGGGATCATGGTTGGCTCGCAGGCGGGCAGCACGATCGGCGCGGCGCGCGCCGCGATCTTTGCAGCGCGACCAGAGGTCGCGCACCCGTCCGAATTGTCGTTTTTCCTCAAGCTGCGCGAGGAGATCACCGATCGGCCGCTCACGCTTGTTGATGGCTGGCTCACGGTGCGCGAGGCGCTGGCCGTGCGGATCGACCCGGTCCGGCTGCGCGCCATGGCCGTGCGCGCCGTCGCGTAGCGCGAGCTACTTCGCCAGGAGCATCATCATGTCGACAAGCCCTTTGCAAACAGTCCCTTTTCAGACGGCCCTGGGGCTTGGCCAGTTGCTTGACCGCGTCTTTCGCCTCTACCGGCTGCGCTTTGGCAAGCTGGTGCTGACCGCCGCGATCTTTTTTGTGCCGTTCAGCGTTCTCGCCGCCCTGCTGCTGGGCATAACGATGAATAGCTATTTTGGCCTTTTACTGAATGCGGTCGATCTGCCGTCATCCACGGAAAGCGCCTTTTTCCGCGCCAGCGGTGCGATGATGGGACTCTCTCTGCTGGCGGCTGGCGTTGGGTTGGTGTTGGGCGCGCTCGCCTTCTTATCGCTGCTGGCGCAGGCGGACGCCAATGTCGCGGGGCGCGAGCTGGCTGTGGGCGCCAGCGTGCGCGCCGGCCTCAGCCGCTTCTGGGCATTTATTGGCCTGACGCTGCTGGCGTCGCTGATTTTGATCGGCGTTATGCTGGTGGTGTACTTTGGGGTGATCGTCGTAGCGCTTATCTTTGCTGGCGTGCTGGCGGGGCTCGCCTCCCTGATCGAAGGCAACAGCATCGTTGCCGTCGGCGCGGTGTTGTTGATCGTGGCGTTGGTGTTTGCACTCCTCTTCTTGATCTTGCTGCCTGTTGCCTATCTGACGACGCGCTGGTTTGTCGCGCCCGTGGTGATTTTGACCGAACGCTGCGGCCCCCTCAGCGCGCTGAAACGGAGTTGGAGCCTGACGGATGGCAGCTTCTGGCGACTCTTTGGTCTGCTGGTGTTGATGTTCATCCTGAACAGCGTCGTGCTGGGGCTGCCGCTTTCGCTGCTGCAAATGTTTGCCGCGATTCTCATGACTTCACAGATGGTGGGCGTGGTCAATGGCGTGCTTACCGGGCTTAGCTATCTGGTCAATACGCTGTGGTACCCGTTCCTGGCCCTCACCCTGGTGCTGGTTTACTACGACCTGCGTGTGCGCAAGGAGAATCTCGACCTCGACATGCGCATCCAGGCGCTGGAACTGGCGGTGCGCTCATCTACTGCACTTCCGTCTACTGCACTCCCGTCTACTGCGCGCCCACCCACACTGCCTCTTTCATGATGAAGCACATCGTTGCACGGCGACTTGCGCGCGCCATTGTTCTGCTCATGACAATAACGGCTTTTCTGCTCGCGCCGCCTGTCATACGCGCCCAGGAAGGCGACGCAGCCACCGTGCCAGTGGCGGCCTATCAGGAGGCCGTACGCGAGGCCGCGTCCACGCTGCAAGCTGATCCCGCCAAGCTGGAAGAAGTCCGGCGTCACATTGCCACACTGGAGCAAGTCGAGTTGAATTCGGGCGAACGCATGACAGTTGCGCCCTTGTTAGGGGACGATGCTGAACTTGAGGCGCCAGTCGCACAGGATCGCCTGGATACAGTGGCCGCGCAACTGGACGCCGCGGCGCAAGATCAGAGTGCAGCCCGTCTCGCTGTTTTAGAGCAGGTGCTGGCCGGCCCCGCGTTTCAGCAGCAGGAGTCGCTGCTTGATCAACTGCGCGGCTGGCTTGCCGACCTGTTCGACCGCTGGGCCGTTGATCCCATAGGCAACCCTGAAGCTGGCCCCGTAGAGACCACCATTGCCCAAATCGCCGGCTGGAGCGTCGTCGCCGTTGCGGCTGCGCTGTTGATCTTTCTGCTGGCGCGCTGGCTGCAAACGGTGTTACAGAGCTTTATCGGCGAGGCGGCCGCCACGCGCGCACAAGAGGGAGCATTGCCTGCCACGCCGGCGGCCGCGCGTATGGCGGCCGGTCGGTTTGCGCAGGGCGGCGACTACCGCGCGGCAGTGCGCCATCTCTACCTCGCCGCGCTGTTGACCTTGCAGGAACAGCGCATTGTGGCGCGCGACCCCAGCCTTACCAACCGCGAAGTGCTGGCGCACACACCCGCGACGCATCCGGTGCATACGTCTTTGCAATCGGTCGTCGAGGTGTTCGACGATGTCTGGTATGGCGTGCACGAGCCTGACCAGGCGACTTTTGAGCACTATCAGGCTGCCGTCGACGATCTCGAGCGCCGCGCGGCCACGCCCGCCGCGTCCAAGGAGCGACCTTAATGATGGGTCAGGCGCCAATTCGTGCACGACGCCGCGTCCATCTGCCGGCCGCGCTGCGCGCGCTCGGCACACCGTTGGCGATCGCCGCGCTAGCCGCGCTGTTGATCGTGGCGGCCCTGATAACCACGCCGCCGCCGGAGCCGATCCCGTATGACTTGGACGCCAGCCACCCCGCGGGCCTGCTGGGTCTGCGCCTGTGGCTGGAGGAGCTTGGCTACACGGTGCAGCGCACAGGAGGTCTTGGCTTCAACTTGCCGGATAACGCCGACCTGCTTTTTGTCTATCCGAACCAGCTTACCTACACTGCGGCGGAGGCGGCTTCCCTGCGGCAGTGGGTGGAAAAGGGGCGCACGTTGGTGCTGATCGGCCCCACCGGCGAGGATCGCCATCTGGCCGAAAGTTTTGGCGTGCGGCTGGCATCCGTGCTGAGCCACAGGAACCAGCAAGTGCAGGTGCAGCCGCTGCTTCCTGAAGGCAGACGCCTGTACCCCCGCGAGTGGTTTGCACCCGGCGTCACGCTCGATCTGAGCGAAGCGCCGCGGGCCGTGCCGGTGCTGGTGCTGGCTGGCGCAGAAGACGATCGTGACACGCTTGTCGAGCACGCGGCCAGCAAAGTCGTCGCGGCCGTCCAGCCAGTGGGTGATGGCGTCGTCTGGCATCTGGCGCCTGGCGTCGACCTCACCAATAGCAACCTGAAAGCATACGAACAGGGCGAGCTGCTGCCTGCCCTGCTGCGCAACGCACCGGCAGGCGGCGTGATCGTCTTTGACGCCTACCATCTCTTCGGGTTCAGTCGCGTCGGCGAGCAGATCGCCACGCTGCAGGATTGGCTTTATCGCACACCGACCGGCTGGGCGACGCTCTTTGCGTTGGTCGTTGCGGGAATTTTCTTGTTGTTGCAAGGACGCCGGCTTGGCCCGCCGCTTGTGAACATAGAGCAAACGCGTGGGCGCGAGGCGGCCGAGTATGTGCACGCCATGGCCAACCTGCATCGCCGTGCGCATGAGCACACCGAACTGGCGCGCCATCATCACAACCGGCTGAAAGGTGGGCTGGCGCGGCGCCGCGCCATCCTCGCCGACCTGCCCGATGAACAATTTTTGCGCGCGCTGGCCTACGCATCTCCGGTGCTGACGGATGATCAGCTTGGCGATGTGCGGGCAACCTTGACAGGGCTGGCAGGCCGTCCAAGCGAGCAACAGATCGTCAATCTGGCGGCGCGCGTCGATCATCTACTGCACACCATTCGATAAATGTCAGGTGAGTATGAATCTTTATGAATTGAACGAACGTCTGCGGACAGAAGCCAGCAAAGTTATTGTCGGACAGGAAGAGGTGTTTACCCAGGTGGTGGTGGCCTTTCTCGCCGGCGGGCATGTTCTGCTGGAAGGCGTGCCCGGTGTGGCGAAGACGCTGATCGCCAAGACGCTGGCGCGGCTGATCGAGGCCGACTTTGGCCGCATCCAGTTTACCGCCGATCTCATGCCGAGCGACGTGGTGGGCACGCAGGTTTTCGACCTCAACCGCAGCGAGTTTTATCTGCGCAAAGGGCCGATCTTCACCAACATTGTGCTGGCCGACGAGATCAACCGTGCGCCGGCCAAGACGCAATCCGCGCTGCTCGAAGCGATGGAGGAGCAGCAGGTGAGCATCGACGGCGTGCAACACCGGCTCGACGACCCCTTTATGGTGCTGGCCACGCAAAACCCCATCGAATATGAAGGCACTTATCCGCTGCCCGAAGCGCAGTTGGATCGGTTTCTGTTTCGGGTGGTGGTCGGCTACCCGACTGACGAACAGGAACAAGAAATCCTGCGCCGCTACCACACCGGCTTCGACGCGCACCACCTCAACCGCAGCAACCTCACGCCTGTCCTGTCGCGCGCCGAGCTGCCGGCGATCCGCGCCGCGATCCAGGCGATCGTTGTGGAGGAGGGCATCTTTGGCTATATCACGCAGATCGCCAACGCCACGCGGCGCAGCCCCGATCTGATCCTGGGCGGCAGCCCGCGCGCCGCCATCGCTACGCTGCTCACCGCCAAGACCTACGCGGCGCTGCAAGGCCGCGCCTACGTGACGCCCGACGATGTCAAAGCCGTGCTGTTGCCGATCTATCGCCATCGCATCATCCTGCGCCCGGAAGCGGAGATCGAGGGGCTGGATGCCGACGCCGTGATGCAGCGCATTGTGGCAAGCGTGCCAGCGCCGCGGTAGCAACCAGCTTAGCAAAGGAAGCTTTCCAGCATGACAGCGACGATCCTCAGAAGAGCCACCGCCGCCGACCAGCCGGCCATCACCGCGCTGATCCGCCAGGCGGGCCTCAACCCGTTGGGGCTGGACTGGCGCCGCTTTATCGTGGCCGACGCAGACGGCCGCATGGTCGGGACGGGCCAAGTCAAGCTGCACGGCGACGGCGTGCGCGAGCTGGCCTCGATTGCCGTGGCGCCGGATCGTCAGGGTGCGGGCATCGGCGGTGCGATCGTGACGACCATCATTTCGCTGACGCCGACCCCGCTCTATCTCTACTGCGCCGACCACAACGAGCGTTATTACCTATCATTCGGGTTCCGCCCATTGGCGCGCGCAGAAATGCCGCGCTCGCTGCGCGGCATCTCCTGGATCGGCAATACGCTCCTGCACATGATCGCCCTCGTGACAGGTGAGCCTCGCCGGTTGGTGGTGATGAGGCATGAGGGTGACGCTGCGTAACACAGCCACGGCTTCTGTTTCTTGCGCTGCTGGCCTTTCGGCTATACTCCATTCATCAGCGTACAGAACGATGGCGTGATCTGGAGGACGGCAGGCCAGCCGGTGAATCCGCATGAACAAAAAGGATAGTCAGGGTAAGAAGTCAGACTTTGGCCGCGACATCCCGCCGGGTGAACGTGCGCCGCTCTATGCACGCATCTATGCGGTGGTGCGGCGGATCCCGCCTGGCCAGGTCGCGACCTACGGCCAGATCGCCGAAATCACGGGCGGCTGCACCGCGCGCAGGGTCGGCTACGCCATGGCCGCCTGCCCGGATGACGTTCCCTGGCAGCGCGTCGTCAACGCGCAGGGCAAGGTCAGCCCGCGCGCGGATCACTGGGGGACGGAACTGCAACGCCAGCGCTTGCGCGAAGAGGGCATCGAACTGGACGCCGAAGGACGCATGGATCTCGCCAGTGTGCGCTGGTCCGGCCCTGATCGCGCCTGGCTGGTTGAGCACGGCTACCCGCTCCCCGAAGCACGCGGCCTGCCGGCGGAGGATGTGCAGCCAAAGCTCTTCTGAGGTTAATGTTATGACACACTACACGATTTCCACCATCGCACCTGAACATTTTGTGCAGCTCGAAGCGTTGCAGCGGCTCATTTATCCGACCCTCGGCGTCCAAGAACTGATGCGCACGGAGCACTTTGCCAGCCAATACACGCATTTTGCCGCAGGCCAGATCGTCGTACTCGATGGCGAACGCGTGATCGGGCAAGGGTCGGGCTTTTTCTGTGATTTCGACTTCGATCAGCCAACGCATACCTTCACCGAGTTCTGTGACAACTTTTATTTCCGCAATCACAACCCGGACGGCCCCTATTACTACGGCGCCGACATCAGCGTCCATCCGGACTATCGCGGACGCAGCATCGGCAAAATGATCTACCAGGCGCGCAAGGCGCTGGTGCGCAGCCACAACAAGCGCGGGATCGTGGCGGGTGGCTTGCTGCCCGGTTTTGCACGCTACAAGCATCAGATGTGTGCGCGCGCCTACGTGGACAAGGTCGTGGCCGGCGAGCTGAAGGATCCAACCCTGAGCTTTCAATTAAAAGAAGGGTTCGTCGTGCGCAATCTGCTCCAGAATTACATTGAGGACAGCGCCTCCGATAACTGGGCAACGCTGATCTTGTGGGAAAATCCCGACTTTACAGCAGAAAAAGTAAATGCATAAAGGAGTCTGCGTTTCTAAAGTATGCCGCTCTGCGCTACAATGGCGCAGATATGCATCTTTCCGCTGACCGCCGCACGCCCGCGGCCTCGACATGGCTGCGACTGGCGCTGATCGCGGTTTTGCTTGGCGCCTTTGCAATTCGGCTTCACGAGCTGACCCGCCAGGACATCTGGTGGGACGAAGCGCGCAACATCGATGTGGCGCTGCGACCACTGCTGCACATCGCCACCGCTCCCGAACTGGACATTCAACCACCCTTTTACTACTGGCTGCTGCATGGCTGGGGTCTGCTGTTTGGCATCGCCATTGGACAGCCGCCGGCGCTGCTGGCGTTTTTCACCAGGCTGCTGAGCGTCTTTGCCGGCGTCATCGGCGTTGCCTTGCTGCTGGCGCTGGGACGGCGCGTGGGCGGCGTCACTGCCGGGCTGCTGGCGGCAGGGATCGGTGCGTTGTCGCCCTTCTGGCTGGCCGAAAGTCAGGAAGCGCGCATGTACGCGCTGGGGTTCGCCCTGCTGACCGCGGCCGCGGTGCTCTTTCTGGATCAGCTTGCGCGCCGCCGCGATGCGCAGCATAGCCTGTTCAGCAAACCGTCGCTCTTGTTCGTCTTATTTTCGAGCGCAGCGCTGCTGACTCACTACAACGCGGCCTTTGTCCTCGTGGCATGGTATGGATGGTGGGGGGTCTGGGCGTTGCTCCGGCCCGCGCGCTGGCGTGAAGTGGGCGTGGTGCTGGCGCACGGTCTGCTGATGACGATGCTCGTCCTGCCCATCGCGCCCATTGCCTTGCGCCAGATACCAGAATACGAGAATCCCAATATCGCTATCGTCACTGCCGGTGAATATTTGCGCCAGAACTGGCAGGCGTACGTCGGTGGCTATGCCTACGACCCAGCGCTGCTCGGCGGCGCGGGTGACGTCTGGTTGTGGGGAGTGCTGGCCGTCGTCGTGGTGGGCCTGGTGGTGGGGAGCACGAAACTTGGCGCCAAGGAAACGATCTCCAATCTCCAATCTCCCCATCTCCCATCTCCCCATCTCCAATCTCCCCATCTCCCATCTCCCCATCTCCCCATCTCCCCATCTCCCAATCTTTTTGTCTCCCCACTCCTCTTCACCCTCACCTGGCTTTTCGGAGGGCTGGCGCTTTATTATGTGGCCGTGCTGGATCGCAATGCGTTCAATGTGCGTTATGCAAGTTTTGTCACGCCCGCGCTTTATACTTTAATCGCGACGGGACTGGCCGGGTTTGCACGCTGGCGGCGCTTCTTGCCTTACCTGCTGCTGATTGCGCTGGCAATCGGGCTGGCGCAGGCCGCGCAGGCCGACCTCTACGACAGCCGCTATGATCGTGAGCACATTGCCGAGGTGACGGATTGGCTGCGCGCCAACACGCAGCCGGGAGATGTGATTTTTGTCGACCAGAAGTACCCGTTCGGCTTCTACTATCAACCCTACACGCTTGACGCGGCCGCGCCCACACCCCCAGGTGAAACGCCGGCCGCGCGCTACCTGTTCGTCGATATCAACACGCTTGACCAGTCGTTGACGGAAGCGGCGGGCGCGGCGCGACGCGTCTTCTGGGTGCAATGGTACGAAAGCGACACCGACCCACGGCGGGCCGTCCACTTCTTGCTCGACAAGTACGGTCGCCACGCGGGGGAGCAGTGGTTCCAAGGCTATGCCATCGATTGGTGGGAGTTGGCGCCGCCTACGCACTTTGAACTGGCGCCGGCGCTGCAACCAGTAAATTTCCAATTCGAGCAGGCGGTGCAGTTGCTCGAAGCGTCGCTGCCGGCAACGCCGTTGACGCCGGGCGAGCCCCTGCCCGTGGTGCTGCGCTGGCAGCGCGTGCCGGGCAGCGCCAGCGACCGTCCGCTCAAAGCGCGCGTCGCCCTGCATGACGCGAGCGGCAATCGTCTGGCGCAGGCAGACGAGCGGCTGCTCAACGACCGCCACCGTGCGCCGGATCAATGGCAGCCGGAGGATCGCCCGCTCGGCGTTTACATGCTCACTCTCCCTGAAGCTCTCGCGCCGGGAAGCTACGCCGTGCGCGTCCTGGTCTATGATGCCGATAGTTTGGAGCCACTGACCTGGATCGACGCGGCCGGCAACCCCGCGGGCATTGAGCCGGAGTTGGGAACAGTGGAGATAGAGGTAAAACAGGACGAATCATGATCCAGCAACTATCGCTTTTTCCATATCTGGAGACACAGGAATCTGAGCGCCCGCCCGATTTTATCCCGGTCTACACACCCGTGCTGGACGGCCGCGAGGAGAAATATGTACTCGACGCGGTGCGCAGCGGCTGGATCAGCAGCCTGGGCAGCTATGTGGCGCGCTTTGAGCAGGATTTTGCGCGCTTTTGTGGTGTGCGCCATGCGGTGAGCGTAAGCAACGGCACCGTCGCCCTGCATCTGGCTTTGCACGCGCTGGGCATCGGCCCCGGCGACGAAGTGATTGCCCCCAGCCTCACCTTTATCGCCACCGCCAACGCGGTGCAGTACACAGGCGCCACACCGGTCTTTGCCGACGTGGACGCGGTGACGTGGTGCATTGACCCCCACGATGTGCGCAAGCGCATCACGCCGCGCACGCGCGCGATCCTGCCGGTGCATCTTTACGGCCATCCCGCGCCTATGCGCGAACTGCAGGCGCTGGCCGACGAGCAAGGGCTTTGGCTCGTCGAAGATGCCGCGGAGGCGCATGGGGCCGCCATCGATGGCCGGTGTGTGGGCGGGTGGGGACGCGTCGCCACCTTCAGCTTCTACGCCAATAAGGTCATCACCACGGGGGAAGGCGGCATGGTGACGACGGACGACGACGCGCTCGCGGCTCGCTGCCGCATGTTGCGCGACCACGCCATGCCTCCGCATCGCCGCTATTGGCATGACGAGGTGGGCTTCAACTACCGGATGACCAATTTGCAGGCGGCAGTAGGCGTGGCGCAAATGGAGCGCATCCATCACTTCATTCGTCGCAAGCGGGAGATCGCGGCGCGCTATCGCGAGGGGTTGGCCGACATTTCCGGCATCACCTTTGCCGCGGAGCAGCCGGGCTACACCAATATCTACTGGATGGCGTCGTTGCTGGTCGACCCCCCCTTTGCGCTCACCCGCGACGATCTGATCCCGGCGCTGCGTGCGCACGGCATCGACAGCCGCCCTTTTTTCCACCCGCTTGACGCTCTGCCGCCCTATTGCAGCGATGCGCCGCGTCCGGTGGCGCTGCATTTAAGCCGGTGCGGGCTGAACCTGCCCAGCTCGCCGTCGCTGACCGATGATCAAGTGGCGTACATTTGCGGAATTATCCGATCGCTGGGTGCTTGAAGCTTCAGCATCGCCAACAACTTCGGCATCCACAAACACGTTCGGCGGAGCCATGCTGTTTCCGGTTTTGAGCATTTCTTCTGTACAATCTCTTTTTGTGACTACGCAAAGATCAACTACCCAACAGGCGCCGCGCGCCATCGACGTTTCCGTCGTCCTGCCCACCTATAACGAGCGCGACAACATCTGCGACCTGATCGACGCCATCCGCCGTGAGGTCGCACCGGGGGGCTATGTCTACGAAGTGCTGGTTGTGGACGACAACAGCCCGGACGGCACCGCGGAAGTCGTGCGCCAGCGCTACAACATCGACGCACATGGTGAAGGCCAGCTTCCCGGTGAGGAGCACACGACGGTGCGCCTGTTTGTGCGGACACAGCAAAAGGGACTGGCGAATTCCATCCGCGACGGGCTGATTGCGGCGCAGGGGCGCACGCTGGTCGTCATGGACACCGACTTCAACCATGACCCGGCGCTGATCCCGCAGATGGTGGATTTGCTGCGCTATTACGACCTGGTCATTGGCAGCCGCTTTGTCATGCGCGGTGGCATGGAAGATCGCCTCCGCTATCATTTCAGCCAGTTGTATAATGTTTTCATTCGCGCCCTCTTCCAGACCCAGATCCAGGATAATCTGAGCGGCTATTTTGCAATTCGCCGCGAGCGACTCTATTCGCTGGCGCCGCTTTTTCCCGCCATCTTTTACGGGTATGGCGATTATTTTATTCGCCTTCTGTTGGCGGCCTGGCGACAGAATTGGAAGATTCTGGAAGTGCCAGTCTTCTATATTCTGCGCCGGCATGGCGACAGCAAAACCGGCTTCTGGTCGATTTTCCAACAATACACAGCGGCTGTGTTGCACCTGCGTTTTTATGGATTGCGCCACACAATGACTCACCACTAACCTTTGGACGCGGCTGTTCGTCGGTTGGGCTGGTCGCCCGATCGGTTGCGTCAACGACCCGCGTCACTCTTGCAGCCATGCGTAAGTCGGGCCATCAACCCGACGTGTTGCCTTGTCCAACTCGACTGCGCCTGGCGCGCTGAGATGATTCATGCAACGAGTTCGTGTTTTTGGATTCCTACTCCTGATCGCCCTGCTGGTGAGCGTTTACACGCTTTCCAATTCCGGGCGGTTTCATATCATCGACGAAGTCAGCCTCTTTGCCGTTACTGAGTCGCAGGCGCTGCGAGGCGCGGTGGACACCAACGCCATCGCGTGGTCGCAATGGGTCAACAGTCCCGGCGAAGTGCTCGGCGCGTTTGGGCCTGACGGCGATGTCTACAGCAAGAAAGGGCCGGCGCCAGCCTTCTTTGCCGCCCCCTGGTATCTTTTGCTGCACATCATTGCTGAATTGAATATAAGCATCGGCCAGCTCCAGGCGACGCTGCTTTGGAACGGCATCGTGACCGCGGTGACAGCCGCGCTGTTGTGGTTGACCGCGCGCCAGCTCGGTTACAGCGACCGCACCGGCATGACGCTCGGTCTGCTCTTTGGTCTGACGACCATTGCCTGGCCGTATGCGAACCAGTTTTTCGGCGAACCGCTGAGCGCGTTCAGTCTGCTGCTCATTTTCTACGGCATGGCGGTATGGCGGCGGGCCGGCGGCTGGTGGTGGATGGCGCTGGCCGGGAGCGGCGCAGCCGTTGCCATCACCACCGTCACTGCGCACACGCTCTTGGTTGCGATCTTCGGCGGCTGGTGGCTGGCCGGCTGGGGCTTGCGCCGGCGGCAGACGCCGCAAGCCCCAGGATTCACACTTATGGGTCTGCTGGCCGACATCACAGCGTTTATAACGCCGATCGTGCTGGCGGTTGCACTGCTGGCGCTCTATAACTTTGTACGTTTTGGCAGCCCGCTCGAAACTGGCTATCACTTCGACAGCGGCGAAGGCTTCACCACCCCGTTGCTCGCCGGGCTGTGGGGCCAACTCTTCAGCCCTTATCGCGGCGTTTTCTGGCACACACCGCTGTTCGTGGCCAGCGTCGCCGCCTTTGCGCCTTTTATCCGCCGGCATCGCAGCGAAGGCATCCTGATCGCCTTGCTCAGCGCCGTGCTGGTCGGCATGTACAGCCTGTGGTGGATGTGGTGGGGCGGTTTTGCCTGGGGGCCGCGCTTCCTCACGCCGATGACGCCGCTGTGGGTGCTGGTGCTGGCGCCGGTGGTGGAATCGGCAGTAAGCAGACAAGGCGACAAGGAGCACAGGAGAATTGGCGTACGGCGCGCATTTTCCGCGCGCCGAAGCTTCCACTTGCCGGCGCTGTCGCCGCTGGCGTGGCTGACGCTCGTCATGGCCGCGATCTCCTTTGTCGTGCAAGTCGGCGCGGTGAGCGTAAATTTTGTCAATTACGAAATCCTGCTGCGCGGCCTGTACCCCACTGACTGGGAAGACCCACTGCTTTACGGCCCCCCCGCGCAGAGCCTGATGGATCTGCTGAACAGCCCCGTATTCGGCCAATTCAAACTCATGGCGCAAGATTTACGGGCAAACAGCGACCTGGCGTGGCTGTGGGCGGACGGAACCGTGCTGTGGCTGGTGGCGCTGATCGGCGGCGCCGCCATCATTACGCTCGTGGGCGGCTTGATTGTTTGGTGGCGCATTGCCGATCAGCCGGACGATGCCACAATCAGCCACGCGCCTGGCCGCGTCAGCGCGCCCATGCTGACGCTCGTCGTGCTGGCGCCGGCGCTGCTGATGGCGACCTGGATCGGCGAAGTGGGCCGCGATCCAACTTATGGCGAGGAGGGCATCGGCTATCGCGCCATCCTGCACAACTTGTGCAGCGTTGCTACGGCAACCGATGCATTTGTCAACGTGGCGCCCGCGGCCTATCACATTCCCATGAATTGGATGCCCGGCGAGTGCCAGACCGATATTCGCACCTTTGGTTATGCCTCGGACAGCATGAACCATCCTGAGGCGGAAATGGTGCTGGCGCGCGCCTTGACCAACAGCGACCGCCTCTGGTTTGTCACCAGCGGCGTGCAACCGAATGACCCCGATAACACGTTGGAGCGTTGGCTGGCCGATCATGCCTACAAGGCCACGGACGATTGGTTCGAAGATTATCGGCTGCTGCAATACGCCACCGAGGTTCGGCTCTCAGGAATCGAAGCGCGCCCGATCGGCAATGCGCTGCTGGGCCGCCGCGCCGAGCAAGTCACCGTTACGTCCGTGCGTGCGCCATCGGTCGCGGCCGCGGGTAAGCCCATTCCTATCGATATTCAATACCGGCTCGAAGCGCCCACCGACCAGAATCTGCGCTGGTTTGTCCAATTGCTCAGCAGCCAGAATATCCCACTGGCGCAACTCGACACCGCACCCACCGACAACTATGCAACTTTCAGCGCGCTGCCCGCGCGCGAGCTATTGATTGAGCGCGCGGGGCTCCTTGTGCCCGAAAACACGCCCGAAGGCGATTATCTGCTGATCGCCGGCCTCTACAACCCCGACGATGGCGGCGCGCGCCTGATCACGATCGACGGGCCGGACTTCGTCTCGTTGGGGGCCGTGCGTGTGGTGAAGCCGCGCTGATCGCGTGCAGGAGAATGGCGTGCGCGACTCGATCCCGCCTGAATGCTTATCCGAACCACAAAGCCGCACACGCGCCGCCGATGCAGACAGCGCGCAGCGACAGTATCGCCGACGCGCAGCACGGGCGCTGTTGGTGCTGCTGGGATTGACGGCGTTCTTCTACGCGCCGGTGCTGCTGGGACTGCGCACTTTCCCCGACGGCGACTTCACACACCATTTCCTGCCATTCAGCCTGTTTTATCAACAGGAAATGCTTGCAGGGAGGCTGCCGCTGTGGAACCCTTACACCTATAGCGGCCATCCTTTTCTGGCTGACGTGCAAGCAGGCGTGTTCTACCCTCTCAGCACGCTGCTGCTGGCTGTGACGCTGCCGCTTTCAGGCGCGGCTGCACGGCTTTATTTCCTGCAGATCGAAGCGATGCTGCAGATAGCGCTGGGCGGTTGGTTCACCTATTTGCTGGTGCGGCGATTGACTCAACGTCATGATGCGGGGTTGATGGCCGGCATCTGCTTCGCTTTCTCCGGCTACCTGACCGGCTACCCGCCGGTGCAGCTTGCCATCCTGCGCACCGCGATCTGGCTGCCGTTGATCCTGTGGTCGATGAGCCACGCGGTCGCATCGCCCCGTCGCTGGGGATGGTGGCTGGCAACCGGCATTGCCGGCGCGGTCAGCCTGCTGGCTGGCCACACGCAGACTTTTCTCTATATTGGCTACGCGTCCGGGGCGTGGCTGCTCGTGCTGCTGGGGTCGCAAGCGCGGACTTTGCGCGGAGCGGGCAATGTGGTCGTGGCAGTCCTCGGCGCGGGGCTGGCGTTGGCGACGTTCTTGGGACTGAGCGCGGCGCAGCTCTTGCCCAGCGTGGAGTTTGCGCAGCTCAGCGTGCGCGCCGCGGTGGATTATGCCTATGTCAGCGGCGGCTTCCCGTTGCAGGATGTCTGGCAACTGCTGCTGTCTGGCGTATTGACCGCTTACTCGCCGCTCTACATCGGCGTGATCGGGCTGGGGCTGGCGTTTATTGCGGTCGGCGCGGCTGTACAGCGCGAGCACTGGCAGCCGGTTGTGATGGCCGTGGAGAGACGCACCAGCCTGGCGCCGCGCGGCGGCGTGTTCTTCTTTCTGGCGCTGGCGCTGTTGGCGTTGCTGCTTTCCTTCGGCGACAACGCGTTTCTCTACCCACTCTTCTATCGTTGGGCGCCGGGCTTTGATCTCTTCCGCGGGCAGGAGCGCGCCGCGTTCCTGGCAGCGTTCGGGTTGAGCGTGTTGGCCGGGTACGGTGTATTGGCCGTGCGCCTGTTGCCGATGACCATACGCTCCTGGCTGGCAACGCTCTACGCGGGTTTGGTGATCGGCGGGGTCTATCTATTCGGTCTGCTCTGGCAACTTCCCGGCCAGACGGCGATCGGACAGGGACGTTTTCTGCTGTTGGCGGCGCTGGCAATAGGGCTGGCAGCCGGCTTTGCGCTGTTGCTGCGTCTCCCCGGCTGGAGCCGGGAACGGACAGTGTTGCTGGGTCTGCTAGTGTTCGCCAATCTTTTCTGGGCCAATTTTCAAACCAACCTGGATTCATTCAGCCCCGCGCGCAAGGTGCTCCTGGCGCCGGAGGTGGAAGCCGTGCAAGCGGCCGCGGGGTCCGGGGCATTTTCGGCGCAGAAACGCGGAGAGGCAGAGGTTCGCGGAGAAGATTCAGGAGGAAGCGTCGCGGGCGGACGTGTGTACAATGAATTCCGCACCTACGAGGATTACGCCATGCGCGTGGGCGTCGAAGACGTGTGGGGATCCAGTCCGCTGCGCCTGGCGCGCTACGCGCGGCTCTTTGACGAGTTCCCGCTCGACCGCATGTGGCGGCTGACCGGCGTCACCCATGTCCTGACCTGGCGCCGCGAGCTGTTCACGCGGTCTACACTGCTGGCTGAATTCCCGCAAAGCACCGACGCCACCTATCTGCACCGGCTGGCGGCGTCCAACCCGCGTGCGTGGGTCGCGCCGGAAGCAATCTTCGCCGAAGATGAGGAGGCGGCGCGATTGTTGGGCGACCATACCTTCGACCTGGAGCGACAGGCGATCCTGCCGTCGCAGGCTGATTTGGAAGGAGATTTGACGCAGAGACGCGGAGACGCAGAGATTCGCAGAGAAAAACCATCTTCATTGTTGGCGCCAGCCAGCGTGCAACTGACCCAGCTTGCGCCGGGACGGCTTGCGTTGAGGGTGGAGAGCGAGACGCCTGGCCTGCTGGTGGTCAGTGAAAACTGGATGCCGGGCTGGCGCATTGTCGCCAGACAATGGCCGAAGAACGTGGGTGCGCCGCCGCTGGCGCCGCTGCGCGCCGATCTCACTTTGCTGGGCATTCCGATTCCGGCAGGCGTCGTGGCGTTCGACCTCATCTACCAGCCCGACAGCGTGCGCGTGGGGCTGTGGA
>JACSRH010000203.1 GCA_014879855.1 Caldilineaceae bacterium | reverse complement strand
GAAGCAGAGGCGCAAAGGCATTTTCATGTTCGATTGTGCGCCGCAGGGGCATGGACACTGTTTGAAAAGAGCAAATCTCGACGCAGAGGCGCGGAGGGGCAGAGGCGCGCAGAGAAGAAACAGGAGGGCCCACATCGAGCTAACCCTGATACGCCTGGCGCACGTCGACTGCAAGCGCCTTTGGAACCACTGTTGGGAAAGGTCTTCTGCGCAAAGATCGGAAATCAGCTACGGATCATTTGCACCCCTACAGTCGAAATTTTGTGGAAATGATATGCTCAACAGGGACGCCGACTCGAACAAAAGCGGCAGGATATGGCATTATAACAGGATTGCTTGAATGACGCTGTGCGTTATGCAGGCAAGGAAATCTTTCAACAGGTGAAGCAGCAACTGCTGCCTAAATTTGTGGAGCTATGATCCGAACACGGTGGTACAAAGTTATCAGTGATCTGTGGAGCCATCGCATGCGCACGTTGATCGTGTCGCTGGCGGTGGCCGTGGGCGTCTATGCCGTTGGCAGCATTTTGGCGGCGCAGACGCTGATGCTGCGCGAGTTTCACAACGACCGCGACGACGCACAATTGGCCAACGCCATTGTCTTTACACAACCCTTCGATGCAAAACTGGCCGAACGCGTCCAGACCGATGTGCCGGGTGTGGTCGCGGCGGAGGCGCGCGAATCGCTGCGCGCGCGGGTGGCGGTCGATGCGGAACTCCGCCGCAGCATCGAACTTGTCGCGGTGGACGATTTTGCCAACATGCGCGTGGACAGCTATCCCTTGGTCGAAGGGCGCTGGCCCGACAAGAAGGACGAGATCATGCTGGAGCACATGGGCCTACCCTATGTGAACGCCGTGATCGGCGACGCCATCACGATCGAGCTGCCGGACGACACGCAGAAGCGTTTCGTCGTGACCGGCCTGATGCACAATCCTACCTATCCAAGCCCGGAGATCACCGGCTTCACTTTCGGCGCGGTGACGCCTGACGGCATGGAATATCTGGGGGGAAGCCCGCTGTTTACCGAGATGCGCCTGCGTCTCGACCCGCAAGCCATCGAAACACAGCGTGCGCGGGAAATTGTCGATGCCGTGGAAGAGCGCATCGAAAAGAGCGGGCGCACCATCGCTGGCAGAACGATCGTTGGCAAGTCGATCATCGAGTCGATCGTCAATACAGCCGTGATGATCCTCTCTTTTTTTGGCTGGATCATCCTGCTGCTGTCGGCGTTCCTCGTCATCAACACCATCTCGGCGCTGATCGCCCAGCAGGTCAACCAGATCGGCATCATGAAATTGGTGGGCGCCAGTCGTGGGCAGATGATCGCCATGTATCTCTCGTTGGTGCTGGTCTACGGCGTCATTGCCTTTGCGGTTGCCATTCCGCTGGCCGTGCTGACCGCCCAGTATTTGATGACCGACTTGATCGTAGATCTGGTCAATCTGCGCCCGGACAGTCTGGCGCTGCCGCTGTGGGTTTATGGCGTGATGGTCTCGATTGGCGTCTTCATTCCTGTACTGGCCGGCATTTTCCCTGTTTTGCAGGGTACGCGTATCACGACCTATGCCGCACTCAACGCGCTGAACATGCAGTCCGGTGCGTCTGGCGCGGGCTTCTTCGACCGGATGCTGGCGCGGCTGCCCAAACGCTGGCTGCAACGACCGCTGTTGCTCTCCATCCGCAACACGTTGCGCCACAAAGGCCGCCTGCTGCGTACGATGATCGTCATGATCCTGGGCACGTCGCTCTTTATTGCTGTGATCTCGGTGCGCATCTCGGTCAACACGACCCAGGAAGACTTTCTGCGCTATCACCAATATGACGTGCAGGTGCAACTCCAGGAGCCACATCGTATTGCACGTCTGGAGTCCGCTGCCTTAACCGCACCCGGCGTGGTCGACGTGGAGTTCTGGGCAAGCGGCAGCGCCAGCCGCATCCGCGCCGACGACACAGAAAGCAATCGCTACCAGGTCATCGGCCTGCCCGAAGGGTCGGACATGGTCGATCCGATCCTGCAGGCTGGCCGCTGGCTGCGCGCTGACGATGAATACGCGGTGGTCCTCAATGCCACGGTCGCCAAGGATGAACGCGACGTCGCGGTCGGCGACACCATCACGCTGAAAATGGATGGCCGCGAACGACCGTGGCAGGTGGTCGGCATGGTCGGCGCCGACGCGCAAGGACCAAAAATCTACATGAACCAGCAAGTCTTTGGCTATGAAAACCGCATCCCTGGGCGCGCCAACAGTGTGCAGTTCATCACCGAAGCGCACGATCTGCTGGGGCAGACGACCATGGAGGCAACGTTGCTGCGTCATTTCGAGAAATTGGGCTATGCTGTGCGTGCGACGCACAGCTCTCAGACGCTCAACGCGCAGAATGGCCTGATGTTCGACATCATTGTCGGTTTTCTCATCCTCAACGCCGTGCTGTTGGGTGTGGTGGGCAGTCTCGGCCTGTCGACGACGATGGGCATCAACATGCTGGAGCGGATTCGGGAGATCGGCGTGCTGCGTGCGATCGGCGCCTCCAACGCCGCGATTCGACGCATCGTGCTGCTGGAGGGGCTGGTGATCGCCGCGTTCAGTTGGGTCATTGGCTTTGCGCTCTCCTTTCCCGTGGCGCGCATCATGAGTGAGGAGATCGGTTTGGCGCTGCTGGATACGCCGCTCTCATTCACCTACGCCTTGTCCGCGGCCATTCTCTGGTTCTTTGCGCTGCTCGTGCTGGCTGTCATCGCCAGCTTAGGCCCGGCGCGCGGTGCAGTGCGGCTGACGATCCGCGAGGTGCTGGCCTATGAATAAGCGTGACGCCCGCGGCGATGCACCGCTGATCGTGCTCAAAAATCTCCAAAAAGCCTATCGCACCCCCGCGGGTGATTTCTATGCGCTGAAGGGAATTGATCTCGAAATCTGGCCCGGCGAATTTGTCGCCCTGCTAGGTCGATCCGGCGCGGGGAAATCGACGCTGATCAACATGCTCACCGGCATTGACCGGCCGACCGCGGGCGAAATCTGGATCCAGAACAAGGCGATCCACCGCATGAGTGAGGGCAAGCTGACCCAATGGCGCGGTCGCGAGGTGGGCGTTGTCTTTCAGTCCTTCCAACTCATGCCGATGCTCACCTGCGCGCAGAACGTCATGCTGCCCATGGACTTTGCCGGCCTCTATGGAACGTCCCGTCAGCAGTATGCACGGGCGCGTGACCTGCTGGCCGCGGTGGAGATTGCCGAGCACGCCGACAAGTTGCCCTCCGCGGTCTCCGGCGGCCAGCGCCAACGCGTCGCCATTGCCCGCGCCCTGGCCAACGATCCCGCGTTCCTGGCCGCGGACGAACCGACCGGCAGCCTCGATTCACGCACCGCGGACGCGGTCTTTGCCGTTTTCCAGCGCCTGGTGGACGCGGGCAAGACTCTTTTTATGGCGACGCACGACCGCGAGCTGGCGTCACGCGTTTCGCGTACGCTGCGCATTGAAGATGGTCTGATCGTCGAGGACAGGCGGCTGACGGACGCGCAGGAGGAACAGAGCCATGTTGCTGAAATGGGGGCGTAACCGCGCCGCGCCGGTGCGCGGCCGCGTCAATGGGGCAGGCAGCCGCGCCCACCGCGGCGCAGATGATGGCGCGGCAATGGGAAGCAACGCCATCATTGACTTGCGCAATGTGGTCAAGGTCTACGAAACGCCAGCAGGCCCTTTCACCGCACTTAAAGGTATTGACCTGGCCGTCGCGCGCGGCGAGTTTCTGGCTGTGGTCGGCAAGTCGGGCAGCGGCAAATCGACGCTGATCAACATGTTCACCGGCATCGACCACCCCACTGACGGCGAAGTGATCGTCGCGGACACCCCCATCCGCCATTTAAATGAAGGCCAGATGGCGGAGTGGCGTGGTCAGACCATGGGCATCATCTTCCAGTTCTTCCAGTTGTTGCCGACGCTTTCCGTCATCGAAAATGTGATGATCCCGATGGATCTGGCGGGAAAGTATGGTTTGAGCGAGCGGGTGGCGCGCGCGATGTTCTTGTTGGAGCAGATGGACATGGCGCGCGACGCGTCCAAGTTTCCCGCGGTGCTCTCGGCCGGGGAGGCGCAGCGCGCAGCCATTGCCCGTGCGCTCGCCAATGACCCGCCCATCCTCGTCGCGGACGAGCCGACCGGCAACCTCGATACGCGCAACGCTGAGATCGTCTTCGACCTCTTTGGCTCGCTGGCCGCGGCTGGCAAAACCATCGTGATGGTCACGCACGACGACGAGCTGGCGCGCCTGGTGCACCGCACCGTGACGATTGCCGACGGGCTGATCGTGGAGGAAGTGCGGCGGTAAAGACGGTGGATTGCAACCGTCTCCCCCACCGGCTCTACCTGAGAAACTGACTTGAAAATAACTTCTTAACGCAGAGAGGCGCAAAGCACAGGCTATTTTTCAGCCGTCAGAAACTTCATCACCGCGCGCCACCATGGGTGCGCCGGGTTCGTGGGCCAGGTGTTGTGACCCGCGTCAGGCAGGATCCACCGCTGTTTGGGCGCGGCGAGGGAGGCATACAGCCGCTCCGCACGCGCCGGCGGAATGATCTCGTCGCGCTCGGCGATCACCACAGCGACCGGCTGTGTGAAGGCGGCCAGCGCGCGCACGCTGTCGTAGCGGTCGCGCAGCAAGAAGCGCACCGGCAGGAAAGGGTAGAGGCTCTGCGCCAGATCGGGTAGATTGTCCCACGGCGTGAGCAGCACAAGACCCTCCACCGGTGCGACCGGCGCCGCGGCCACCGCCGCGGCCACGCCACTGCCCAACGACTCGCCCCAGAGGTAGATCGGCGCGCCGAATTCCGCGTAGGCGCGGCGCAGCGTCGCCTGCGCATCTGCCACCAGCGCGGCTTCGCTGGGGCGGCCAGCGCGCCCGCCATAGCCGGGATATTCCGCCAGGATCACGCGGTAGCCGAGCGGCTGCAAGGCATCGACGTAATAGCTGCGCTGCCACGCCGCGCCGGCATTGCCATGAAAAACGATCACTGCACCCCTGGTGGGGAACGGCGGCGTGCGGCTGACAAAGCCGCGGTAGGCAACTTCGCCAGCAGGCCAGGTGGTTAGCCCCGCGGCCGCAAGCTGCGCCGCGGGCGGCGGATCGGAGTTGGGAAAATAAAGAAGCTGCCGCTGCAACAGAAAAGCCGCCAGCACGACAAAGCCGTACAAGGTGATCAGCACGAAGAGAATGGTAAGCAATGGAGTCAAACGGTTCATGCCCTCTCCGCTGTCAGGAAGAGCTGCGAGGGTGCGTCAGGCGTCTGTGTGTAGCATACTACGCGCGTTGCGATTGTACGAAACGCCCACTGCCTGCTTGCGCCGCGCGCCGGTCGCGGCCACCCCCATTGCTTCGCCCTTTCCGTTTCGCCCACATCACTACGCGCCGAAGCGGTCTTTCCAAGTGCGAAAGACAGCCTTCCACACGCTGAAGACGATTTCTGCATCGCTGAAGACGGCCTTCCAAGCGCTAAACATGATTTCCCAGACGTTGAAGAGCGCCTTCCAGGCACTGAAGAAGGTTTTCCAAGCCTTGAAAACGGTTTCCAAAGCGCTGAAGCACATGTTCCAGGCGCTAAAGACCATCTCCAAAGCACTGAAGATGATTTTCCCAGCACTGAAGACCATTTTCCAAGCGCGGCAGACGGTGCGCCAGGCGTTGCCGATCGTTCTTCAAGCGCTGAAGACGGTTTTCAAAAAGCCTGAGACGGTTTCCAAATCGTCAGGCGCCATGTTCAACTCACTGAGAGGCTGTTTAAAAAAGGGCAAATCTCGACGCAGAGGCGCGGATCAGGCGGCTATCGGATTGACGTTTGGCAGAAGATCGGATACGTCAAATTGTGCATGACAAGCGCAGCCAGACTTTCTATGCTAGCATAAACATAATGTGATGGTTGAATTCATTCTCTTGTCATGTGCGGATGCACCAGGGAAGGTCTTCGCCAAGTCAGGATTGGTCTTCTTCCGGCACATCATGGGTCTACCGTTTTCTTTGCGGCCTTCATAATGAAAGGAGACTTCAGATGGTGGTCGAAACCAAACTCTCTACAAGTGTCGTTCCCAATGGCGCCGCGCCGGGGGTCTTCCCCTACCCGGCGGCGGTTGAGGAGGCGTCTGACCGCGAAACTTCGCCAGAGGATAAGCCCTCCTCCCCTCACTCGCAATCGCAGAAACAATTGGACGTGCTGTTGGACTTTCAGCGGATGCGCAACGGACTGGTGAAAGCCAGTGATGCTTTCCGCCTGCTCATGCCCAACTATGGGCTGACGCCAGCCTTTCTGGCGGCCGGCGATTTGCTGTATACAGCAGCGTCCAACCGCGTGGCCGCGCGCCATACGGCGCTGACGGCCGCGATCGCGGCGACCGAGCGGCAGATGGTGGCCGAGCAGCAGGCGCGTGCCTCCTATATTGGGTTCCGGCGCATCGGTCGCACAGCAATTCACTTGGCGTCGGGGCGCAAGTCTTTGCTGCTTGACGAGAAACTGCCGCAGGCCAAAGAGTCCTTTGTGGAGGTGGCTGAGCGGGTGCTGACTGCGGCGCAGCAGGAGCCTTATGCCACCCAGTTGGCGGCGGCGACCTTTGACAGCGAGCGTGTGACGGAGGCGCTGGCTGCGCTTGACCGCCTGACTGTCTGCATCGACGAGCGCAAGGTTGCCGCCAAAGCGGCCAAAGAGGCCACCGAGGCGCGCAACGCGGCGATTGAAGAGTTGCGCGTCTACATCCAGCAGTTGCGCGCCAATGTCAGCACGCTGCTGCGTCTCAATCCGTCTCTGCATGCGCCGGTGGGCTTTTAGAAAATGTTTGAAAAGCCCTTTTTTTGACGCGGAGGCGCGGAGACGCAGAGAAACGCAGAGAGTGCTTGCTGATAGTTGCCTGTTGTTCCTCTGCGAGCCTCTGCTCCTTTGCGCCTCTGCGTCAAATTTGTCCCTGTTC